>CAZOOX010000174.1:0-7745 GCA_964581545.1 uncultured Anaerolineaceae bacterium
AAATTCCATAACAAAAGCTTACCATTGATAGGCACATCTTTTACACATGAGCCAAGAAAGATCAATTTGGCACCAGCTATCCAATTGACCAGGTATTTGATGAAATCATGAATTTCCGAGTATTGCTTTGATCTTTCCCAAGCCTTAAAAATGCCAACGGCATTTGCGAGTTTGGAGCCGGGAGCAAAATAAAGCGCAGCAACATTTGCTAACTCAAGTGAAATAAATATGAGAATTACGATTTTGATGAGATGCATGTTTTTCCCTTTTTAGCAACAGCGTTTTTTTATGATGACAGGAGTAGAATCGCTCCGATTGCCAAACCAACACCGAGCAATTGTTTGATCGTGAATGTTTCGTGTAAAAAAAGCGCGCTTAGTGCCAATGTGACTAGTGGATAAAGCGCCGTCATAGAAACAACAACTGCGCTCCGTCCGCGGGTGATGGCGGCGAAGAAGAAAAAAATTGCCAGCGCAGCTGATGTTCCCGAAAGCAAGGCATAAAGAATACCAATCGGTTTGCCCGAAGGTTGAAAACGCATGACAAATGCTGCGACGAGGACAATGACGGCTGAAGCCATCGAATGGTAGATAACGGCATCCATATCACGTAAAAATTGGGTTGCCATTTTTGAGAAAAAGCCCCAAACTCCCCATAAGAACATAGCAGCCAGGGTGAAGAAAAACCAATGATTATTCAACGATAAACTCCTTAGTTATCAGTACTTGCTATTCGTTTTCCATCTTTCCAATCTTCATACCATTGAGCGTGGCGTGATTCGTGTGAAAACTCATAATACTTCTTTTTTGCGAGTCAGTGAATCTATCAGATGGAGTTTGCAGGCTTTGCTGTGTCATTTCTCAAGAAAGATCAAGTCCGTAAAGCTCAAGGTCGTCATCATCATTCGGGATTTTGAAATTGCGCTCGTATTGCATCCCCAACTTTTTGATCAGTTGAATTGACGCCCTGTTATTCATGTCGGTAAAAGCCAAGACCCGTTTTACGCCAAGCATTTTCTTTCCCCACTCGATCGTTGCGGAAGCTGCTTCAAAGGCATAACCTTTGCCTCTATATGCTGGCAAAAAGGCAAAACCAATATCCATATCATCCAGATAATCTCTTTTCAGCAATCCACAGGTACCGATCGGGATTTCACTATCCTTTAGTTTCACAAGCAGCATCCCAAAACTTTGTTCTTCAAAGCTTTTCTGTAATTTCTCTATGATATAGTCTTTAGCATCTTCAAGCGTTCTAATACCCCTATCACCAATGAATTGCAACCAGCCAGGGTCATTGAGCATTTCTAAAATAAAGGGTGCATCGTTTACAGAAAATTCGGAAAGAATTAGGCGTTCGGTTTCAATTCTATTCATTTTTATTTTTGACTATTCAGCATCCTCTAGAAATGTCTCTGCGAGGAGCATGCTTTTGCGACGTGGCAGTCTCTCACGCTGTTCGGGAGATTGCTTCGGCGATAAAGCTGCCTCGCAAAGACATGCCTGAGTAGTTACTTATACTAGCCACAAAGGCGCAAAAGACACGGAGAAAAACTTTAAGTTCTTCGTGGCTTTGTGGTGAGTTTTTTATCTCGCTCCAGTGCGCCCAAATTGACGTTCGAGCATATCCACAGAAAGATGGATCATCGTCGGACGCCCGTGGGGGCAGGTGCGTGGCGATTCGCAATTTTCGAGATCGCGCAGGAGAGATTCTTGCTCGGCGCTGGAGAGTGTTTGCCCGCCCTTGACAGCCATCCGCTTACAAACTCGAGCGGCGATTCGTTCTTCGATCTTTTCTTGCAAGGGTGTTTCATCCCCTTCAAAATCTTCGACCAAAACGCGCAAGGCAGCGGCGGGATCAGCGCCAGTGAAAAGGGTCGGGATAGCGCGCACCTGAAAAGCATTGGGACCAAAATTCTCTATTTCAAAGCCAAATTTCTGCAAAACAGCGAGTTGATCTTCGAGCAAAGTCGCTTGAGCAGGAGGGAGTTGGACAACTTCTGCCTGCAATAATTTTTGTGATGAAATGGTATTTGCTTCACGCTGTGCCATCAGCCGCTCAAAGAGAACACGTTCATGGGCCGCATGTTGATCGATCAGATAAAGTCCATCAGGGCCTTCAGCGATGATGTAGACGGAGCCGATTTGCCCCACTAATCGTAAAAGCGGCATCTTGATAGAAGGTAATTCGGAATCTGCTGATTGGGTATTAGGGATTTGGAAATCGGGAGTACTCCCTGTTTCCTGATTGCCTAATACCTGATTACCTGCATCTTGCGAGAACTTCCACGCTGGGTCAATTCCACTTTGCGCGGAAGGTCTCTCCGTCCATAACGCGGGTGGAGTAATGCCCATTTTGGGGACGGGAGTATAGGCAAGAATCGCTTTTCGGACAGAACGTTGCACAAAGCTGAACATCCGTTGGGGGTCCTGGAAACGGACTTCTGCTTTTGTCGGGTGAACGTTTACATCAACGGCAGCAGGCTCAAGGTCAAGAAAGACGGCGGCCAGAGGATATCGTCCCACCATCAACAGGGTGTGATAAGCCTGAATAAGTGCGGTCGAGAGCGCAATATCCTGCACCCAGCGACCATTGATAAAGAAAGTGATCTCACGTCGATTTGAGCGAGTCAGCGAAGTGGGGCTGATAAATCCTGTTAAACGGATATTATCTTCAGTGGCATTTACTTCAAGCAACTGTTTCGCCACATCCACGCCGTAAAGGGTGGCGAGAATAGCACGCCTATCGCCATTGCCGCTGGTTTGCAATTTTGCCTGCCCATTTTGGATGAGTTTAAAGCGCACATCGGGATAAGCGAGCGCGTAACGGGTGAGCAAAGCATCGATGCGACGACGCTCAGTGACATCCTTTTTCAGGAATTTAAGCCGAGCGGGGACGTTATAAAAAAGATTTTCGACGCGGACAACGGTGCCGCGCGGCGCCCCAACTTGCTGAGGAGCAGTGGAAATGCCACCTTCCACGAGCATCCGCGTCGCCACATCATCATCTTCTGTGCGGGATGTGAGCGTAAGCCGCGCCACCGAGCCAATGGATGCGAGCGCTTCGCCGCGAAAACCAAGCGTACCGATCTGAAAAAGTTCATCGGCAGAATGCAATTTGCTCGTGGCATGGCGTTCCACCGCAAGCGGCACTTCAGCAGAGGGAATGCCATGACCATCATCCGCTACTTCGATCAGACGACGACCGGCTTCCTCGATGGTCACGCTAACTGTCGTTGCGCCGGCATCGAGGGAATTTTCGACCAACTCCTTGACCACCGAAGCAGGTCTTTCGACCACTTCACCGGCGGCAATTTGGGAGGCAAGTTCGGGGGAGAGAATTTTTATGGGCATGAGGATATTATAATATCTTTCATGAGATTTCTTATAAAACGCTGTTTGTTTCTAATTTTGTCAATTCTGATTGCCTGCGCTCCTGCTCCAATTGAATCTCCTCTACCCACACAAACAGTATCTCCCATTATCTCTATAACCCCAACAGCGTTTCAGCCACTTGCAGCTACGAATACGCCAAGTCCTTTCCCAACATCTATCCCGACAGAGACCCCGACCAGCACGCCAGACCCATTTTTACAATATACCATTCCAGCGATGCGTGCGCGTGCTTATGGCGGCGGCATGATCGAGATTCTTGCAAAACTGGACGAGAGCAGTTCTTTTACACGTTACAAGATCCGCTATCCCAGTGATGGATTGACGATTTACGGATTTGCGAACATCCCGAAAGGTGAAGGACCTTTTCCTGTTATCATCGCCATTCATGGCAATTATGATACAAGCAACTATCAGCTTATGCCCTATTCTACCTACGATGCAGATATTCTTGCTCGCAGGGGATATCTGGTTTTTCACCCCAATATGCGTAATTTTGGTGAGTCAAGCAAAGGTGACGATCTCTACCGATCAGGTACAGCCATTGATATTCTGAATCTGGTCGCGATTCTCAAAGCGCCAATAGCCAAAACTGGTGAGCTTGAAAAGGCCAAGACCGAAAAGATTGGTCTCTGGGCACATAGCATGGGCGGTGAAATTGCTTTGCGTGTGGTCACTGTGAGCAATAATATCGATGCCACTGTGCTATACGCCCCGATGACCGGTGACATCATCAAAAATGCGCAAATGATCAATTACACGGAAGAAATAAACACCCCAGCCCATCTTATCCCAGCGATCTCTCCTCATTATTCGTACTACAATATCACTTCTGCCCTTAAGCTCTACCACGGTACAGCCGATTCTGTTATCCCGGTCGAATATAGCCGAGAAACTTGCCAGACGCTTACTTCTCTTGGCAAAGAGATCAACTGTGCTTTCTATGAAGGCGCCAAACATACCTTTAATAGCAATTACACAGTCGACTTTGAGAAAAGTTATTTCTATTTCTTTCAAACTCATCTTCTTGAACCTTGAGCCAAAGGTATAATCCAGCCTATGACCTACACAACTATTTTCTTTGACCTCGACGATACCCTCTATCCAAGTGAAAGCGGCTTATGGCAAGCTATTCGGGGACGGATCAGTCTTTATTTACATGAAAAACTCGGATTTGATGAAGATAAAGTCCCATCCATTCGTGAAGACTATTTCCAGAATTACGGAACGACCCTACGCGGTATCCAGGCCAATTTTGATGTGGACGAAAAGGATTATCATGCCTATGTGCATCAACTCCCATTGGATGAATATATCGCTCCTGATCCAAACTTGCGTGCCCTTCTTGAGCATCTTCCGCAGAGAAAGATCATCTTCACCAGCGCAGATGCAGCCCATGCTGAACGGGTACTCGCTCACCTGAAAATAAGAGAGTATTTTGAAAAAATTATCGACATTTACGCCGTTGCTCCACATGCCAAACCTCAGCCTGAAGCATTCCAACGCGCCCTCAACTTGGCCGGTGAAAATAATCCTAGCTCATGCGTGATGATTGACGACTTCCACAGAACTACCCGCGCCGCACGAGAATTTGGTCTTTTTAGCATTCTCAAGGGTAATAAAGGCATGGCCGGTGATGCAGATGCGGTTCTTCACAACTGGAAGGAACTACCAGAGCTACTCAATGGGAGAAAGTAATGAATATCTATCTTGTAATTCTTCTCATCATTGCCATTGTTGTCTTATCAAATGCGCTCATGTTCGCCATGGTACGCGGCTCTCGCGGCATGAAATTTGATTGGCTCAGCAAATCAAGAAAAGACCTTAGCCAACCCTTTCAAAACGAAAATTCTGAACTTAATGAGCTGCGTCAGCGGGTCAAAGAATTAGAAGAAAGGTCAGAAGAAGAAGCTGAATAACGCATATATTCTTCATATATTACTTTCATCGTTTTTTAATCCCCCTATGCTATTCTCAATCCTAATAGGTGACGAACACCTAAATTTGGAGCTATATTTATGAATAAAAATCTTCGCTATCTCTTTACTGGTCTTGCTGCTGGTGTATTTCTTATTGTTGTCTTTTCAGGCGGATTTGCGGCCGGCTACCTGGTTAAGGAAAATGTCCCTGCGGATTTTCTCTCTGCACCAACTGCACCAACGCCTGCTCCTGAAATGACAGATGCCACGCCAGATGAGCTTGATACCCTCTTTGCCCCCTTCTGGGAATCTTGGCAAATTGTCCACGAGGATTATGTAGATCAACCTGTAGATGACCTTGAACTGATGCAAGGAGCTATTCGTGGGATGCTCGATTCACTTGGGGATCAACATACTTCCTATATGGATCCACACGAATTCACCCAGGCAAATAGCAGTATGGAAGGTGAATACGATGGTATTGGTGCATGGGTGGATTCAACGGGTGATTATCTTGCCATTGTCAGCCCCATGCCCGGCTCTCCCGCAGAAGAAGCAGGCTTGAAACCTGGAGACCTTGTGGTTGCTATTGACGGTGAAGATATGACCGGCATAGACGGCGACCTTGTTATTAAAAAAGTTTTGGGTCCGGCAGGCACAGTGGTTGAGTTGACCATTCACCGCGAAGGGGAAATGGAACCACTGATCTTTGAAGTGACGCGTGCTCATATCACTATCCCCAGCGTGGAAGGGGAGTTGCTCGAAGGCAACGTTGGTTATGTTCACATCTTCACTTTTGGGGCAAATACCACGTCCGAATTAAGGGCGACGCTCGAAGATCTCATCGACCAGGACGCTGAGGGTTTTGTGGTCGACTTCCGAAATAACGGCGGCGGTTATCTCACAACAGCCATTGAAGTTGCTTCTGAATTTTTGCCCGAAGATGAAGTGGTGCTTTATGAACGATATGGCGATGGACGGCTGGATACGCATTTGGCAACAAAAGGCGGATTGGCAACAGATATACCTATAATCCTGCTGATTAACGAAGGTTCCGCTTCTGCTTCAGAAGTGGTCGCTGGCGCCATTCAAGACCTTGGGCGTGGAGAGTTGGTCGGCATGACCTCTTTTGGCAAAGGTTCGGTGCAAAATTGGGTTCCGCTCAATAACGACCAAGGCGCTGTGCGTGTAACCGTTGCAAAATGGCTTACGCCCGCTGAACGAACCATCCATGAAGTTGGTCTCACCCCTGACGTGGAAGTGGAAAGAACAGACGAAGATTTTGAAGCCGAGCGCGACCCACAATTGGACAAAGCTGTAGAGCTACTGCTCGAAAAGCTGAGTGCAGAGTAAAACTTTTTTCTGCATTTTACGTAAACAACAATAGCGAATTCTGTCACGCATTGTGACAAAGATAGAGTTTTAGGAGAATAAAATGTACTTCTCACCCACTTATTGGATCTATATGCTCCCCGGCATTTTGCTGGTGATGTTCACTTCATGGTATGTCAAATCTGCCTACCGCAAGTGGAGCAAAGTTCCTGCCCGCAGCCGAATCAGTGGCTATGAAGCCGCGCAACGCTTGATCACGCGCGCGGGGCTTTACGGCGTGCAAATTGAAGGTATTCGCGGTGAAATGAGCGATCATTATGATCCGCGCTCAAAAACACTACGTCTATCTCAAGGAGTTGGACAGGGAACATCTGTTGCCGCATTAGCGATAGCCGCTCATGAATTGGGTCATGCCATGCAAGATGCAGAAGATTATCTCCCCTTGAAAGCGCGTGCTGCGATGGTGCCGATGGTCAATGTCGGCTCCACCCTCGGCTGGATTATGATCATGGCAGGGCTTTTCTTCAACTGGCTTAATATCGCCTGGTTGGGTATTGCCTTTTTTGCGGGTGGGGCACTTTTTGCGCTGATGACCCTCCCCGTTGAATTTGACGCATCCGCCCGTGCAAAAAGGTTGCTTGCCGAGACCGGAATCATCCAAACCGAAGAAGAGCAACGCGGTGTGAATAACGTCTTGAATGCCGCAGCGCTGACTTATGTGGCAGCCCTTGTCACGGCAGTTTTACAGGTGCTATATTATGCCAGTTTGCTCAGCGGACGGCGAAGATAATTATAAATTTCAAAAAAACAAAGTCTCTCGTTGATATACGGGAGACTTTTTATTTAACTCTCTACCGTACATCTGTCAGTTCAAGACGCAGATTCTCAGTCCAAATGGACTTTGTATCTATCCTAAATAGGACTTTCGCTCCGAGAGAGTGCGTCGCACCTACTTCGATAGAAAAATGCTAGTCGACAAGTATTTTGCCCGTCGAAGGGTAGATTCTCATCGTTTTCGTGCGACGCACTCCGGGTTGAGCGAAAGTCCTACTAAAAATACTTCTAAAGAACTTTGCGAGACTTGCATTGCACTTTTAAAGTGCGT
>CAZOOX010000175.1:0-7585 GCA_964581545.1 uncultured Anaerolineaceae bacterium
TTGCATGAAAGAATCTTATCTGTACCCTACAGTTTTAGCAAGTTGGGGGACTAGCGATATTGCTACTGGGCTTTTGGTAATGATCTTTCTCCGAAAAACTCATTTCCCTTCAGCGATCTCCGTCAATGCTTCCCCCAGTTTTCTGACTTCTTCGACGGTGTTGTAATGAGTTGCGCCGACGCGCACCATCCCGCCACTTTCTTCGAGGCCGAGTCTTTCGGTCACGTTGATGGCGTAATAATGTCCATCCCAAACGTAGATGTCGCGTTTCCCTAGTTCTTCTGCTACTTTGCGGGGATGTAAATCGCCAAGACGGAAGGCGAAAGTCGCCACGCGCTCATCTGTTTTGCGCGGATCGCTGGGGCCGTAAAGGGTCAGCCCGGGGACAAATCCGAGGGTGGAGAGCAAGGCTTGGTTAAGCTCCTGCTCATAGGCGCCGATGGCCGTCATCGCTTTTTTGAGTGTCAGCACGCGTCCTGAAAAACCATCTTCTATAAAGTTTTGCTCATATTCGCTGCCAAACTCTTTACCGATCCATTCGAAATATTCTATTGCGCCGAGAACGCCCGCGATCCCTTCGTGGTTTTGTGTGCCGGTCTCATATTTGGAGGGAAGCGCATTGCTTGCCGGGCGAACCTTATAGGCTTTTAGTTCTTCGAGCAATGTTTTTTTCCCATAGAGAACGCCAGCATGGGGGCCAAAATATTTATAAGGAGAAGATACAAGGAAATCGGCATCGATTCTTTGAACATCAATAGAGCCGTGGGGGGCGTATTGGACAGCGTCCACATAGACCATGGTGCCAACTTTGTGCGCCATTTTGATGATCTTCCTGATCGGGTTAATGGTCCCCAAAGAGTTGGAAGCATAGCCGACTGCGAGGAATTTGGGTTTTCGAGCGAGGGCTTTCTCAAGCTCATCCATATTCAGGGTTCCATCTTCCACGTCGAAGCCGACCCAGTTGACACTGGCACCACGATCTTCGGCGGCAAGCAACCAGGGGGTCACGTTTGCATCGTGGTCGAGACTCGTAACCACAATTTCGTCGCCGGGATCCCACATCCGAGAGATCGAGCGGCTGATGTGCAAAGTCAAGGTCGTCATATTATTGCCGAAGATAATTTCCTCGGGGCTGGCTGCGTTGTAGAAATCTGCCATCGCCTGATGAGCTTCATTCAGCACGACATCGGATGCTTCACTCGTGGCAAAAGCACCCTCGTGGTTGGCATTGGATTCGATCAGATATTGGTTGATACGGTTAATGCTTTGTTTGCAAATTTGTGTGCCACCAGGGCCGTCAAAAAAGAGGGCGGGGCGAGCAAGGGCGGGAAACTGAGCGCGAATTTTGGAAAGGTCGAGAGCCATTTTTTCTCCTAAAACTTGAAGCGGGCTGATGAAGTTTGTATACTGAAATTGTAACCGAGAAAAGGAGGCCTACGATGTTCAAGAAAATCCTTTTGGGTGTTGACGGCTCAGAGCATTCGTTTCGTGCGGCAGAAAAAGCGGCTGCTTTAGCTGCTTGTATGGAAGCAGAATTGCGAATTGTCGTTGCTCACCCTACTGTCCCCGCGTATTTGGGTGAACCTAATTTCCAGGATGCGATCGTGGCGCGTTTGCAAGAATCGAAAAAAATTATGGAAGATGCGCTAAAAGTCGTTGGCGAAATTCCGGGAGAAATTCACACCGAAATTCTCGAAGGCTCTGCCGCAGAAGTCGTTTTGAATGTTGCCAATGTGCGTCACAGCGATTTGATCGTGCTTGGCTCACGCGGGCACGGACAATTGCGCGGATTGCTTTTGGGCAGCCAATCGCAAAAGGTTTTGCAGCACGCGCCTTGCCCCGTGATGATCGTTAGGTAGCGATTTTTTCAGCTTTTGCAAAATCTTCAGGGGTGTTTAGATTCCAGAAAGTCAGCCCGTCGGGGTTGAAAAGAGCAGTTTCTGCGGGCGAAAGCGCGTGGATCTTGACTTGATCGAACCACGAAATCACCTTCCATTTGTTGGCATCCAGAGCTGCTTCAATAGGAGGCAGACAGGCATCTCGGCGATAAATGGCGTGGAGCGGCTCGAAACCATATTCCGTTTGTGGGATGATCACATCCGTGCCGGACTCGGAGATCAGCTTGCTTGCCATTAAAAAGAATTGCTTGCTGGCAAAAGGCATGTCACAAGCCACCACCGCGACGATATCTCCTTTAGCAAAAGATAACGCGGTGTAGAGTCCGCCCAATGCCCCGCGATCAGGGCGTATATCAGGATAAAGCGGCACACCCAAAAAGCGATAAGCTTCTGGGACATTGGTAGTGATAATAACTTCATCTGCGATGGGGGCGAGGCTTTCCATCACATATTGAACCAAGGGAAGGCCCCGAAAAGGCATCAGGGCTTTGTCTTGTCCCATACGGCTCGATTTGCCGCCAGCTTGAATTGCAAGAGTTAACATAAGCGTATTATACTAACTGATGTTACGCAGAGAGAATGTTTGTGTTGGGGTTTTGCCCCCTCTGCCCTCTCGGGCATCTCCCCCAAATTCCAACCGCACGGAATTTAGGGGAGAAGTGGGGAATTATTTCCTACTAAGAAATACTCTTACTCTGTCCCCCTATTTTGCTTGCAAAATGGGGGGCGCCCCGCGAAGCAAGGGGCAGGGGGGCTGAACGCCTGAATTTATAAAGCAAGTGCGTAATATCAGTTGGTGATTTAAAATGACTCTGGCAAATAAACTTGATAGACTGACTGCTGAAGGAAAACTCTTTAAAAAAGAAGATAATAACGCCCTGCGCTGTTTTGCTTGTGGGCATCGCTGCCTGATCCGCGAGGGAAGGCGGGGAATTTGCAAGGTACGTTTTAATGAGAAAGGCAAATTGCGCGTGCCCTGGGGCTATGTTGCGGCATTGCAGGCTGACCCGATCGAGAAGAAACCCTTTTATCATTTTCTTTCTGGCGAAAATGCCCTGTCTTTCGGGATGTTAGGCTGCGACCTGCATTGTGATTATTGCCAAAATTGGTTCACATCACAAGCGATGCGTGACCCTGCCTCCGATGGCGCGGGGAGAATAGTCCGTGAAATCAGTGCTGCACAATTAGTAGAGTTAGCACAGCAAACTAATTCCAGGATTATTGCATCAACCTATAATGAGCCGCTCATCACCAGCGAATGGGCTGTGGCTGTCTTCAAAAAAGCAAAAGAAGCGGGACTAAAAACCGCCATGATCTCAAACGGACACGCTACCCCTGAAGTCCTTGATTATCTGCGCCCATATTTGGATGGCTACAAGATCGACTTGAAATCCATGCAAGAGAAAAATTATCGTCAACTGGGCGGCGTTTTGCAAAACGTACTTGATAGCATCATCCAGACCCATAAATTGGGATTATGGGTGGAGGTGGTCACGCTGGTTGTCCCTGATTTCAACGATTCGAATGCGGAGTTGTGGGAGGCTGCTCGATTTTTGGCAGGGATTTCCCCCAATATCCCCTGGCATGTGACGGCTTATCATCGAGATTATAAGCGGCAAAGTGGCGAGAATACCGCTGTAGATACCCTTATCCGTGCTGCCGATATTGGTCGGGAAGCCGGGCTAAATTACGTATACACGGGGAACGCGCGCGGGCTGGCAGGGGAATATGAATCCACACATTGCCCAAGTTGCAATCAAACTTTGATCACCCGAAGGGGATTTATCATCCTTGATTATCAGCTTGGGGATAATGGAAGCTGCCCCCATTGTGGCGAAGAGATCGCAGGTCTGTGGACGGATAAAGCAAGTGACACGCGCCTAAACGGGATGGGAGTTCCAAGAATTGTTTAAAGATAGGATTTTCGCTCAGGCAGAGGTGCGTCGCACTAACTTCGATAAAAAGATGCTAATCGACAAGCATTTTCTCTTTCGAGGAGCAGATTCTCATCGTTTTGGTGCGACGCACCCTCTTTTCTCGTTCTAAAGCGAAAGTCCTAAAAGAAAAAGAAACTTGCCTAAAATTAGACAGGTTTCTTTTTTTGTTGAGTACGATACTAATAAAGCACAAATACATTCAGGCCTTAGATGTTCATTATTCTGGCTTATTTGCGGTAGATTCCCACCATTTTGACGATCCGCTCTGCCGCCGCGACTGCTACAGCGTGATCCTGCGAAAAATTTAGTCGGATGCTGTCGTTTGAATCGGGTGCAAATTCTGTTCCGGGCGTAACGGTTACGCCAGCCTGAAGACGAAGCAGACGAACAAATGTGTGCAGATCAACATCAAGAGGCGGTAATTGCGGGAAAAGATAGCTCCCGGCTTGTGGCGTTGCGGTTGGAAGATATGCAGCTCTGAAGATCTTCAGTAAATCATCTCGTATCATTTCATGTTCGCGAATGCGTTGCTCCATCCAGCCAGAGGGCTCCTGAAACCAGATATCAAGAACTGCTTGATTGTATCCTGCAGCCCGCAGAGAAACGATCGCCTGAAGTTGTTCCATTCGGTCAATCAACCTGGATGTGCCGAATGCAACGCCTAGACGGAATCCGCTGAGAGACTCAGTTTTTGAAGGCCCCATGATCGTAATAAGATTTTCCGGCTGTGTCTCACAGGCGCGGAGATGTGTATAAACTTCACCACTATAAAGCGTTCGCGAGTAAAGCTGATCTACAATTAAGGTCACATTATGCGTTGCGGCAAGTGTTGAAATTGTGGTGATCGCACTTTTTGAATATACCAATCCTGTTGGATTATTTGGTGTCGAAAAGACAAATACCTTTGTACCGCTTTTAAATGCAGCTTCAACCCGATTAAGATCAGGACCATTTTCAGATGGATCTCCCTGATAACGGAGCGGAATGGGGACAATTTCGCCACCGAAGAATTTTACAAGTTTGCGATTGGCAAAATAGTCAGGCTCACCCACGGCTACTTTTGTTCCTGTGGTGACTGTAGCGCCGAGCGCCAAAAAGAGCGCGCCTTGTGTACCGGGGGTTATGATCAATTCTTTATTTGCTGAAATGGCACTGCCTGTAAAAGCACCAAGGCGTTCAGCAAGACCTTCTCGGATCTGAGCCGCACCACGATATTCAGTATATGCTTGTTGCCCACCTGCTTCAAAGCCATTTTCCCATGCTGCCGATGAGCCGGGTGTCGGTGGAAAGGCATCTACATCCCCATGTGAAAAGTCAACGGGAACCCCGCTCATTTTTTCGCCGCGCATAATGGCATTAAGGTCACCTGTTTCTTGTCGAACCTCCTGACCGGGAGCATTCTCTGCTTCAAGGGCTTTGAACTTTTCATCCAGTGTCATCATGATTTTCTCCGATGATTAATTTGCTTAGCGCTTTATCCAATTTTTAACAAGAGCACATATATAAGTTTGTCCTGCTTGAAATTAGCTTCTTCTTTTCCCCATATCTTTTAGCCACGGATTTCACAGATCAATCGCTGTGATCCGTGGCCATTTTTCTTTGAGAGAGAGTTTATTACCTTATGCTCTTTTCTTAAACACTCGCTTAAAGGCAAAGTAGAAGAGAGCTAAAAGCACGATGAGCAGGGGCAGACCTTTCAGAATATTGAAAAGAGTCGGTGTGTTGAAGGAGTAATAGCCAGCAGTTCCAACGCCCAACAATAGAAAACTTATCAGATAAACGATGAAAAGAATGATCTTCCCCCAGATATTTGGTGTTTTCCCATTTTTCAATTCAAAGATTACTACACAAAGAGGGATGAGAAACATAAGAAAAGCTGAGATCGAGCTTGACAAAGTCTCATCAGGCCCAGCATTGGCGATCATAATGAACACAACGCTCACGGGGAATAGTGCAACGGCTATCCAGAGTATCTTTTTCCACATACGAAATCTCCTTTTATTTATTTTTTTTAAATGCGAGCGTTTGACCCAACGTGGGCGTAAGCTGCCCGCCGATTTCGTGAACGCAACTCAATTTTACCCTGAAAAAACTGAGCAAAAACCGCACCGAATCCCTAGAGCCGAAGGCGGGGCAGCTTCTGTTAGATTTCATAATCTCATGCCTCTTCAATCATTTCAGAAAGTCATGCCTCCAAGCCAAGAAGGTTTTGAGGGTAACACATTTTGAACGGAAGCATCAACTGACGAGTTGGCAACTTCTTTATTGCATTTGGAAGTCCTGTTATATCTTCAACAGACAGGTTCTTTGCATCTTGGCGAAGGGGCTTCAATCTGGGTTGCTCTTTGCCTTTTCTGGTTTCGGAGCGAATCTGTGTAAAGATAAATTGGCGATGCTGAGGATCAAAAGTAACTGAGACATCCTGATGTGCCCAAGCATAGCCGAGACTGTAGCGGACTTTTCTCATTCGTAATTGTCCAACAGAAGTGCAAGTGCGTACCCAGGTAAATTCAGCCAAATAGGCATCAACGCGTTTGAGATCGAAAAGTTCAAGTTCCCATTCAGGGCGGTAAGGTCGCTGTGCGGTGAGCAAATCGGGATGAGCCAGGAGGGGCGGTTTGCCTTCACAGCCTCGTGCCCGAGAAGGACATTCATGGTTGAGTTCATGCCAGTCCGCATCTACTTGTTTTTGGAGAGCTTCAGTGCTTTCAAATTCCTGGTTCTCAAGGGTGCGTTCCACAAGGGTTCGGTGACTTCGCTCTACAGTGCCATTTCTCTTGGGTGTTCTTCTGGGGATCAATCGGTGCTCAATCCCCAGCCCCGCCCACCAGAGCACTATCCGATTAGGGAACGGGCTTTTGCCACTGTCAACGTAGATGGTATCCCTGTCTGTTTGGATGGCTTCCGGCATCCCCCATTGGGAAAAAGCGATGCGACAATCCTGAAAAGCTGATTCGCTGGTCAGGCGAGCCATCCGGCGCGCTTGTTCTGGTTCGGCATGAACGCGGTGCATGACGGTGATGCGTCCGAACTCATCTCTTGCCTGATTGAAGCTCACCAGCCCAACCCCTGGTATTTGCACAGACTCTTTGGCATCCATTTGCCAGACGCCATGGGGAATGTTGGATGGGGAAATCTTCGACCTTGAAGGGTCTCGCTGAGTAAATAACCGATCGCCAAAACTACGCCAGTATCGCCATATCGTTGTCGCACTGGGCGGTTCTTTCTTTTTCAGTGAAAGCTTTTCACTCAACTTCTTCAGAACATACTCCGCTCCCCATTTTGGATGCTGCCGCTTCAAACGTAAGACTAGGTAGCGGATTACCGGATCAAAGCCGGATAAGGGACCTGCTTTTGGGCGACCATAGGAGCTTGCCAGATTCTTCAATCCCTGTTTTTTGCCAATGCGGATCCATTTTCTGGCTGTCCAGAAGGAGACACCTATCTGCTGTGCTGCTTCAGCATAGGTGCAGCCTTCTTCTACCAAGTGCATCATCTCACAACGCTGTGCTATCGTCGTTGCTTGTGTCTCAGGCATAGTTTCCTTCCTTATCTTGGGTGCTTAGAGAAGGAATACCTTTTTTCTAATTCAGTTGTCAAGGTAGGGGGTACGACTTTTTGCAATGCCCCAGGGGGCATGAGATTATGAAAGACTACAGCTTAACGCGGGGTTACTAAAATATAGTTGAGGGGCATAGGGCAATCGCATCTAATTATTGTCCTTGCAGGACTTTGAGCAGATATTCATTA
>CAZOOX010000176.1:0-7350 GCA_964581545.1 uncultured Anaerolineaceae bacterium
GTTTCGTAATCATATGAATAGATTACAGCTTTCTCGATCTAAGCGAAAGTCCTATCAATATAAGAAATATGACACAACAAGAATTATTATTGTGGTATGATGCGGCGGATATTTGCCCTTTGTAAATAGAGGAGAGAAAAATGCGTGAATTACATCCTGACTTAAAACAGGTCATCGTTTCAGAAGAAGATATTCAGAGACGCGTGAAAGAAATGGCAGCGCAGATCGAAAAAGATTATGCTGATGCCGAGCGGATCATTTTGGTAGGCGTTCTCAAGGGAGCCTTCATCTTTCTGGCGGATTTGGCGCGTGCATTGAACAAAGAGCATGTCGTTGACTTCATCGCAGTCTCAAGTTATGGAAAATCTGGCGCGGTCGCTGGTGCAGTCCGTCTGGTTTTGGATATGCGCGAGCCAATCGTAAATGAACACGTCATCATCGTGGAAGATATTGTCGATAGCGGCCACACGCTCGATTATCTTATTAATACCCTCGAAGGACGGCAGCCTGCTTCTTTAAAAACCTGTGCGCTGATCGAGAAGAAACGTGATAAATTGAAAGTTTTTGTAGACTATCTGGGGTTTGATATCCCCGATGTTTGGGTGGTAGGCTATGGGCTGGATTATGCCGAGCGCTTCCGCACGCTCCCCTTTGTAGCAGAGTTGAAGCCTGATGCTTATTCGTAATTAGCAAAATTCCGAAGTTTTTGAAACTTCGGAATTTTTTTATTGGACACTTAGAACCTATCCTAAAAATTAGGGAGATGTGCATTGCATCTGCTTTTGATGCGTTGCACATCGGTTCCAAAAGACCGTGTTGACCTTGAAAACCCGACATGCAACGCACTGTTAAAGTGCAATGCATGTCTGACAGTCCCCAGGAAATTGATTTTTAGGATAGACACTTAGTCCTTTGGCAGTGGCGGCAGTTCATCCATGCCAACAGCTTGGGCGGCTTTGGTTGTGATTGCTCGTAACTCAGCACGCAATTCACTGGAGATGGATGAGGGCTCGTAGCTATCCATTAGTTTGTTGATGCGGTGTTTGGCACGATCAAGGATATTTAACGAACCAGCACGTTCCCAGTCTTCGGGTTCGCGACGGTCGATGAGCATGGATGGGATGTAATCTTCGTGGCGGAACCACTGGTAGGTGTGGTCGTGTGAGAAATAGTCGGCATCGTGTCCCATCTCGCGGATCAAATCCAGTGCGATGGGGTTATCGCGTATTTCTATTCCGCCGATCAGCCGTTTTGCCATGCCGATGATCTCGGAATCAATAACGAGTTTCTCGAAACTCTGGCAATTTTCGAAAGCCATCATCCCCGCGCCCGAAATCATATTAACGCCTGACAGCGCTGCGACCAAAGCGCCCCCAGATGATTCGAGCCCACATTGGGCATCCACAACTTTCGCGTCGCTCATGCCCATATAGGTGTGTGTGGGCATCCCTAGGGCTTTGCCCACTTGTGTGTAAGCACTGTCGATCATCCACGTGCCGACCGCGCCCATCGGCGTGGTGCCCTGACGCATATCGAACGCCGCCGGTGATCCGCCCCAAACGATGGGCGTGCCCGGATTGACGATCTGCGAAATCATCACCCCACTCAGACATTCGGCCGTATGCTGTACTACAGCTCCGGCAACAGTTACGGGTGCGACTGCCCCGGTGAGCGGCATCGAAACCAACTCTGCGGGGATGCCGTAGCGGGCGCTGTCGATCAGGTTCTGGCAAGTAATATCGCTCCAAAGCAAGGGCGGCGAGGGGCAAACATCGAAGACGGCGATGGGTTTGGCAGCCAGCGCGGCTTCGCTCCCGGCTGTGGCGACGAGCATATCTTTCATATACCACCAGGTATCTTTTTCAAAGGCTCCGGTGATGATTGGCTTGTTCATATAATTCAACGCCAGATAGAGACGGTAGAGGTCGCTGATACCAATTGGTACGTCGGCGGGAATAAAAGCCGTGCTTTGAGCATCAATTTGGGGAAGGGTCTCGACTAATTTAACAAATTTGACAAAATCGGCCGTGGTGGGATTGCGCGTTTTCTGTGTTTCGCTGTCAAGCAGCATCAGTGCTGCAGAACCGGGATCAAAATGCACGCTGTCCCCACCGTAATGCACGACCGGTTCGCCAGCCAAATTATAGAGATGGAATTCGGATGGACGTGTTTCTAGCGCTTTGCGGGCAAGTTCTTCAGGGATGCGCGCGACCTGTTTTTCAAAATCAACCTGTGCTCCGGCTTCAGCCAGCAACTCTAGCCCCTCTTGATTGTGGATTTGAATACCCGGGTCCATCAGAACCTGGAAAGCTTCGTCAATGATCTGCTGGATAACTTTATCGCTAAGGAAATGTACTTTGGGGCGCATTTATCTGATCTCCATAAGTTTTGATGTGTATCGGATTGAAACTTTGGCAGGTCTGTATTTTAGCGCAGATATCTTATCCACCAATGATGACTTCAAGCCCATACTCGGCAAAAATCTCAATACAGCGCTCCTGCTCGGCTTCGCTCGGTTCCTGCATCTCGCCGGGATCGTATTCGCCGCCCAGTTTTTGATATTTACGCGCGGCAATATTGTGATAGGGCAGCAAATTCACCTTTTTCTTTTCGCCTTCCAGCCCAGCGATAAAAGCCGCCGTAGCACGGATATTCTCTTCATCTGCGTTCACACCTTTAATGAGTGGGATGCGGATATTGATCGTCGCGCCCGTTTTGGAGAGAATTTGCAAATTTTCAAGGATTTTCTCGTTCGGAACGCCCGCCCATGCTTTATGCTTGGTACTGTCCATCAACTTTAGATCGTAGAGGAAGTGATCGGTACGACTCGCCACCTTGAGCAGGGTCTCGGTATTTGCCAAACCCGTTGTGTCCACCGTGCGATGGATGCCGCGCTCACCACATTCGTCTAGCAATTCGATCAGAAAATCGGCATGTTGCAGCGGCTCACCGCCCGAGAAGGTCACGCCCCCGCCAGATTGATCGAAGAAGACGCGCTCGTTCTCGATCTTCTCCATGATCTCGGCTTTGCTCATGGTGTAGCCAGAAATCTCGGTCGCTTTGGTGGGACAAACGTCCGCGCAGATGCCGCAGAGTTTGCATATCTCCGGGTCGGTGACGATGCCCTGCGGGGTCAGCTCACAGGCGTTCTCGGGGCAAGCTTCCACGCAGGAATTACAGCCGATGCATTTATCAGCGGTATACATCTTCTGCGGATGCGGGGAGATGCTCTCGGGGTTATGGCACCA
This sequence comes from uncultured Anaerolineaceae bacterium, assembly GCA_964581545.1. GTDB lineage: Bacteria > Chloroflexota > Anaerolineae > Anaerolineales > Villigracilaceae > Desulfolinea. Next base: position 3,249 of record CAZOOX010000176.1, read on the forward strand.
GGCGCAGGAAAGCGGACATCCCTTCGTGAAGAAGGTGTTGCGGATGCCGGGTCCATCGTTGATGGCATAACGTTTTACGTCGAAGATTAGTGGTTGCATGATATTTTAGTTTTCTTTTGCGTTCTGCCCCCATCCTAGCCTTCCCCCGAAGGGGGAAGGGACATCTCTCCCCCTTTGGGGGAGATGCCCTTTAGGGCAGAGGGGGCTAACGCTCGTCATCACATAATCGCTTATTAAACGGAACCAAGCCAAACCCACGTGCGATACGGCTTTTCATCCTAAAACGCCTCGTTCTGCGTCCGCTCAATAACCTCCTGCTGAAGATCGGCGTTCATATCATTAAAGTAATCGCTGTAGCCAGCCATGCGGACGAGCAAATCTTTATAGTCATCGGGGTTTTGCTGGGCAGCGAGCAGAGTGGCCGTATCGACAATATTGAACTGGATATGATGTCCACCCAGCGTGAAATAGGTGCGGATGAGCTGCCCGAGCTTTCTGAGGTCTTCCTTGCGTTTGAGCAGGCTGGGCAGAAAACGCTGATTGAGCAGCGTGCCGCCAGATTTTGTGTGGTCGATCTTCGTCAGCGATTTGATGACAGCCGCGGGGCCGTTCGTATCCGCGCCATGCGAAGGCGACGTGCCATCCGAGATGGATTTGCCCGCCAGCCGACCATTCGGCGACGCGCCCATGACCTTGCCAAAATAGACGTGGCAGGTGGTCGAGAGCATATTCAGATGATACTCGCCGCCCTTGATATTCGGCTGCCCATCGATCAGGTCAAAAAGGTCGTCATAAACGCGCTGCGCAATATCGTCAGCGTAATTATCGTCGTTGCCAAAGAAGGGCGTGCGGTTCATGATGGTCTGGCGCATGATCTCTTCGCCATCAAAATTCTTTGCCAGCGCATCCAGCATTTTCTGCATGGAGAAGCTTTTCTCTTCAAAAACGTGCTTCTTGAGCGTCGTCAGGCTGTCGGTGATCGTGCCCAGCCCCGTGCATTGGATATAGCTCGTGTTGTAGCGCGGCCCGCCGTTGTAATAATCTTTGCCCGTCGAAATACAATCGTCAATGACGACCGAAAGGAAGGGCGCGGGCGCATATTTGGCGAACATGCGGTCAATATAATTGCTGACGCGGATTTTCTGGTCGATGACGAAGGCAAGCTGCTGATGGAACGCCGTGTAGAGTTCTTCGAAGGATTTGAAATCCCGCGGATCGCCCGTGCGGATGCCTGCTACCGTACCAGTTACAGGGTCGGTGCCGTTATTAAGCGTGACTTCGAGAATCTTCGGCACGTTCAGATATCCCGTTAAAAGGTACGCTTCCTTGCCGAAAGCCCCGACCTCGATACAGCCACTGCAACCACCTTCACGGGCATCTTCGAGCGTCTTGCCCTGACGGAGCATCTCAAGAATATACACATCGGGGTTGAAAATGGATGGGTAGCCATGCCCCTGACGAATAACGTGCGCAGCAGCATGCAGGAAACGGTCGGGCGTTTTCGAACTGATATGCACCGAGTTGCCAGGCTGCAAAATATGCAGCTCTTCAACCACGTCGAGCATGAGATAGGAGACCTCGCTGGTGCCATCGGAGCCATCGCGTTTGACGCCGCCAAGGTTGATATTGGTGAAGTCGTTATACGTCCCGCTCTCACGCGCCGTGATGCCGACTTTCGGCGGGGCGGGGTGATTGTTGACCTTGATCCAGAAGCAGGAGAGCAGTTCTTTGGCTTCGTCGCGGGTGAGTGTGCCTGCGGCAATCTCTTTTTCGTAGAAGGGCGCCAGATGCTGGTCGAAGTGACCGGGATTCATCGCGTCCCAGCCGTTGAGTTCGGTGATGGTGCCCAAGTGGACGAACCAATACATTTGAATGGCTTCCCAAAAATTTCGGGGGGCGTTTGCGGGCACCCAGCGACAAAGGGCGGCAATCTGTTCGAGTTCGGCAACCCTCTGCGGGTCAGGTTCGTTTCGCGCCATCTCTTCGGCTAAATCCGCGTGTCTTTCGGCGAAAACAATGGCGGCGTCGCAGGAGATGGCCATCGCTTTCCATTCTTCTGCTTTATCGGTCGCGGCAGGGTCATTCAAATAATCCAACGAGGCGATATTTTCTTCGATCTCGTGTTTGAAATCGAGCATCCCTTTTTTATAAATCTTGCCATCGAGGGCGGTGTGACCGGGGGCGCGCTGTTCCATGAATTCGGTGAAAAGCCCGGCTTGGTAGGCATTCTTCCATTCCTGCGGGACGTGGTTGAAGATGCGCTCGCGCTGAGTTTTGCCTGCCCAGTAGGGGATCACTTCGCGCGCGTAGGTGTCGATATCTGCCTGCGGGGTGTAGTAGGGCTGCATATCGCGCGTGTTGAGGACGTGGAAATCTTCGACGCTGTGACAGGTCAGCTCAGGGAAGGTGGGCACGGCCTTGGGCTTCGGCCCGCGCTCGCCGACGATGAGCTCGTCCGCGCCGATATAGAGCGTTTTCTTCTGGCAATGGTCGAGAAAATTCATTGCCCGCAGAACGGGAATGGAATATTTGCCGTAATTCTCTTTGTAAAAGGCGGTCTCGTGCAGGGCGCGCTCGATGGAGATGGTCGGCTCGGTCTCGATGCTCAACTTGCGCAAACGCTGAATGCGCGGATTCATGCCGGGGCCGATGGCGGTTTCTTCGAGTGGGGTGTAAAAATTTCCTTCTGCGCCGGCGGGGCGTTCGGGGGTGGTTTCTTCTTTGATTGCGACTTGTTCAAACATGGGGTTTCTCCTCATGACTGATAACTAAAATTTCCCTGCTGATATTTCAGCAAGCTTTAATAAGAATCAATTGTTGAAAAAGGGGAGGATCTTAGCTGTAGATCATCAGGCAGCTAAAGAGGCGGCGATAGGTTTTGCATAAGCTGGTGGGGATCACGTTCTTGACCATCTTTTCTCCTGATTGTTCAAAATATACAGGAGGAGGGGAAGAGAGTCAAGTTATTTGAATGCAGCTAAGACCTTATTAGGATATTTGCTTTATGGAGATGCCCACGATTGAGTTCTGACTAATCGGGTTACGATCATTCCCAGCATCGTTACATCGCCTGATTTATTAGAGAGAATGACGACACCAGTTTGGTTTTCTGTATCAACCGAGATATATGATGCATAGCCGCCAACTCTACCATTGTGCCAAATAATATGTTGATTGCCAATGAAGCGATCAACAAAAGTGGGTTGCATCCACCCAATGCCAATGTCTCCATTAAATTGTTGCTCGTGCATCTTCTTCAGTGAGACTGATACATGGGTATTGTCTTCAATATTAGCCTGAATGAATTTCATCATATCGGCCACATTCGAATTGAAAGCTCCGGCGCCACTAAGTGAAGAAAATGTCCAGAGTTGACCGGGGGCACCGTCTTCGGCGTATCCTTGAATGAGATTATTATTCATCTCTGAAGTTAGAGTTATTGCAGTGTTGTTCATGTTGAGCGGGGCGAGGACTTTCTCTGCAACGAGGGTTTCTAAATCTTTTTGTGTTTCAAATTCCATGATATGGCCAAGCAGTCCCATTCCATAATTTGAATATTGGAAATTTCCGGGTAGGCGTTTGCCATCTGCTGTTTGAAGATAGTCAAAGACATGATCTGTTGTCAAATAGCCATAGGGGTTTTGCAACAGACTTTCAGAGCCTGATATTTTTTCAACTTCGGTTTCAAGTGAAGCGGGAATATTTGGAAAGCCAGATGTATGTGTTGCTAATTGTCTTAAAGTTGTGTCTTGCACTAAAGGGGAGAGAACTACCCCTTCGGCTAAAATATCGTTAAGAGTAGTGTCCATATTAAAAACATCTTCATCCAAAAGGGTTTGATAAGTCGATGCGGTGAACAATTTAGTGAGGGATGCGATCTGGAAAATTGTTGACCCATCAGGTGCTATCATGTTATCTTGACTTGTGGTTCCATATCCTTTTATAAACACTTCACCATCTTTGTAGACCCCAATTACTAAACCGTAGGGGGCTCCTGCGTACGGATATTTTTTGATTTCTGAGTCGATGGCGACTTCAAGATTTTCATTGTTACCTTATTTTTGCGCCCATAGAGACTGTTTCTATTGCTTTTAGAGACCTG
>CAZOOX010000177.1:0-7280 GCA_964581545.1 uncultured Anaerolineaceae bacterium
CTCCTTGGATTGCTTTTTTACTCTATTTTAGCAACACCCAAAGGGGAGACTATCAAAAAACGAGAAATGAAAGAATAAACCGCCAAGACGCGAAGATTTCTATATATGTCATTGCGAGGAGAGTTTGTCCCGACGAAGCAATCTCCCTGACTGTCTTGGAGATTGCCGCGTCGCAAAGGCATGCTCCTCACAATGACATACCTTGGCGGGCTTAAGAAAAACTCGGCGCTCTCTGCGCCTTGGCGGTTAAATAACAGGAGGATGCGCAAATGAAAGGCGACATCATCGTTCTTGAAGAACATCATATCGCTGCGGCACAACAGATCGTGCCTGAAATTTTAGAGAAAATTCGTGCGAAAGATACTCGATACATCATCACTGTTGCGGGTGAGTCGGGCAGCGGAAAATCGGAAACGGGCAAGGCGATTGCCGACGAGTTGGAAAAAGAAGGCATCAAAGCCGTGCTGCTGGGACAGGATGACTATTTTGTGTTACCACCCAAATCGAACGACGCTAAACGCCGCGAAGACCCCGAATGGCTGGGCCCGCATGTAGAAGTTCGTTTTGAAATATTGGAAGGCAATCTGAAAGATGCCATCGCAGGGAAAGATTCTTTCATCAAGCCGTTGATCGACTACAACGCCAACTCCGTTGAAGATCAGACGATTGATCTAAAAGGTGTAAAAGTCGTTATCGCTGAAGGGACATACACATCCTTGCTCAAAAATGTGGACACAAAAGTCTTCATCGCCCGCAATAGGCTCGATACGCTCGAACATCGCAAAAAGCGGAATCGTGGCAAAGAAGTTGGCGACCCTTTTATTGAAAATATCCTGAAGATGGAGCATAAAATCATCGCCGGGCATCGTTATTTGGCTGATTTTGTGATTACGAAAGATTATGAAGTGATAAAGTGACGAGTGAGTTATTTCACTCATCACTTCTCACTTATCACGTTTACAAGATCAGCACGGTGAAAAAGCATCCGCCTCGCACGAGTACTCGAAAGGGTAAAGACACAAAATTAAGGAACGACCATGACCGTCAAAAACAAAGCCCAACTCATCACCTATCCCGATTCCCTCGGCGGCGATTTGAAAACGTTGCACGAAGTCATTGAGACACACTTTCCTGGTGCTTTTCCGGGCGGCATCCACATCCTGCCGCCCTTCCCATCATCGGGTGATCGTGGTTTTGCGCCACTGACCTATCTTGAGATCGAACCAGAATTTGGCACATGGGAGGATATTCAACGCCTCGGCGAAAAACACGATATTCTCCTCGACCTGATGGTCAACCACATCTCTTCCAAATCCGCTTATTTTCAAGATTTTCTCAAAAAGGGGCGCAAGTCACAGTATGCAGACTTGTTTTTGACTGTCGACAAAATCTGGGCAGATGGCGAAATCCCCGTGGATGATTTCAAAAAGATATTCCTGCGCCGCACCGAGCCATATTCCGATTTCACAATTGAAGAGACAGGCGAAAGCGAACGCGTGTGGACGACTTTTGGCAAAACAACACCCTCCGAACAGATTGACCTTGATATCAACTCGCCTGCCACGCGCCAACTTTTAACCGATTTCTTCGAGAACTTTGCCAAAAATGGCGTCAAGATCGTCCGGCTGGATGCCGTCGGCTATATCACTAAAAAGCCCGGCGCCAGCTTCTTCTTCGTCGAGCCGGAAATCTACGAATTCCTTGACTGGATCACCGAGCTTGCCCACTCTCTCGGTATTGAGCTACTCCCCGAAGTTCATGCCCATTACACTATTCAAAATAAGCTCGCCGAAAATGGTCACTGGATTTACGATTTTATTCTTCCCTATCGAATTCTTGAAGCTCTCTTTGAACGAGACAGCACAGACTTGGTCACCTATTTAAGGGAGAGACCCCATAAACAATTCACCATGCTGGATTGTCACGACGGCGTGCCCATTAAACCCGACCTGGACGACCTCTACGACGGGACGCGCGCGAGAAAATTAGTGGATACCTGTCTCGAACGTGGGTCAAATCTCAGCTTGATCTACGCCCCCGAATACCATGACCCCGATGGATTCGACGTTCATCAGATTAGGGGGACCTATTACTCGATGCTCGACAAAAACGACGATGCCTACATTGCTGCGCGCGCGATTCAGTTCTTTACGCCGGGAGTGCCGCAGGTTTATTATGTGGGGTTGCTGGCTGGGGAGAACGACATTGCCATTCTTGAGCAGGGCGGGGAAGGCAGAGATATCAACAGGCGTAATTATTCCTTAAACGAGATCAAGCAGGAGGTCACGCGCGATGTCGTGCAGCGGCTGCTTAAGCTGATCGAGTTCAGGAATGAGTATCTTGCCTTTGATGGGGAGTTTGCCCCTCTTGAATCCGATGCCGCTGCTATCCATCTGCAATGGAAAAAGGGCAATAATAAATGCTCATTGAAAATAGATTTAGAAAATTACAGCACGGTCATTGAGCACACAAGCCCGCAAGGCGATACAATCCAATTCTCAGTTTAAATCAAATTGATAGCCCCAAGGAAAAAGCCACCTCTCGGTGGCTTTTTCTCTCTCTAATTCATTTTATGCGGGTCTGTCCCTGATGGGGATCATAAAGACGTTCTTCTCAGACTGTTCAACAATGCGCTGCGCTTTGCTGCCGACCATGAATAATTCCAGGCCGCCACGGCCACGCGATGTGCTCATGATCATATCGACATCTTCTTCTTTCCCGACATTGACAATGGTACGAGCGGGCAATGTTCCCGTAACCATTGTACGGACTTTGATGTCGCTCTCGCGCAGGGAGCGAGCCACTGCATCAAGGAAGTTTTCCATTTCTACTTCAGCTTTACGACGGATCTCTTCGATGAGCGTGGAGGGAGCACTGTAATCTTCTGGTTCTGGCACAGCTGGAACAGAAAGCAAAATTAATTCTGAGCCAAAGACTTGCGCCAAAGAACGAGCGTAGGGAAGAACGCGCTCAGAGAAGATCGAGCCATCAAGCGGCACCAAAATCCGCTCCAGTTTTGGTGAGGCAACAGAACCATCTGCGCTGGTTTGTACCAAGAAGATGGGCTGGTTGATTTTTTGGATCAATTTCTGTGAGACACCGCTGCTTGTCCAGTTCAGTTCACCAGATTTTCCGCGTGTACTTGTCACAACAATATCTATATGTTTTTCGTGGACAAGCAACTGCGTGGCATCAGCAATAAAACCTGAGCGAATGGCCACATCCACATTGACACCATCGTCTTGAAGTTCTTTTTGCACTTTATCAAGATAGCTTTGCCGTTCTGCGAATTTTTTCTCAAATTCATCACTACCTTCAGCAAGTTTGGTCTTAATGGAAGAGAGTAATGTCAGTTGTGCCCCTGTTCTCTGACAATACATCTTTACCCATGGCAGAGCTTGAGCTGCGTAATCCGAACCATCAAGCAAAACGACTACCCTGTTAAGATCAAAGCTTTGGTGTCGCCATTTGCTCTCGGCAATGGGAGCAGGCTCCCAGCGAAGCTCATCTGGAGAGGTGGGTTTAGCAGTTGCAACACCAGATGCCGGTTTCAACTGTCCAAAACCGAAACCAGCCAAATTGGAAGCGTCGAGCCGCCCGAGGTAATCCAGCGCAGCGGAGGGTTCGCCCAACTGCTTCCGCGTATATCCGAACATAACATAAAGCATCGGGATAAAGACCAAATAGGTCCACGCACCTTCAAAGAATCGTTCCACAAAAATAATCCCCGTTGCCCCAGTGGTCATGACAGCGGCAATAATTGTACCGAGAATAAGCAACGCTGTGCTGATGTTGAAATTCTCGCGAACCTGACGCAACAAACGCTTCGCGACTGCCCAGCCTGTCATACTGAGAAGCACGAAAACACCAGCTGCGTAAATGGCAAGATAGGTTTCTTCGTTTGTGCCAAAAAGTAAAAAGACCAAGCCGACCAATACAACCTGAATCCAGACGGGTTTATCGGCAACTTGATACTCATTGCGTTTTCCAAGAATAGGTGGGATATATCGTCGCTCTGAAAGACCGAGTGAAAGATTTTGCAAACCCTGCGCTGCCGCTGCTGAGGCAGACATGAGGACAGCTATTCCAACCAATGTACCCATATATGGCAAAGGTGCTGGAAGAAGCTGATCCATTGTTTGGGTAAAAACAGAGACTTCTTCCAATAAAGGATTAGACAACTCTTTAATAACAGGACCAACAACAAGCATGGTTGCGCCCGTCGTTCCCATAATGATCAATAAAGAATTGAAGGCTTTTTTACCTTTTTGAGCTTCGGTTCCATCGTAAGCAGCAACCATATTGGCAAAAACTTCAATACCAGTCATCACCGCTAAGATGCGTACATAGCCACCAAGGGTAAAATGCATATTTTCAGGAGAAAATGCTTGCAAATTGAAATCAGGGAGATGCAAGCCATACTTGATGATCGTAGCAATGATCATTGCCCAGAGCAAAGCCAAAACACCCGCTGTGGCTGGACCAAAAGTGCGTGCCGCCATTTTAGGGCCACGATTTACAAGCCAACCAGTTAGTACACTAAGTGCGATTGCAACCAATGTACGATATTGGATATTGAAGATCAAAACTTCATTAAGCACAGAAACACGATCAGCGATAAAAGTGACCATTGCAGCCATACTGACCAAAAAAGTAAGTGTGTACTCCACAAAAGTGATCGCTGCATTGATTTTTGCAGCCCACGGACCAAACTCTTCTTCACTTAGACCACTACCACCACTACCATCTGTAACCCATTGCATAACGAGCCTGTACATGGCAGAAACAACAGCCACAGTAAGAATAACCAACCAAACAGAAGCACCAAAAGTAACCGATGCTACCCCCCCGACAACGATCAATCTCAAAAAGGGTCCAAAAACATAAAGCGGCGAGGTTGCAGGATCTCCACCACCTGCCAATGCCCCCTCGAAAGCATTGTTGAGTTTATGCGAAACGTGTCCCATCGTTTATCCTTTCGAGCATTAGAAACTCCCCTCCTGCATCAAACAAAAGGGGAGAATAACGCAAGTTATGTTGAGTTTAAAGGTGGAAAAATTATACCTGATTTTTTATCCCCTCTACTCAATTTTCCATCAGATCGCTTACACAAAAAGGCCTGGCATCTTCACCACATAGTTCGGAAAAATATGCTCCAAAGAAGGATTGCTCAATCGTTTCGTGCAAACCTCCCCCAGGATATCCCGATAGTCAGTGGTGACAGCCAGGTCGCCGGGGCCAAAGAGCTGATACGGCATCAGCCCCGGCCATTGCCCGAAAACGCCCCCGGATTTCAAATTGCCACTGACCAACATCATCATGCCCCCGTGACCATGATCGGTGCCAAGGCTGGCATTCTCGTAGGCGCGACGCCCAAATTCCGTCATCACAACAACGGTGAGTTTGTCGGCGTGGTCGATCATCTCTTCGTGGAAGGCCGCCAGACCGTTGGCGAGATCGGTCATCAGACGTGGCATCAAACCGACTTGCACGCCCTGTGCAAAATGCGTGTCCCAGCCGTCGAGATCAATTGCGGCAACTTCAAGACCTACTTCCGCTTTGATAATAGATGCGATCTCGCGCAATCCACGCCCGAAATTGGTATCTGGGTAATTCGACATTGGTGTTGATGGTTTGATCTTCTCCAGCGTATCCAAAATACTCATCGTTTCGCGCCCTAAATGACTGAGCGGATCGTTTCCACTATAAAGTGAGCCAAGAGCGGCCTGCATTTGGGCGACGGCGAGTTCATCACCGCGCAATTTGAAATCTTCAATAGAGCGCAAGGCAGAAACGGGCACAGAACCATAAAGGCTGCGCTGCGGCATCTCTCCCAACGCGATAGCACGCATTGGCGAGGGGTTATTTGTATTCAGCGTGGCGAGATGCCGCCCGATCCAGCCCGAGGCGGGACCATGCTCATTCTCCACGCCGCGCTCCATCAATTCCTGCGCCTTGAAATGCGAACGAGATTCATCATCCGCTCCACAGGCATGGATGATGCCAAGATGCCCCTCCTGCCACATCGGCAGTAGCGGCGACATGATCGGATGAAACCCAAAGAATCCATCAAGATCAATGGTGCGTTCATCCGCACCGGCCTTGAAATCGTCTGGGCGTGGGATTCCGAGCGTGGGACGCAAATTGTAATATTCATCTTCTCCGTGCGGAACGACCATGTTGAGTACATCCGCTGCACCGCGCAAAAAGACAACGACTAGTACATCACCGCGTGGCGCCGTTTGCTCAGGCGCAAAGGTCAAAATCGGTTTTCGAGAAGCGTAGGAGATATGTTGTGTTTTCATAAGTTGTTTTCTTTCGTATTCCATTTGACAGATGCAATTAGTGCAACAATGCCTCTACTAGTAATACAAAGCATCACGGCAAAAGTTGCATTTTTCCTGATGAGAGAGATTCGATTTACAAAATGTTAATTGAATCTGAACACCTTCTAAACATCTTCTTCCTACAATGCAGGTCAAATAATCGAAGGAGGTTTTTTATGAGAACAAAAAAAATCGTATATGCTTTTCTGATAGTCTTTCTGGCTGCTTCTACAGCCTGCAACTTGACCGGTGTTCTGCCCGCAGAGCCTCAACCTGCCACAGAGCCATCGCCGGATATTAGTTCCTTTGAAGAATGTGCTCAGGCGGGGTATCCCGTTATGGAGTCTTATCCCAGAAAGTGCCAAACCCCAGACGGGCAAATCTTTGTGGAGGATGTTGAAGTAAACGCACAAGAACAACCCCCTGCCCCCGCTATTGCTCCCGCAGATATTAGTGATTCTCCCTTTGCCATGTCTATTGATAATCATAATCTTTTCTTTTCCTTTGATTCTGTCCATGATATTGGCGCTCAGTGGCTTAGACTTCCTGCCCCCTATATAGATAATGGCGTGAATATTGTAAAGTCTATCTTGGATGAACGCATTATCAACGAAAGATTTAATGGATATTTGATGTTAAGTACGATTAGTTACCCTGAAGATATTGAAGATTATAAAAATTTTGTGAAAAATATTGTGACTAATTATGGTCCCGGGACGAAATATAATATTCAGTATTTTCAAGTTAATAATGAACCAAATTTAGAAGTGTTTTGGCAAGGGAGTATGGAAGAATATGCTGAACTTTTAAGAATTACCTACACAACAATTAAGGAAACGTCACCAGAGGCAAAAGTACTTTTAGGGAGTGTGGCTATGATGAAAATAGATTTTTTTGAAGAACTTTTTGCGTATTCTTATGAAGACAATAGCGGTGTAGAAAATTATTAACCTG
>CAZOOX010000178.1:0-7277 GCA_964581545.1 uncultured Anaerolineaceae bacterium
ACTGCAGAACCCTACTATCAAAGCTTTTCAGCCTACCTAAAGCGAAAGTCCTAATGATAATAAAATCAAACTAAAATCGGTTATTCCACCTTATATACCCTCGTCCTCTCCACGCCAAAGACTTCATCCCACAATCGTCCTTCTTCCCGCGCAAACTTCTCCAACCCTGCGCCGGGATAGTAGGCCTGCTCGCAATAGATGGATTGCGCTTTTCCTTTCGTCAAGTAAGGTCATCTCTTTACCTCCTGTTGAGGATTGTTTAGATAACCCTATTTTAGGAACGATCTGTTGACGCTTTAGTTTATAAAAACGGAACGATGTGTTGACGTATCACACATATTCGTTATTTACGGTGCTGTACCTGTCAGGAAGAATTCAGCGAACGAAAGAACACGGCATTGTGGAATACGAAGATCAGAGAAGGGAAAGCCTATCAGCCTGCACGAAAAGAGAAGCAAGGACGCTTTCCGAAAACAGAATACCACATTCCACATAGCTTGGCGCATGTCCAAATCATCAAACATTGACAGGGGATGCGGCTGGAGACGCTGGAAATCCGATACACTCATGGCAGGAAGAAGCGTATCGAGCAAGCTCTGGATGAACCGGGATACAATACCCCGAACACATCGGCGATTGAACGCAGAAATGGCACCCATCGCTTGATGAGCAAGGCACAAGTGCGTAAAACCTTGGCTTTCGCCAAACGGCAAGAAGAAAAGACTGCCTTGGGATGGTGGGCGACCACCGTTTACAACTGGTCTCGCAAACATCGCTCTTTGCGCAAGAAGCTTCCTGTGCCACAGGGTAAAAAAAATACCGACAACGCACTCCTGCTATGCACTTGGTTTAGCAAATTCAATTCTTTCTCAAGCTGAGATACTCCTTACTCCTGTTTACCCACCACAGGGTTAGAGATAATCTCACTGCTCCACCGAAAAGTAAGGGCAATAGCTTTATAAAAAAACGGGACTCTTTCATTTGAAAGAGTCCCGTTTTTTTTTATTTTTTTGTGAAAATTATTTCTGCATATATACTGTGCGAATGGGGAAGGGGATATCAACGCCTTTGGCATCCAGCGCACGCTTGGTGATGATAACTGCTTCATCTTTCGCATCAAAGAGGTTATTTTCACTGGTGTTGATCCAGAAACGGACATCCATATCAATGGATGATGCGCCAAAAGAGTGGTAGATGATGCTGGGGGCAGGTTCAGCGAGAAAACCTTTTACATCAGGAAGTGCATCCATAATGGCATCACGCGCAAGGTCAAGGTCGGTATCGTAGCTGACTCCCACTGGTAGATCAACGCGCAACTGATCCGCACGACTGTAGTTCTCAATAGGGTTGGATAGAACTTGGGCGTTAGGAACTATGATCAGACGTCCATCAAGAGATTTTAATTCGGTAGTCCGCATATTAATTGCGCTCACATTACCTGAATAATCAGAGACGCTGACGTAGTTCCCGATATCGAAAGGTTGCTGCACAAGCAGGATCATGCCGGCAACAAAGTTTTGCATGATCTCCTGCAAGGCAAAACCAATCGTAAAGCCGAGGATGCCGAGACCTGCCAAAAATGCAGAGACATCAAAGAAGCGCTGTAGGGCAGTGACGATGCCGAAGATGAGGATGCTCCAGTATAGGAGTTGCCCGAGAAGGATGCTGATCTCTGGGTCTACACCGCGTGTTTTGAGCATTTTGTCGAGCAAGTTTCGGAGAAACCTTGCAAGAATAAGACTGCCAATGAAGATGAGCAGCGCAATACCAATCTCGGGGACAATGGCAGGAAGTGTTTCGAAAAATATTAGGTCCATGTGAAGCCTCTTTGTAAAAATTAGTGAATAAAAAGCCCTCCTAATAGCAGGGCACGCGAAGATTATAACCGAAACTTTTTGTGTGTTTTGTTTTCTTTTTCTTAGAATCTGCGTACTTGCCCTCCCCTTTACCCTGACGTATAATCGCCCCGATGCCTATTTTGGACGAAAATACCCTCGACTTTATCAGTCGTAGCCCCGAGCAATCTCGGCGTATTGGCATGCGTCTTGGCGCAATCCTAAACCCCGGAGACCTCGTATGTTTACAAGGTGATCTGGGTGCGGGCAAAACGACTCTTGTTCAAGGTCTGGCACAAGGCTGGGGATCGCTTGACCCTGTCACCAGCCCAACTTTTATTATCATAAATATGTACCGCCGCCCCGACGAAAGCCAACTTTTTCATCTCGACACCTACAGGCTCGAATCGGCCTCTGAAGCAGAAATGCTCGATCTCGATGATATGCTCATGGCAGGTCCCCTTGTTATTGAATGGCCTGAAAGAATAGAGAGCATTCTCCCTCTTGAACGACTTTGGGTAAATCTTGATTATATTGATGAAGAACAACGCAGCCTTCAATTTAAGGCACAGGGTGCGCGCTATGAAAATATTATCGAAAAATTGCAAAAATCTGCCTTTGGAGGCGATTAATGCTACTTGCTATTGATACATCTACCACCCAAGTTGGGATCGCCTTATACGATGGCATTAACGTTATCGGCGAAACCCTTTGGCGTGGAAAACTACGCCATACAACCACCCTTGCCCCTGAAATTGCGGCATTATTTAAACGCACAAATTCAGATATGGATGAAGTCTCTGCGCTGGCTGTTGCGCTTGGACCAGGCTCTTTTACCTCCCTCCGTGTAGGACTCGCGCTGATGAAAGGGCTTGCTTTCTCGCGTAACTTACCGCTGATCGGAATCCCAACATTGGATATTCTAGCAGCATCTCAACCCGTCCGTGACCTTAGGCTTGCTACCGTACTACAAGCTGGGCGTGGACGTTTGGCAGTTGGCTACTATAGCGCATCCCCAAAGGGATTATGGGAATCTGATGGTGATCTCAGCGTGATGAATATAAAAGAACTGCTTGAATCTATCCACAGCCCAATATTGATCTGTGGAGAACTTTTAGCAGAAGAGCGTGAAATTTTAGAAAAAAATGAATTCGCAGAATTAAGCTCACCGTCCCGTTCAACGCGCCGTCCCGCCTGTTTGGCAGAATTAGCTTGGAAACGGTACCAAGCCAATGACACGGACGACGCGGCATCCCTCTCCCCGATCTATTTGCAGGTTGGGGCAGCTATCCCCTCATAAGGAAAAAATGAATATAAAAGATAATTTACTTACACAACTGAAAGAAAAAAAAGCCTGCATGGCAGTTTTAGGACTTGGCTATGTTGGCTTACCCCTCGCAGTAGTTTTTGCCGAAGCAGGATTTGATGTGATCGGCATTGATCCCGATGTCGCAAAAATTGATGATCTAAATAAAGGTATCAGCTATATTCCTGATGTCCCCACTGAAGATGTTGCCAAATTGGTGAAAAGTGGCAAGCTAAAAGCGACGACTGATTTCTCGGTTATAAAAGATGTTGAAGCTGTTAGCATTTGTGTGCCAACGCCGCTGAAAAAGACAGGCGACCCGGATATGTCTTTTATAGATACCGCCACTTCGGATTTGGCAAAATATATGCACAAGGGGATGGTAGTTGTACTCGAATCGACCACATACCCTGGCACAACCCGCGAATTTATTTTGCCGATGTTGACAGAAAAAAGCGGATTAACGGTGGGCGAAGACCTCTTTTTGAGTTTTTCGCCTGAGCGTGTTGACCCAGGTCGTGAAGATTGGACGACCATTAATACCCCCAAAGTTCTGGGTGGGATCACCGAAGCCTGCACAGAAGTAGCTTGTGCATGGTATAGCGGTGCGATTGAAACCGTTGTCCCTGTTTCTTCAACGGAAGCTGCCGAAATGTCAAAACTGCTCGAAAACACTTTCCGTATGATCAATATTGGTTTGGTTAACGAGTTGGCTATCATGTGTGATCGCCTCGATGTAGATGTTTGGGAAGTGATCGATGCTGCCGCAACCAAGCCTTTTGGCTTTATGAAATTCACCCCAGGCCCTGGCTTGGGTGGGCATTGTATTCCCATTGACCCACTTTATCTTTCCTGGAAATTAAAATCAGTTAATTACAATGCACGTTTCATTGAATTAGCGTCTGAAATTAACACACAAATGCCTCGTTATGTAACTCAGAAAGTACAGGATGCACTCAACTCGGATCGCAAAGCGATTAACGGCAGCAAGGTTTTGGTTTTGGGCGCAGCCTACAAACCGGATGTCAACGATCTACGCGAATCACCTGCTCTCGATGTAATTGCCCTGCTCGCAGAAAAGGGTGCTGAAGTCTCTTATCATGACCCCTACTGCCCGACACTAAAAAATCATAATGGCACGATGATGGAAAGCGTGAGCGATATGCTGGGCGCAGTCGCAAAAGCAGATTGTGTAGTTATCATCACCGATCATAGCGAATATGAATATGACGCTGTTTTAGAGAAAGCTCAGCTGATCGTAGATACGCGCAATGCTTTGGGGAAAGTAGGGCGCAATAACCCGAAAGTTTTTGGTTTATAAACTTCCCCCCCTATAATCCCCCCGCAAGCGGGGGGATTATAGGGAGGCGTTTCTAAAGGTTTGATCTTTTATGGCAAAATATATAGTTACTGGTGCTGCCGGCTTTATTGGCTCCCATTTGTCGGAGAGGCTTGTCGCACTGGGACACGATGTCTTGGGCATTGATTGCTTCACAGATTACTATTCGAGAGCGCAAAAAACACTTAACAGGAATCAAATATCTGATAAGGGTGTCGAGTTTCTGCATCTTGACTTAGCAGAGGATGACCTTGATTTCGCGCTTGAGGGAGTTGAAGTGATTTATCATCTTGCCGCGCAACCCGGCATCTCTGCCTCAACGCCATTTGATGCCTATCTCACGAATAACTTCATCGGAACACATCGGCTCTTGGATGCTGCAAAGAAATCTGCTTCTCTGCGTGGGTTTATTAACATCTCTACCTCTTCGGTTTATGGTGCAGATGCTACCGGCGATGAGAATACAGAACCCAAGCCAACTTCCTATTATGGTGTTACCAAACTTGCCGCCGAGCAGTTGATCTTGGCAGCCGCACGTGAGGAAGAATTCCCCGCCTCCTCGATGAGGCTCTTTTCTGTCTATGGCCCGCGCGAACGTCCTGAAAAACTCTATCCCAGATTGATAGCGAGTATTCTCGAAGATAAAGCTTTTCCTCTTTATGAAGGGAGCAAAAATCACCTGCGAAGTTATACCTATGTCGGCGATATCATTGATGGCATGGTCTCCTTATTGGATAAACTGGATGAGATCAAAGGGGAGATTTTTAACATTGGGACAGATGTTGCGATCACGACAGGAGAAGGTATCCGCATTGTGGAAGAGATCATTGGCAAAAAGGCGAAAATAGATCCGAAACCAAAACGGCCTGGAGATCAACTCAAAACACACGCCAATATTTCAAAGGCACGTCGAGTTCTGGGATACAACCCCACAACCACAGCAAGGGAGGGGTTGGAGAAGGAAGTCGAATGGTACAGAGATCACATTTTTGGCAAAGTCGATTTATGGAAAAGCGGCTAAGTAATGCGTATTGTGTAGTACCTAAAAAGCATTACGCATTACGTTTTACGCACTACGCATCTGAATGAAACTCCCCAACCTTCTCACCATCTGGCGCGAAGATTCCCTCCTCCGCCGCGTCGTAAAAAATAGCTCCTATCTTTTCAGCAGCAGCACAATAGGCATGGCACTCGCAATGGTGCAAAGCGTCCTCGCTGCCCGTTTGCTTGGCGTGGCAGCGTTTGGTTTGCTTGGCATGGTCATGTCCTTTGCCACATCCATCAACCGCCTGCTCTCCTTCCGCATCGGCGAACTGGTTGTTAAATATGGTGGCGAATACCTCGCTCAGGACCGTAAAGATCGCGCCGCAGCCACCCTAAAAGCCGCCGCCCTGACAGAGATTGCCACCTCCGCAAGCGCCTATCTTCTTCTCTACATCTTCGCCCCTCTCGCCGCCGAATACATCATCAAAGACCCTGCAGCGACCCTCTTTATCCGTTTTTATGCCCTCGCCCTTCTCAGCAATTTTGTGACAGGCACATCCGCCGCCCTTCTTCAAATTGGCGATCATTTTCGCTCTCAGGCCGGTTTTGCGCTTACTCAAAATATCATCACGGCCAGCCTCATTACCTATGCTTATTTTACAGATGGCGATATCTGGCTCGTTCTGACAGCCTACTTAGTTGGAAAAGTCTTCTTCGGATTTTCTCTAGGATTCTGGGGGATGCGCCGCGCAAAAGAAATGCTTGGTCACGGTTGGATGCGCGCTCCTTTCAACTTGCTTCCGCCTAAAAAGGAATTCTGGTCATTCGCATTTTCCAGCAACTTCAGCGGGACAGTCAATCTCGTCACCCGCGACTCCGAAGTCCTCTGGCTGGGATTCCTGCTCCCCGGAGAGATCGGCAAAATAGCAGCGGGTTATTACAAAACAGCCCTCGCCATCATCAACCTGATCCTGATGCCGATCAATCCCTTTATCGCCACCACCTTCCCCGAAATTTCCCGCGCGGTCGGCGAAAAAACCTGGGATAAATTAAAAACCCTCCTCAAACGCCTCACCACCATCTCCGCCGCGTGGACACTTTCCGTCAGCCTCTTTCTTCTTGTTGCAGGCGAATGGCTCATCACCCTCTTCTACGGTGCAGAATATGCCCCCGCCACCCCCGCCGCATTGATTTTGTTGATCGGCTTCGGCACAGCCAATATCCTCTACTGGAATCGTCCGCTCCTGCTCTCATTGGGCATGCCGACCTATCCGCTCAAGGTGATGGCCGTTGCAGGCGTCGCAAAAATCGGATTAAGTTTTCTTCTCGTCCCCCATTTCGGGTACCTCGCCCAAGCCGCTCTCATGTCCGCTTATTTTGTCGTCTCAGTGGGGATGATCGTTTTCAAAGGGATGAGAGAGATCAGACGTTTATCCCAAATAGAATAAGCACCTATCCTAAAATATTTTTCGGATAGGTGCTAAATTAAATTTCTCTACCGTACAAATAGGATAAAAGATCAGTCAAAAGGTTACACTTAGGTTACGAAGCCAGAAAGTGGAGCCCAATGACTGATCGTTACAAAGTATACACAAAAGTATTGAAAAGTATCAAAGAAGTTGTAAAAGACCAACATCCTGGTCACACCATCACCTTAGCGATGATGATTACCGGGATCGTGTTGAGCAAAAAAGCTCAACTATCTGAAATGAGTAGTGAAATCCCATCAGCCGCGAAAACTAAAGGCTCATGCTTAGTACTAGTGAATTTTGACCAGAAGAGAAATGATAGCAGGCGAAACTTGCTTATAGTT
>CAZOOX010000179.1:0-7240 GCA_964581545.1 uncultured Anaerolineaceae bacterium
CTTCACGGTAAACCAGATTATAGTGATTTTGCATGGAAACGAAGCGCGTCCAGCCATTGATCTCTGCCTTGTGTTGGGCTTTGGCAAATTGCCAGGCATACATGGATGAAGCGCCGATATAACGCGCCTTTCCTGCTTTGACGACATCGTGGAGGGCTTCCATGGTCTCTTCGATGGGCGTTTCATGATCCCAACGATGGATCTGGTAAAGGTCCACATAGTCCATGCCGAGACGTGAGAGAGAGGCATCAATGGCATCCATGATATGTTTTCTGGAAAGGCCCTCGTTGTTGATCTCATCGGTCAGGTTGAAGAAAACTTTGGTGGCAACGACCACGTTTTCGCGTTTGACGCCGACTTCGCGCAGCAATTTCCCCGTTAATTCTTCGCTGATGCCATTGGAATAGATGTCGGCGGTATCGAAGAAGTTGATCCCCGTATCCAATGCTTTTTTGATGAAGGGGCGAGCGGCATCACCATCCAGAATATATGGGCGCCATTTGGATGAGCCGTAGGACATCATCCCCAAACACAGGCGGGAGACTTTTAATCCGCTTTTACCAAGATTGACGTATTGCATGCTTTACTCCTTTTCTAAAACAGGTTAGGACTTTCGCTTTTGAGCGGGAAAGAAGGGTGCGTCGCACCAAAACGATAAGAATTTTTTCTTCGACAGGAAAAATGCCTGTCGATTAGCATCTGCCTATCGAAGTTGGTGCGACGCACGCCTGCCCGAGCGAAAGTCTTACAGGTGACAGAGGGAGATTTTTTTTGAGTTGGGTTTTAATCGTATAGCGCTCAACTACCGCCTGCTCTCTATTCTCTCTTCCCTATCTCTTCCAAGACTTCCTCCGCATCCACCTGCCCCCAGTGATAACCCATCTCTTTGCTCATTTGCAGCGCACGCTCAGCCTCTGCTTTAGCCTGCTTCTTTTCGCTGACTTCTGATGTCCGATGGCTAAGAGCCAAATACGCCCACGCCAACGCAACCCGAATATATGCCTCGTAAATGCGATACTCTCCCTCCACCGCATAGCCGAGGGCTTCGTTTAAATCGTTGAAAGCCTGTGAGACTTCCGAAGTTTTAAAAACTTCGGAAGTCTTCGCATAAAACCTGCCCCGCCCCAAAAGCGCTTCAATAAGTGCTTTCTGATACGAAATCCCCCGCGCGATCTTGAGCGCGGACTCGTAATGCTCGCGGGCGGAGGTTTGATTGCCAGTATCGGCATCCAAATCGCCGAGGACGCGGTAGCACATGCTTATATGACTCACCCAGTTATTTCTTTTACATATTTCCAAGTTTGTAGTTGTAACCTTTTTTGCATATGAAACATCTTTTGCCCTCATTAGATAATCTGCATGCAAGATTCCCACTCTAACGTACAGAAAACTTTTTTGCTCTAAACTTTCAGCTTCTTGGAAATTAGCATTGGCATCTTCCATATTACCAAGTAAGTGATAAGCCGATCCTAAATAAGCAAGGGATAAACTGGCACCTCTCTTATCCTCCGCACGGCGAGAGAACTCAAGCGCCTGACGGGCGGCTGCGACGCTCTGCTCCAGCGCGCCGAGCGAGGCCTGCAGTTCCGCCAGGTTTTGGTAGCCGTTGCTGAGATTTTTCCAATCTTCCATTTCCAATGCAATTGCATTTTTGCGCTCATAAAAGGGGATTGCCTCGCGCAGGCGTCCCAGGCTCATCAGGCAGAGTCCGACTTCGTTTAGTATCCAACGTTTATTGTCAGCACTATTGACTCTAGGTTCTTGAGTTGCATCTTGGTTCGGGAAAAAATTAAGCATCAAAATATATGCTGTTTCCCAAGCACCAATTTGATTCACAATAGTTCGATCATTTGTTTGGTAAATTCGTTGCCAACAAATGTCATCTGCTTCATCATATGCTCCAGCCTGACAGGCATGGTGGACCACTTCGATGAGCGGGCGCAGGTCTTCGAGGGTTGGGTTGTGGGGGGTATCGCCTGCAACAGAAAGGTAATAATCTTTAATTTGTTCGTGGGCTTCTTTTTCCTGAGCTTCTTTCTGGGTAAGCAGGGTCAAATAGTGGTTGCGGATCAGGGGGTGGGCGGTGTAGGTTTGGGTGGCAGTGTCGTGGCGCAAAAGGCGGTAGGTGAGCAGGCGGGAGACTAAAGAATTAACCGCCGAGTTCGCGGAGAGCGCAGAGTCTTTTTTGTTTTTCTCCGCGTTCTCTGCGTTCTTTGCGGTTAGATTTAGCAAGGGAACGAAGACCTTCTCAAGCGCGTCTTCATGCACCGGGGTGCGGAAGGCGGCAAAGAGCTTCAGGAATTCTCTTTCGGCCTGGCTCAGGTTTTCGTCGTAGCGGCGTAAAACGCGGTGGACGCGTTCGTAGCGGGATTCATCTGCCGTTGGGAGGGGGATCTCTTCAAGCTTGGCGATATCACCGGCATAATGCTCCGCCAAATAAGAACCCAACAAGCTGACGGTCAGGGCGTGTCCGTCCCAGTCGGTGACGATCTTGCCCAGAGCTTCGTCATCCCCCTTTACGCCCAAAACCCTGAGTAAAGCGATCCCGTCTTCGAGGAGCAGGCGGTTCACGTCGCGGTGGGTGTAGGTGGTGTAGGCCATCAAATCCAGCAGCGGGGCGCGGCTGGTGACGAGGCAGAAGGATTCATGATCGGGCGCGGCGAAATAGCTCAGGAAATCCTGCAAATCCTTGCTTTTGATCAGCCCGTACTGGTCGCCTTCCTGATGCTGCATCACTTCCAGCCCGTCGAGAACGAAGAGATAGCGTCCCGAACTGAGCATGGAGGCGATCACCTGGGCGCGCATACTTGCCGAGCGGATCGCCTGCGGGTTGATCTTCCCGCCGCTCATATAGTCGAGCGCGGCTTCAAAGAAATCGTCCACGGAGGCGTTTTCGTAGAAGCCCCACCAGAAAAGGTCAGTTGGCAGGTTGGAAGGTTCAAGGTTTGGAGGTTTAAGGTTTGAAGGTTTAAGGTTTAAGGTTGAGACCCATTTGCGGGCGAGGGAGGATTTCCCTTCGCCGCCGAAGCCGATCAGTCCGGTGATATGTTTTTTGGGGTCACTCCAATCATCCGTGATCTCTGCGAGAAAGGCTTCACGCCCGGTGAATTCATCCAAGAGGGCGGGGGCGGCGTGCCAGGCGAAGGCATCTTTTGCAGAACGTTCAGAAATTGCCTGCTCTACAATTGCCTTTGCTTCGCGGCGCAAGCTCTCATCCAATTTGATCGAAGGGGCAGGGCGCAAGGCCAGCGATTTTTTCTCCAATTTGAAATCAAAGGGAGAAAAGGTCAAAATTTTCGAATCCGCACCATAGCTGATATTATCCTGCACGGCACCTGCGGGGAAATATCGTTCAGCCACCAGCCCCACCACCAGATTTCTTTCCACATCCAGCACGGCTGCGCCGCTCATTCCCCCCGCAATTTGGCGTGATTTCAATTGAATGGGGTCAACCTGCAGGTTTTGACCACGCGGCGGCTCAACACTGCCCAAAATTTTCCCGTCTGCGCGTGAGGCGGGGTAATCCCCAACCGGGCAATAGCCATAACTCAAAAAGGGATTCAGTTCCGAGCCATCCGATGTCCCTAAAACGGCGATCTGTTCAGGAGAAAGCGGAGGTGGACTTTCAAGCTGCAGGAGGACCATATCATCATCAAAAAGGGCAAAATGAGCCGCAATTTTTGCCTGATGTTTTTTACGCTCACCACCCTTGGCTTGCGGGAAGTAAACAGCAACTTCTGCGCCATTGGCATCCTGCGGGTCAACCCCCGCGGCTTGGACAACGTGCGCGCAAGTCACGATCTGCCCCTGCATGGAGACAGCGATCCCCGTCCCGACGATGGCATCGGTCTCGGTATCACGGATCTGTACGGTGAAATCTCTCAAATTTTGTAGACGGACGTTTTGGCTGGTACCAGGCATGGGTAAGTCCCTTTGTGTGGAAGAATGAAAAATAAATACAGTCTCTGAGCGGATGGCTGAACCCTTCGACACAGCTCAGGGCAAGCTCAAAGAGAGATGCGTAGTTGACGTGCGCCCTTTAGGGTAAGAGCGGGATTCAGCGAACGCCGTCCTTCGACTGCGCTCTTCCCGTTGGTCATCGCTCCGCTCAGGAACTGGGAGTTAATGACACTATTCTTCCTTCTTGTTTTCCCAGGTCATCGTGACCTTGATCGCGGCTTCCGCGCCCGCCTTGGCGACCAGCGCACCGGCTTCGGCATCCAGTGTGATGCCGAACACCAACTCCACTTTGTCGGGGCGTTCAGAAAGCTTGATTTTCTTGATCGTCTTCACGGCTTTATTTGCCATCGCCCGCATCGTCGACATGGCGATGTCCACGGCAACTTTGGATTTCTCGGCCAACTCTTCTGTTGAAATACGCGCAACACTGCGCACACCGGGCGCGGGCGCAAACTCCACTAAAATGGGGAATTCTTCAGGCTTGGTCATTCTTTCCTCCTACTACTTGAATGCAGAACCGACAGAATTATTGTACATCAAAACTTAGAGGCAATGCTTTACCTTTCCCTGCCCGCCCAGATCAGCTTTTCAGCGTTTTCTCCCGTTAATTGCCAGGTGAGACATCTTACACTGCCTCCCATTGGGCAGACACCTTCAGCATTAACGGTGATCACATTTTTTGTTGTGTTTTGCCTGATCAGATCAAGGGCATCCTCTTCGTGGGGCATATTGTAAACAGGAATATATAGATTCTTATAGGTGGCTGTCAAATTTGCATTTATCCCGCAAGCAGACTCAAAGCCTTCCCATTCTCCGGGAAGGTTCGTCGTATATTCCACAGGCACTTCAATGATCGTCGTTGTCGGGAAAGCTGCTTGAAGCTCATCCATAACAAGATTTCTGAACGCTGGATCACTTGAGTAATCATTAACGAGAAGTACATTTTCATCGATCCAACTGACCATGCCATCAGAATGGGCGAGCACTTCTTCATCTGGCTCCAGAATGGCAACTTCATCTGCATCCAATAAGTTTGCCAATTCTTCCACTGCTTCTTCGTAGCTTAGATCATTATCTTCCATAAAACGGGTGGTTGTGATGACCTTCCCGGCATAGTTGTCAACGATATTACCGCCATCGATTAGAAGGTCTGTTGAATATCTTTGAATATCGTGCTGGTCTGCAAAATCTATAAAGCTGTTTTGGACTTCTTTGCTTTCCCGTTTTGTCATGGAGGCCCACGTATAGGTGAACTGAACAGGATTCAGCGGATTTACGGTCGTGAAATCTCTCATCCAAATATCGTAAACTTCGGCTGTGATCAAAATATCTTCTGGCAATTCTTCGTAATATGCTTTCGTGTCTTTATCAACGATAATGACAATATTGTCATTCCCCATGATCGCATTTGCATACCTGATCTGAAAATCTACAATACGCTCAAATGCGGGTTTGTAATAGCTATTATGGACAGAAGGCGCCGATAAAACAAGAAGCATCCTGTCGTCTGAGATTTTATTGGCATATGATTCTGTCATTGTTGAGCCTGTGGTCTTAGTCATTTCAGGTTGGGGTGCCGGAGAAGAAGCCGGGCTTTGTGGAGGGGTGCATCCGCTTAGCCAAATAGCCAAAATGGTCAAGACTAGCGAGAATAATTTTATAGTCTTTTTCATAACTTCTCCTAAGTGGTTGTCGGAAAGTATCTAAAAAACAACATCTCTGTGGTAACCGCCTGTTTAGGGGAAAGTTGCTTTACCCCTAGAGGGTGCGCTGTCACAAGTTTTTAAAGAACTTTCCGTAGTCTACTTAATAGATATTATGAACTAAATATCCCAAATTTCTTCCGCCGCGCGTATTCCCGATAAATATGCACCATGCACGGTGGATTGATAATCGCTTGATGTTGCTTCTCCGGCAAAAAACAATTTTCCATCAACAGGCCTTGCCAATTCTTTGAGCGTCTCGCTGCTCGTGCCAGGTGCGAGATACGAATATGAACCCCAGGCAAAGGGATCATCTGCCCAGCGCGTTATTTGCCAATCCAAAGGGGCTGGGATAGTTGAACCAAAAATATTGCGAAGTGTTGTCATTGCACTCTCAATAATTTCTTGATCTGACCACTTTTCAACTTTACGAGCAAAAGTTGCTGCATTGAATCCAAGCAGAATTGGCTCGTTGGTGTAATGAGCGATATTCAGCCACTCAGCCCATTCTCCATTATTCTTACCCAGATAGCCCAGCAACTCAGCTTCTTTGGGCCAAAATATACTCGGGAAGCGTAGATATAATTTATCAAGCAATCCCATACCGAGACGACGAATCACATCTTGTTTTTCACGTGGTAACGGCGGGGAGAAATCTACTCGCCCGCTTTTTAATACCCCCAAAGGCAAAGTGATCACCGCACGATCTCCTTCATAGATCCCCTTATTTGTCTGGATACTGACCCCAGAATCTTGATACTCTACGCGCTGAACAATTTCATCCAACCTGATATCAAGTCCCTCGGCAAGGATTTCTATGATCTGATCGTAGCCTTCAGGGAAAATAACATCTTCCCCGTCATATTCATCGCCTTCATCAAAGGTGAATAATGATAGCTCGCTTATATCTGCGGCATATTCATGTTCAACGATGGTATTAAGCAGATATAGAATGATCTGCTTTTCATCAGCAGAAACGCCTGCATCAGCAAGAGCAGCATCCACGATGGTTTTCAAGGGCACATCGTCGTCTCTTTCAGCAATTGCATCCGCTATATATTCTGTAATAGTGGATTCGTATTCCTCGAGATTTTCGTATTCTGCGTTGCTCAGCTCGTTGCCATCAGCATCATATATCCAATGGTTCTCATAATCTGTTTCGACAGTTTTGATGCGATTCTCTTTGGCAAGTTTGGCAATGGGATTCCCGGAAACACCGTGGATCCATGATGCACCTAAATCCAGAGGAGCATCTTCCCACTTTCGACTTGTCCAAATACGCCCACCTACGCGTGACCGAGCTTCGAGAACGACCACTTCATAGCCCCATTTTTGTAGCATCTGCGCCGCACTCAGACCTGCGATCCCCGCACCAACGACGATAATCCTTTCATCCCCCTCTTCAATTACGCCACAACTATTCATTGTCACCGTACCTGCTAAAAGGGCAGTTAGTTTCAGAAAATCTCTTCTATTCACTTAGTTTCCTTGGATGTATTTATTTTTAAAGTATGAAGTTTTTTCAAAGAAAAAATTATAACATTCCGGCATGAACACCCTGCAAAAAACAGCAAATA
>CAZOOX010000180.1:0-6935 GCA_964581545.1 uncultured Anaerolineaceae bacterium
GGTGCCTTCTCCTTCACCTTGCCCGAAGGAGCCAGTGTCGGTCTTGAGTTGGATGTATTTGTGCGTGTTTATGCTAAAATATCTTTGGGTGCCCAAGTGCGTAAGGACCCATCTCCAGGTTTTGGTGTCTATACCTATTCCAGTAAGATCGTTGCTTATTCCCCTTATGGCACATCAGATGTTGGTCCCCTGATCGTCGAAATTCCACTGGAAGAAAGTGCCCCTTTTATCATTTTGAATAATATCGAGCGTGGGTTAAAAACCCTCTATGATTATGATGACTCACTAGCCCCTGCATTACCGACCGTAATTTGGGGCGGACCAGACCATCAACGCTATAGCTATACCGATACAGGTCTGGCATTCAATCAATACAACAATCCCTACGTTTTTATCGGAAACGATCCTCAAGTTGCCTGGGATGACGATGTTGTGCTGGATGTTTATGGGCAATACCTGCTTTACGAATTCTATGGGCAACAATCCCTGCATTGTGAGGATGCAATTGCTTCGCCAGATCGCCGCTTATCTTCCTGCCGTGCCTGGCTTGAGGGCTGGGGGCTATATTTCTCATCGATTGTTCAAGACGATTCGAACTATGAAAGCTACGAGTTCGAGAGCTATAACCCTATCTTTTATGACCTAAATCGCGGATACTTCTCCGACAACGAACGGACATCAGGAGCGGTGGCACAAACCTTGTGGGAGTTATCCAGTGGCACAGAAGACAACATTGCCATTGAGCGGGTGCTTGCTCTCCTCCGCATCTATGGCACTTCCATAGACAGCCTGACTTCTTTCTATAACTTCTGGGGTACAGAATTCGGCTTCACATCAGCAGAATGCAAGATATTTGAAAAGGTAAAAATTACAGGAGCCAGCAGTTGTAAAGAGAACGATATAACAGAAGAACTCCCTCCTCCGCCCAAGATTGATGAATACACTATCGGGTATGGAGAAGGATCATCAGGCTATCTTGAAGTAGATGGCCGAGATAATTGGCAATTTGAGGGCAGCGAAGATGACCTTCTGTCCATTCAAATCGAAGTTCTGGATGACAGTCTGGAGACTAGCTTCACCGTTATTCAGGCATGGGATAATTATGTCGTTCACGGGGAACGTTCAACTGAAGGCAACACAGAGACTCTACAGATTAAATTACCTTATGACGGAGAATACATTGTTTTGGTTGATGCCTACAATGGAAGTGGTGATTACATAATTTCTCTCAACCTGGATGAGCATTGGGGTGAAGAGGAAAGTTCCGAATCGCCTCCAGATGATGAACTGACGATTGCCTATGGAGAAACGGTCTCTGACTATGTCAGCGAAAGCGGCATAGACTACTGGCTTTTTGATGGCCTTGAAGGTGACATTGTCACAATTCTACTCGAAGCAGTTGATGAAGATTTTGGTCCCTACATCTACTTTGGCGAAGACGAAAGCGGTGCTGTTTTCATGGAAATTGGAGAAACGGAAGAAGTTTACAAAGCTCGCATTGACCGCTACGCATTGCCAGAAACAGGTCTATACTATATCGGCGTAGATGCGATAGACGGCAGTGGCGACTATGAACTTACCCTGCTCCTTAAAGATGATGAGCCTGTAGAAGAACCACCTCTTTCCAGCGATGATGGCGAAGAAACCACGCTCGGAAACGTACATCATACAGACCGTGGTAAAGAGTTTACAGTCACCATTCCCAACAACTACACGCGCGTTGAGATCAGTTGCCACAGCCCCGATAACGAAGAGCAACGTCTGAAATACTGCGGATGGAACGGCGAACTCAAGGTCAACAGCGAGTTTGTATATGAGTTTAAATCCCATTCCAACAACGAAGGAGCCACCTTTCATAATTATATTCTCGGAGAAGATATCAAGCCTAAAGACGAGAACGATGGCTTTTTGGACGTGACCCCACTGATCCACGAAGGAGAGAACACTATCTACTTCTATCATTACACTTCAGGACCTGGAATAAATATCATCATCCGCATCAGCACAGATGATTAAATTCACCTTGTGTAACAGCGTTAACAAACAGAACCCGTTCACATCGTGAACGGGTTCTGTTTTATCATTGTTTTCTTCTCAAAAACTCATTTAGAGAAAGAACCAGGTAATAAGATAATATCCCAGTGGAGCAGCCCAAAGCCACGTATCAATGCGATCAAAAACACCACCATGCCCGGGAAATAATTGGCTCGAATCTTTGATATTCGCCTGTCTTTTGATCATGCTCTCGCCCAAATCGCCGAGGGTTGTAAGCAGAGACATTAAAAGTCCGACCAGCGCTCCGTCGAGCAAAGTAACGTCTATATTATTTCGCCAAAGCCATGCAAAAAGAACGCCACCCAGAGTGCCGAAAAAGACACCGCCCCAGTAGCCTTCCCATGTTTTTTTAGGACTTAAACGAGGGGCTAATTTATGTTTCCCGAAATTTTTACCGACAAAATACGCCGCAGTATCCGCAAACCAGGCTGTAGGCAATATGAAGAAAAACCACCATAACCCAAGTCCGTCAGGCATATTACGCAATTTAACAAGGTATGAACCGATCCATCCCATATATATCAGGCTTGTCACCGTTATGGCAAAATCTCCTGCCGCTTTATCTCGTCCTTGCTCAAAAGCAATTAGATGGTATGCCATAGCCAATAGCACGAGAGCTGTAAAAACGGCACTCTCATAGGCTGGGAAGTGTGTACGCGCGATTAGAATCGCCAATACGCCGCCAACGGAGATCAGCATGGCAGGTTCAAACTTTGCCCCCCGCATCAAATTGACATATTCCCAAGCGGCATAGGTCAAGAAAAAAGCCATCATCAGCCAAAAGAAAATGCCCCCGTATATTGTTGCTGGAAGTCCTATTGCGGCAAGTACGAGGGCAGTCAAAAAGCGTTTTAGCATATTATTTTACTCATAATGTTCATCTGATACACCACCATAGCGACGGTCGCGTTCGGCGTATGTATTGAGAGCTTTTGCATATTCTTCTCTATCAAAATCGGGCCAAAATGTAGGTGTGATATACCATTCGGAGTAAGCACTTTGCCAGATCAGGAAATTGCTTGTGCGCAACTCTCCCGATGTGCGGATGATCAGATCAGGGTCTGGGCTACCTACTGTAAAGAGGTATTGATTGATCAACTCAATATTTACTTCTTCTGCAGAAACACCATCCCGAAGCATGTTTTGGACAGCATAAACGATTTCATCTCGTCCACCATAGTTAAAGGCAATATTTAGCACTAGACGAGTATTATTCTTTGTCAGGTCTATGGCTGCTAATACTTTTTTATGCAGTTTTGGGGTTAGCTTTTCAAGCCGTCCAATATGGCGAAGCTGAACACCTTCTTCATGAAGTTCTTCCAATTCCTGGTCTATGACATTTTCAAAAATGTGCATTAACCCTTTTACTTCTGCTGGAGGGCGGCCCCAGTTTTCTGTAGAGAAAGCATAAATAGTGAGGTATTTAACACCAAATTCAACACTCGCGCGGATAACCCTGCGCAGATTCTCTGTTCCAGCACGATGACCAGCAAGTCGGGGTTTGCCACGCGACAACGCCCAGCGGCCATTACCGTCCATAATAATGGCAACGTGCTGGGGCATTTGCTCGGGCGGGATCTGAAATTTTTCGCCCATTATTTGCTCAAACTTCTAAGATTTCTTCTTCTTTGGCTTCATAGAGCTGATCAATTTTTTCAACGAAGAGATCAGTCTCCTTTTGAAGAGCATCTTCTCCCCGCTTTTGCTCATCTTCTGAAATCATTTTTTCGTTTTCGTAATCACGTAAATCCCGCATCAGGTCGCGGCGAGTGTTTCGGACAGAAACGCGTGCTTCTTCAGCGCGGCGGTTAACGACCTTAACTAACTCTTTGCGGCGATCTTCAGTCAACGGTGGCAAGTTTAGGCGCACGACCTTCCCGTCGTTGTTGGGGGTTAATCCTACGTCTGAGGCTAAAATCCCTCGTTCTATTTCTTTCAGGGTTGAGGGATCAAAAGGTTTAATCAAAATAGAGCGTGGTTCAGGAACGCTAATTGAAGCCAATTGCTGTAAGGGGGTCGGAACACCATAATATTCAACGTGAATATATTCTACCAATGCGGGGGTCGCCCGGCCTGTGCGAATACGTAAAAAATCATTTTCTAACGCTTGAATAGCTCCCTGCATACGTTTTTTGGCATCTGCTTGAATGTCATTTAGCACATCAGCCTCCTATTTTTCGGTGAGTGTCTCGGCTATAAGGATACCTTAAAATTAGAAAATTTGCACGTACGGCCACTCTTTAGGAGGTAACAATAGTGCCTATTTTTTCACCACGCAAGGCTGACTGGATAGCATCTTGATCCCAAAGATTAAGAACCAAAATTGGCATCTCATTATCCATACAAAGTGAAATGGCTGTACTGTCCATCACATTGAGACGACGGTTAAGTACTTCTATATAGCTCAGCTTTTCAAATTTCACTGCATCAGGGTTTTGTTTGGGGTCAGAATCGTAAACACCATCAACTTTTGTTGCTTTGATAAGAACATCTGCGCCAATTTCCATTGCTCGTAAGGCAGCTGCCGTATCAGTCGAGAAATAGGGATTTCCTGTTCCTGCACCAAGGATAACGACACGCCCTTTCTCAAGATGACGGATCGCTCTCCGCCTGATATAGGGTTCCGCTATGGTACGCATTTCGAGCGCAGTTTGCACACGGGTCATAATGCCATCTCGCTCAAGCGCATCCATCAATGTCATTGCATTCATTACGGTTGCCAACATGCCCATATAATCGGCTGTTGCCCGATCCATGCCCCGGTCCAAGCCCTGCTTACCACGCCAAAGGTTACCGGCACCGATCACGATGACGATCTCGACACCCATTTTATAGATGTCTTTAATTCGCTTCGCAATAGATTCGGCTTCAGAGACGTCAATCCCATAACCTGAGGGGGCAGATAATGCCTCTCCGCTCAATTTAAGTAGGACACGTTTATATTTTAGCTCAGACATATTTTCTCCTTCTTCTATGTGGCACGATAGATATAAAAAGGTCAACCATATGGTTGACCTTTTTTAGAGATTTAATCAGCGAGGTGTTCACCCAACTCCCAGCGCTGGAAGCGGCGAATGACGATATTCTCGCCAAGAGAGCCGACGTTTTCCATGATGACATCTTTAACTGTCAGGCTGTCATCACGAATATATTTTTGCTGCATTAGGCAGACTTCTTCTTTATATTTTCGCAATCTGCCTTCTACAATCTTTTCAATGATGTTTTCGGGCTTTCCTTCTTCAAGGGAGCGTTTGCGAGCGATCTCTGATTCGTGAGCAAGAACATCTTCAGGAATGCTGCTCTCATCAACAAAGAGAGGGGATGCAGCAGCAATCTGCAAAGCAATTTCATGTGCCAGTTTGCGGAAAGTTTCGCCACGAGCAACAAAATCGGTTTCGCAGTTGATCTCAAGCATTACGCCAACGCGACCATCTCCGTGTGAATATAGCTCAATAACACCGTCTGATGCATCACGATCAGCACGTTTGGCAGCTTTTGCCATCCCTTTTTGACGCAGATAATCAACAGCTTTTTTATAATCGCCTTCTGATTCTTGCAGGGCTTTTCGACATTCAAGAATACCTACTCCGGTTGTGGCGCGTAATTCTTTGATCATTTCAGTTGTAATTTCCATGGTGCCTCTATTTTTTCTCTAGGGATTATTCCGCTTTTTCTTCTGCGGAAGCTTTTTTAGTTTTTGGGGCTTTTTCTTCTGCAGGGGCTTCTTCAGCTTTAGGAGCTTCTTCTTCGGTTTTCTCTTCTGCAGCTTTTTCCTCTGCTGCAACGGCTTCAGCAGCTTCACGTTCGTCGCTCATTTTCTTGAGAGTGGCTGCGCCGAGTAATTCTTCGTCGCTCAGGTCAGAGGCATCTGCAACGGCTTTACTTGCTTTGCGTTGTGATTTCTTTGCGGGGGCAGCTTCAGCAGCGGCCTGGGCTTCTTCCTCTTCTTCCTGGCGAGCAGATTTGCCTTCAAGAACGGCATTAGCCATTGTGCCAACGATCAATTTGATGGCACGGATCGCATCGTCGTTCGAGGGGATGACGTAGTCAATATAGCGGGGGTCGTAATTTGTGTCTGCCATTGCAATAACGGGAATTTTCAGCAAATTCGCTTCATGAATAGCAGCTTGCTCACGTCCAATATCGACAACAAAGAGAAGCTTGGGAACACGTTTCATGGTGATCAAACCAGAAAGGCGATGGTGCAAACGATCGATCTGGCGTTGGATCATCAAGCCTTCTTTCTTGGTCAAGAGATCAACTTCGCCGCTTTCTTGCATTTTTTCCAAGCGTTCTAACTCAGCGATACGTTTCGAGATTGTGGGCCAGTTTGTGAGCGAACCACCCAGCCAACGTTCGTTAACATAGGGCATACCGCAGCGTTCTGCTTCATCGGCAACAGTTTGCTGAGCTTGGCGCTTGGTACCCACGAAAAGAATTTCGCCTCCATCAGAAACTGCTCGGCTGACAATGCCATAAACTTCTTTGATCGCGGTTACAGTTTGTTGTAAGTCGATAATGTGAATGCCGTTGCGTTCGGTGAAGATATATTCTGCCATCTTCGGATTCCAACGGTTGGTACGATGCCCAAAGTGGACGCCACTTTCGAGCAAGGCTTTCATAGAAATGATTTTAGCCATGAGGGGTAAAACTCCTTTACGTTTTTTTCCTCCGTCTCCTTCTTCCTTGCCCCGACCGCGCTCTTTTTTGATCCGCGGCACGCAGGGTAAGTCCAGAAACGTGTGAGATATGCCTCTCACCCACGGTGAGAGCGGCGGACAGTATACCACAGAATCACAGGATAGGATGGGCAAATTGATCCAATTTAGGGCAATCGCATGAAAATAATTAGCTGTCTCTGTTATCCTTCACTTTGGAGG
>CAZOOX010000181.1:0-6857 GCA_964581545.1 uncultured Anaerolineaceae bacterium
AGGTCTCTAAAAGCAATAGAAACAGTCTCTATGGGCGCAAAAATAAGGTGACAAAAAAACTGCGCGCACATATTAGTTAGTTTTACAAAAAAGACCGAGTATCTGAACTGCACCCAATAGACGAGACACAAAAAAGAAAAGACCCCGCAGTGATTTATCGAGACAGGCACCTAGTTTGGTAAGGTGTCTGTCTCGATTTCAATTGTATCCTCTCATAGTTGTAGAATGCAATATAACCATCAACCATATCTTGTGTTTCCTGAAAAGTTGGTATTGAATATTGACGTAGCGCTTCTTCTTTGAAATGTCCAAAGAAGCTTTCCATCGGGGCATTGTCCCAACAGTTTCCTCGTCGAGACATAGATTGCTTCATGTGATATGCTGTAGTCAGGACAAAATACGGATGGGAAGTGTATTGATGTCCCTGGTCACTGTGGAGTAGTAGTCCATCAGTGACCTTTTCTTTTTGCATTGCTTGCTTGATCGTATCTTTCACCAAGCAGATCGAGTTTTGATTTCCCAATTGGTGAGCTACGATAAAGCCATCGAACAAGTCCTTGATCGTGGATAGGTATGCCCATCCCTGTTGAGTGCGAATGTAGGAGATATCTGTGACCCATTTCTGATTGGGTGCTGTTGCAGAGAAATCGCGATTCAGGACATTCTCATAGCGATGATAAGTATCTAGCTGGCTCATCTTCTTGTAGGGTTTTCGTCTTCTTGCTACAGAGCGGATATTCATCTTCTGCATCAGGCGCAAGACGGCTTTGTGATTGATCAAATGCCCTTTTTGTTGTAAAGAGATCGTAATTCGGCGGTAACCGTAGGTTTTACGCGATTTCTCCCACGCTTTTTGTACCAAGACCATACGTTCAGCATCTTTATCTGGCTCTTCAGCACGTTTTACCCAAGCATAGTAAGCAGCTCGCGAGAGACCGAAGAAGTTACACATCGCTTTCACCTCGTGTACTTCTCGATCTTTGTAGATAATCCGATATTGCGCTTGGCGAGCCTTTCCTTGCGCAATTCGGCATGGAACTTTTTTAGCAGGTCATTCTCCATTTCTAAACGGCGAATATAGGCTTCTGCGTTCTCGCGTTTGGGTGGTCTGCCGCGACGTGGCTTTTTCAACCCAAGAATCCCTTCACGCTTGTATTGCCAGCGCCAGTTTTTCACTCGTTTGGGATCGCGAATATCTAAACGTTCTGTAACTTCTGCATGAGTTAGACCAGTTTCACTCAGCCTGATCGCCTCCAACTTTAGCGCAAGCGAGTATTACTTTTTCTTCCTTGACATAACAAAAACCTCCTGTGTCTATTTTCTCACAGGAGGTCTTTTCTTTTCGTGTCTACTTTTATGGGGTCAGTTCAATCGAAAAAATGCTCGGTCTTTTTTGTTATAAAGGGGAAAAGAGTTATTGCCCCATACTATATATGGCTTCGTAAATGCGATAGGTTTCGTATATTGCTCGAATATAGTCCCTTGTTTCGGTAAAGCGGACACTTTCGAGGAAAAGATCCGGGTCGCCATTAGCAAGTCTTTGCCATTCGATGGCGTTACCAGGCCCGCCATTATAGGCGGCAAGGGTGGCATAAAGATCATTATCAAGCAATTTGCGGTTAGAGGCTAAATACCAGGTTCCAAACCTGACACTGACCATAGGGCGATATAGATCATCGGCAGTGTATTCGATCAGCCAATTGTTTTGGCTGGCGATATTTGCTCCTGTTGCTGGAATGATTTGCATTAAGCCGCGCGCGCCTGCGGCAGAGTGCACAAAGCCTTCAAAGAGGCTCTCCTGACGCATGAGGCTATAGATGAAAATGGGGTGAAATTCATGTTCTTCTGCGGTAGGCTCAACAAGGTCGCTGTAATACCTTCCGTAACGCACATGATTGAAATATGCGGGCGCATGGAGTGTTTCTGCATGGGTTTCCATACCGGCAAGATCTAAAACCTGGCGTGCCGCAAAAATGGCGGGTCTGTATAAGCCCAGGTCAAGCATATAATTTGCCAACCTGAAACTATCTGCGGCATCCTTGCTTACGCTTGCACGGAGGCTTTCAAATTCGAGGCGGGCTTCGTCGTAAAGGCCCAACTCCCAATATTCGCGCCCGCGCTGTAGACGAAGGTCTGCTGCGAGTGCTCCCAGGCTATCGAGATCGGTATCTGCGGGGAGATTGAAGGTGATCCGGAGCCAGGATGCTGCCTCAGCACGCTCTTTTGCAGGATCTGTTTGGGGGTTATATATGCTCGGAGCGGAGTAGGGCACGGCTCCTGTCAACAGGTCACGAGCACGGACGGAATAATAATCGCTTGTGTTGATAGATTGCGCTTGCTGCCAGGCATCCTGCGCGGCTTCTGTCTCGCCCAGCTTTTCTTGTGTTTTGCCTATCCATAAATAACTGCGGGCTTGCTCTTCTTTTTCACTGATGAGCAAAAGCCCTCGTTGAAAGAAGGTTAGCGCTTGCGCGTAGTCACCAAGTCGGTAAGTTGTAGTGCCCGCTAAAAAGAGTGCTTCCGGGGCAAGATTGCTGCCCGGGTATTCATCTGAAAGGCGCAACCAAAGTGTTATTGCCTCCTCTTCTCCTTCATTCCTCTCCATCAGGCGAGCGGCATTCATGAGCAGGCGGGGGGCTTCTGAGTGGGTTGGGGCGGCAGAAACAAAATTGAGCAATGTTTCTTTGCCCGCTCGAAGTTGTTTGAGATCATGCCATTGGGTGTAGGATTTTTCTTCCCAGGCATCGGACCAATAGCGATGTTCGGGATAGTTTTCTATAAAATGAGTCCATGCAGCGACTTCATCATCGTAGCGCCCCATCGCGTAGAGCGTTTTAGCGCGATAATAGGCGGCTGTCCCGTCGTTTTCAGGGGTGTTGGCAATATAACGATCCAATGCGACCAGCGCAACGTCATATTGTTCTGCAGCGTAGTCTGTTATCCCTCGACTTAGATCGTTGACCGGGATTTCGGCCTCTACCAGTTCAATCAGGGCAAGGTAAGAGTGATAGGCCAAGGGATAGTTTTCCACGGCGTGCAAATAACGCGCGTAACCCTCTTCTTCATTCGCGAGCATCAAATGAGCGAAGCCTGCAAAATAATCCATTTGTGCTTTGATGAAATCGTTATTGCTGCGCTGGGATATGGAATCGTAATCCGCAAGGGCTCCTGCAAAATCGCCAATAGCAGCTTTGTTTGTAGCGATCTTGACCTCCAAATTGATCCCGTCGTTTAGGCTTGGTGCGGTGAGAGCGGCCTGGTAAGCGTTAAGCGCGCTGGCATAATCGCCCATCTCCACAAAAATATCGCCGCGCAATTCTTCAACATGATTTTTTAGCAGATCGGGGCGCAACTCAAGGTAGGCTGCGAATGATTCTGTTGCGGCTTGATGGCGACCAATATTTCTGTTTGCCTGCCCCGCAAGAAAATGCGCATAGGCAAGAAGGGGCGAATTTGGATACTCGTTTTCTAATTGCAAAGCAAAGGCGATTGCTTCATGATCGTGTTCATCTTCGTAGTTGACGCGTACTAAGCCCCAGAGGGCAGCTGCGCGGAGCTCATCGTCTGCAGAAGTGTTGAAGACAGCCTGAAATTCTCCGCGTGCGAGGGTGTAATCGCCATTGGCGAGCGCTTTTTCACCGATCCCGACTCGGGCAAGCGGAATAATGGTCGGGACAGGGGATGGAGTAATGGTGGCTGTTGGGGAAGGGGTGAGGCTGGGAGAGGGTGTCAAGCTCGGGGTCGGGGTCGGCCCTAAAATGTCAGCAGGGCTAAGATTACAAGCACTTAGGAACAGAGCGGAGATCCATAATCCCAGGAGAAGTTTTTTGAAATTCATAGGACTTCTTATAATGGGAAAAGATGAGCTTGTCAATCTGACTTATTAACAAAAAAGAAGCCATCTCAAAAGAGCGGCTTCTTTTACTTGTAGAGCGGTATAATTTAGCTGTGTGACTTGATATACTCGACAGCGCCACCGACGGTTGTGATCGACTGAGCATCTTCGTCCGAGATCTCGGCACCGAATTTGTCTTCAAAAGCCATGATCAGCTCGACCAAATCGAGGGAATCGGCTTCAAGGTCTTCGCGGAAACGGGCTTCGAGGGTGACTTTATCTTCATCTGCGCCGAGCAAGTCGACAATAATATCTTTAATTTCGCTGAATGTGTCAGACATAACGTTCTCCTAAATAGTTGAATTTTCGCTGGCAATTCTACCAGTATATTTCAGAATAAGGAACACAGCCCCATGAAAAAAGTTGCGCCGATCGATGAAAGAAAAGCTGACCATATTCGAATTAATTTGGATGAAGATGTCGGCTCTGGTATCACAACGGGATTGGAAAAATACCGTTTTACGCACGAAGCTTTACCCGAAATTTCGCTCGCAGACGTGGATTTGAGCTTGACACTCTTCGGTAAAAAATTACGCGCCCCGATCCTGATCTCCTCCATGACCGGCGGGACAGAGGAAGCCGGTGAAATTAACGCCAGGCTTGCTGAAGCTGCACAGGAGACCGGCATCGCGATGGGATTAGGCTCTCAGCGCGCGGCTATTGAAAGCCCCATCCAAACGCCGACTTTTTCTATTGCCCGCAAAGTAGCTCCCGATGCAATGCTTTTTGCCAATCTCGGCGCCGTGCAACTCAATTATGGCTACGGCATCGACGAATGCCGCCGTTCTGTAGATATGATCGAAGCCGATGCACTGATTTTGCATCTCAACCCCTTGCAGGAAGCTGTGCAAGCAGGCGGGGATACAAACTTTGCTGGCCTGGCAAAAAAGATCGAAGAAGTTTGCAAAAACTTGGAAGTGCCTGTTATCGCCAAAGAAGTGGGCTGGGGCATTTCGGAGCGCACGGCAAAACTTTTAGCCGACTGCGGCGTGGATGCCATTGACGTAGCAGGAGCAGGGGGGACAAGCTGGTCACAGGTAGAAATGCACCGCGCGCCGGATGAATTCACACGAGAATTAGCCGCCACCTTTGTTGATTGGGGGATCAACACCGCTGATTCAATTTTGAATGTCAAAAAAGTTGCTCCCGAAATGACAATCTTCGCCAGCGGTGGCTTAAAGAATGGTCTCGATATTGCCAAATCCATTGCGCTGGGTGCAACCTTGGGCGGGATGACAAGTCCCTTTTTGAAAGTGGCGGTGGTTTCTACGGAGAAGGTCGTGGATGCGATGGAATTGGTGAAGAGGCAAATACAGGTGGCAATGTTTGCCGCGGGAATTGATGGACTAGGAGAGCTATATGGGAAAGCTGACCTTCATCTGTAAGGGCGACCCGCTTTGCTTTTCATTTCATACTTCTTTTTTAATCACCATTCTGGCTAAAAATATAAAGTCATTTGACAAGAGCATAGGGTCGCCCCAACGATGGCAAAAATGAAACCGCGTCGACGAACTTCCCTCCGTCTAAAAGGATACGATTACTCCCAGTCTGGGGCATATTTCATCACGATAGTTACACACCAGCGAGAGTGCTTATTCGGCGAGATCATAGATGGCGTAATGCAGTTGAACGAGGCAGGTAAAATTGTTCAATGGGAATGGGAGCGATTGGCACGCCGTTCTAATTTCATAGAGTTGGGAGCATTTGTTGCGATGCCCAATCATTTTCACGGCATCATTATTTTGCATGATTCCGTAGGGGCGACCCGTTTAGATTATTTGAACACCGCACCTAAAAGCGGAAATTCTGTAAACACTATAAATTCACGCAAAAACAACAAAGGGTTGCCCTTACGCGCAAAAGGACCTCTGCCTAAATCATTAAGCGCAATAATAGGTCAATTCAAATCTCGCGTGACCAAACGCATCCACAAAACCGACGGTTTCTCCCCCGAGCGCATCTGGCAGCGCGGATTCCACGACCGCATTATCCGCAACGAAGACGAATGGAGTAGAATTCATCTATATATTGAAGTCAACCCCAGCAATTGGGAAAAAGATCATGACAATCCCATCAACCTGTAAGGGCGACCCGCTTAGATATTATGTACACTTTTTCTAAGAAAGAATTTTTTCCTGCGAATACAAATTTTCACATAAACCAGATAGGGTCGCCCCAACGCACCACCAACCCAATCAACTGGCATGAAGACCATGACAATCCAGTCAACCTATAAAAGAGTCACCCCAACCTGCCCCAACTTTCCCAGTAAGGGCGACCCGATTGGATTAATAGCAATTGTCTACTTTTTATCCCACCTTCTGATAAAAATGACCATTCACTTGCATAAGCACAAAGGGTCGCCCCTCCTCGTAGCCAATTCCATTGCTTTTGGCGCAACACTGGGCGGAATGACCAGCCCCTTCTTGAAAGCGGCGAAGGTTTCTACGGAGAAGGTAGTGGAGGCAATTGAGCTGGTTAAAAAACAGGCTGAAGTAACATTTTTTTCGGCTGGAGCTTCTCTGATGAATAAAAACAAAGAGATAAGTTTTGACTTTTCCCGTGAGATAATTTCTATTAGAGATTAGACAGAGGTTGTGCAGCACAGTACAGGAGGAATTGAATGTTCCGTGAAGAAGCATTAGAGCGCATTGAATACGCTGCCAGTAAAAAACACGCACGGCTTAGTTTAGCAAGGTTAGACTTGACAGAGCTTGATTTAATTTCTCTGTTGCCGCAGATAGAAAAGCTCGATAGTTTGACAGAGCTTGAGCTTGCAAATAACAGACTGGGGGTTTTGCCTCCAGAAATTGGGAAAATTACTAGGTTGAGAGAGCTTTCTCTGTATGGAAATCAGCTGAAAAACTTGCCATCAGAAATTGGGAAGCTTACAAGATTGAAAAAACTTTCTCTTCATGGAAACTTACTTGACATTCTGCCTCCTGAAATTGGAAAGCTCACA
>CAZOOX010000182.1:0-6815 GCA_964581545.1 uncultured Anaerolineaceae bacterium
GCTAACCAAATATTATCTCTATTTAATGAATCTTGGATGAATACTGTAAAAAGAGCTTGGACATCAAATAGCAGGTACATCCTTCGAAACTTTAATCTTGATGATGACCCAATGATCTTGTTTGAAAGATATTTGGCAAAAACTATTGAAAGAAAAGATACCTATTCTCTAATAACATCCCTCATGATTATGGAAGATAGAATCTCGCAAGTAATGAACAAGGATGATGGAGGTACCATAGATCGCTACCTTCTAAGTCGTTTAGGTAACATAATTAACATTCTAGGGGAAAACTCATCAGACACAGGCTTGGGAATGTTATCTGGTGCTGTTAGTGAAATCACATTCCCATCACCAAAAACTTTGAAAACCAAAGAAGCCAGTCTTCACCACGGTCCATTAGGAGCACAAACCCTAATGAAAATCACAGAGAAAGCAATAGAATTCGACCTAACTGATTCAGGACGTTATGCAATATTTCAACTTAGCAGAAGATGTGAGATAGCAATCATCAATCTCCCTTCCTATGCAAACTTATGGTTATACAACCATAAAAATCGTAATGCTCCTCACCCGGATATGGATGAATTAGGAAAAAATGATCGCAGGGTCAGAAGCGTCATTGAAGACTATTTCACTTTTTTTTCAAAATCAGCTCAAAGAGCTACAAAAAACAATAATGCTGAGTTAGT
Organism: uncultured Anaerolineaceae bacterium; assembly: GCA_964581545.1. Classification (GTDB taxonomy): domain Bacteria; phylum Chloroflexota; class Anaerolineae; order Anaerolineales; family Villigracilaceae; genus Desulfolinea. The sequence continues at coordinate 693 of CAZOOX010000182.1, forward strand.
GTGGGCATTATCACATGCGCTGCAATCGAAGATACAAATTATTATGAAGAACATCAGTGATACTAATTACCAATGGGTGTTAATTTATCCATGTTTGAATGAACACAGAAAAATCATTGAATATGTTTGTGATAACAAATTAGAACAATCGATTAGCTTCATCGACCTTTATGATATATATAAAAATATTTCAGACGAAAATATCGCAATCCTACTTTCGGAAAACTACACAAAAGATCTTGTTTTGCTGGCTCAGGCAGGCATATTAAATTTTGGTCATATACAAAGCTTTTCTAGTTTTTCAATATCACTTGCTTTTGAATACCCACGAACAGCGCTCTCTAGTTTAGAGGGATTACATTCAACTGGTAAATCTCTAGGCACTAAGGAATATGATAAAGAGAATGGCTCTTTCCTAAAACAAGAAATCCTCAAAAAAATTGGTCAAATTGAAAAGGCAGGACGATCAAAACGAGGATATAAAACTAAAATATCAATAATGGCTAAAAAAGTACGGCGAGATATAAAAGAAAGCATGAAATAATCATCTGCTAATTTGTTAGTCTCGCTAAACAAAGAAAGAAGGAGATTTGTTTTATGAAAGGTGTCATCGCAGGTGGAGACGCACAAACCGTCGCAGCAGGAAGAGAGATTTTAGAGCGTGGTGGCAATGCCGCAGACGCAGCTATTGCGGCTGTTTTCGCCTCCTTTATCGCCGAATCGGTCATGACCAGTATCGGCGGGGGTGGCATCGCTATTGTGGGCGACATCAAGCAAGACAAAGCCGAAGTCTACGACTTTTTCGTCGATATGCCCTCCGGCAAAGCCTTCCCCGAAATGGATTTTCACGAGGTCCACTCCGATTATGGCCCCGCCCAAGATTCGCTCTATATCGGGCGCGCCAGCACCGCCGTGCCGGGCATTGTGGCCGGGCTTTGTGCCCTCGCCAAGGAGCACGGCACGCTCCCTTTTAAAACCCTCCTTGAGCCAGCTATCCGCATGGCGCGCGAAGGCGTGGCGCTTTCCCCCTCGCAAGAATATGTACTCGATTTCCTGCTCCCCATTTACGAAGACACCCCCGAAATTAACGCCATGTATAAAAAACGGGATGGATCAGCTTGGCTCTCTGGCGAGAAAAACGCATTCCCCAAGCTGGCAGAGAATCTCGCGCAATTAGCAGAAGAGGGATCGCTCTCCTTTTCACGTGGTTCCATTGCCCAGGCAATTCTCCGGGACCAAGCATCTCACGGCGGCCTCATCACCGAATCAGATTTGGCAAATTATCAGGTACGGAATCTTGAGCCGCTGCGCATTTCCTATCGCAATGTGGATTTGCTCTTTCCCGCCATGCCTTCTACCGGTGGCGGATTGATCGCTTTTACGCTCAAGTTGCTCGAATCTGTTGACATCGGGAAGATGAAACATCTTGGCGTAGAGCATATCCGCGTACTCGCAGAGGCGATGCGCCTGACAAATATCGCCCGTCCTCTTTGGGATGCGGAATCAAGTTCGAGCCAGGAACGTGTCGAAAGATTCTTAAACGAGAAACATCTGGGCCTTTATCAACAGAAATTAAACGAGATTCTGCTGGGGGCTAAGCCTCCTATAGAGCCGCTTTACCCCAAAGGACCCGACCACACCACGCATATCAGCGTTGTGGATGCGGTCGGAAATTTCGTGGGCGTAACAACGACGGCTGGCGAGAGCGCGGGTTATGTCGTGGATGGGACGGGGATTTGCATGAATAATATGCTCGGCGAAGCTGATCTGCACCCGCAGGGCTTTCATAAACTCGCGCCAGGCACACGTTTAACGACAATGATGTCGCCAACTATTTTGCTCAAAGATGGTGCGCCGCAAATGGTGCTGGGCAGCGGCGGCTCAAGCCGTTTGCGTTCGGCGATCTTGCAGGCTGTTTCAAATGTGATCGACTTCAAACTCCCGCTCGAAGAAGTTGTGCATCTCCCACGCATCCATTTTGGGTCAGGAATTTTACACCTCGAAGGTGGTATCCCCGAAGAACGGGCGGCTGCCTTGGAGACGTTGGGCTATAAGGTGAATCGCTGGAAAAATCTGAATATGTATTTTGGCGGCACGCACGCAGTTGCGCTCGAAAATGGAAAATGGGTGGCTGTCGGCGATAGTCGTCGTGGCGGGGATGGGGCGATTGTAGAATAAACTGTCCATCAAATAGCCACAGATTGCCCAGATTTTCACGGATTTTCAGTGCTTTTTTTCTGTGATAATCCGTGTGATCTGTGGCAAAGTACTAGAGTTTGTCTTATCCGAAATTGACTCCTTTCAAGGAAATTTAGAATGACCTTCTTTTGGATTTTGATCATTATCGTTATTTTTTCTCTTGCCCTCGACTACGGCATCGAGCATATCTATGCTTACGATTCACCGCCACATCGTCGTACGCCTGATAAGTTTGAAATCCCTTTCGAGGAGATAGAAATCCCCGCTGCAGATGGCGGCTCTCTTTATGGCTGGTGGATGCCAAATTCTCCCGATGCGCCAACGTTAATTCTCGTACACGGCTGGAGCAGAAATCTGGAGCGGATGATGGTATATATCCGGAAATTACACCCGCTCGGATATAACTTGCTGGCTTTTGACGCGCGTAATCATGGCAGCAGCACGGCTATCAAAAATCCTACTGTAGGCACTTTTACTGAAGATGTGCTTGCCGCGCTGGATTATGCTTTGGATAGTAAGCGTATCTTTTCTCAAAAAATTGGCTTGGTCGGTTTGTCGATCGGTGGCGGCGCATCTATCGCTGCTGCGGGGCAGGATGAGCGTATCCGAGCGGCGATCACTGTTGGGGCGATGTCGCATCCGATCAAGGTGATGAGGGGACAATTTGAAAAGCAACGTGTGCCGCAATTTGTAGGAACGCTGTTGTTTGGCTACATGCGTTTACGTCATGGTCTAGATTTTGAGAAAATTGCTCCAGAGAATCATGTCCTAAATACAGAAGCGGAGATCATGCTAATACACGGTGAAAATGATCAGACTATTCCGCTTGAGCAGGCAAATGATTTACGTGCTGCATATCCTGAGAAAACACGCTTATGGGTTGTGCCAGGAAAGGGACATAGTGATTGCCACTACCATCCGAAATTTTGGGAGAAGGTGGGGGTATTTTTAGGTGCGAATTTGCCTGTAGAAAGGGAGTAATAATTCTATGTGGATGATTTTGCGAGGAGAGCTATATTCGACGAAGCAATCTCACAGTCAATAAGATCGCTTCGTCACAAGAGTATGTTCCTCTGTTAGCCCGGTTTTGATTAATCGAGCTTGACGTAGTCATAGTATTCGCGGAGACATATTTTCGAATATTGGTTATGAGATAATGCGTGGACAGAGAGGCTGTTTTTTTACAGCAAGCAAACCTAAATCCACGTATGGCGCGGCAGTTCATCCCATTTGGCGTTATAATTTCTTTCTGTCCAAAAAGAAGGAGTAAATGATGCCTCAGTACGCGATCCTTGTTGATGCCAAAATGACCAGCGCAATTATGCCCGACCGCAGGGTTCACGAGTAGATATGGGAACCTTAGGTTTAGTAATTCTTTTTGGTCTGCTCGGTGGTGTTGCTGTCGGGTTGCAGGGACCGCTATCTAGCTTGATGAGCCAGAAGATCGGCACGCTGGAAAGCATCTTTTATATTCATCTCGGCGGAACTATAGCAGCATTGATCCCTCTGATTTTTTATGGCGGCAGAAATTTACCCCGTTGGCGAGAAGTCCCTTGGTATGCACTGGGTGCAGGTGTGCTGGGATTGGTCGTCATTGCTGGGATGAGCTATATGGTCCCGCGCGTTGGGGTTGCGCCCTCTGTTGTGTTGATCGTTGCCGGGCAATTGCTCGTTAGTGTTATTTTGGATCATTACGGATTATTGGGCGTACACCCCCGCTCTTTCGATATCACCCGTGCATTGGGCTTGCTACTGGTATTCGTCGGCGTGTGGGTGACAGTAAAATAAGTTTTTCTGACCTTAGAACCTATCCTAAAATTGCTCTAGCCGTCGTCCTTCGCGCAGCATACTCGCAGGAGTGCGGCGGCGCTTTCTCTCTCAAATCCTGCGCCGTCCTCGGCGCAGGGAGCATTCCGAATTATTTTCGGACAGGTTCTAAGTGATGATGATTTTGCGAGGCAGTTTTATCGCCGACGAGTACTCCGCTAGGGGTAAGCAATCTCGTTTTCTAGGATGTGGGACTGCCGCGTCGCAAGTGCATGCTCCTCGCAGATTCATTTCATCACCTCAATTTATCCACGACCGAAAATTCTAAGACTAGCATTGCACTATAGAAGTGCGTAAGTGCCCCAAAAGGGGTATGCAAGTCGGGTTTTCAAGATAAAACGATGCTTGCAGGACCCGATGAGCAACGCATCTTGGCAGATGCAATGCACATCTCCGCTATTTTTAGGATAGGTACGAAGTTTTTCTGACCTTTATCAGGCTCAATGATGACTAAAAAATAATCACAGACTGTTATAATGGAATTATGAATAAGTTTGGTTGTTTTATTAGGACTTTGTTTGGAGTGCGTCGCACCAACTTCGCCAAAAAGATGCTAATCGACAAGTGTTTTGCCCATCGAAGGGCAGATTCTTATCGTTTTGGTGCGACGCACTCTCTAAAATAAATCAAAAAAGACCTGGTCGGTTTCTATCAACCTATCAGGTCTTTTTATTTCTAACAGCAAAAAGGAGATTTAATGGAAACATCTTGGGAATATCGCTACGCCTATCGAACACAGGCAATGAAAAGCTCTGCTATTCGTGAAATTCTAAAATTGACTCAGCAACCGGATGTGATCTCGCTTGCAGGAGGGCTGCCTGCACCCAAAGTTTTTCCGATAAAAGAATTTCAGGAAGCGATGAACCGCGTGCTTGATGAAAATCCCGAACAAGCCTTGCAATATAGCACCACCGAAGGCTATCTGCCCCTACGAGAGATGATCGCAGAACGTTCAGCGCGTTTTGGATTAAATATAAGCCCGGCAAATATATCTATTACATCAGGCTCGCAACAGGCATTGGATATGATCGGACGTCTCTTTGTCAACCGCGGAGATCGCATCATCGTGGAAACCCCATCCTATCTCGGTGCATTACAAGCATGGGATGCCTATGGTGCAGACTATATCGCCGTGCCAATGGATGAAGAAGGGATGATCACTGCAAAGCTTGAAGAGGCCCTGCGCCAAGGGGCAAAATTCATTTATGTTCTGCCGAACTTCCAAAATCCCAGTGGTGTTACGCTGAGCCTGAGACGTCGTCAGGAATTAGTTGAATTAGCAGATAAATACGGCACACCGATCATCGAAGATGACCCCTACGGGCAAATTCGTTTTGAAGGGGAGCATCTGCCTCCCGTTGCCGTTATCGACAGCCAATATCGTGGTGAAAATGGCACTAGCTACGACGGAAATGTGATCTACCTAAGTACCTTCTCAAAGCTGCTTGCTCCCGGTCTTCGCATAGCCTGGGCAATTGGACCAGAGAGCGTTATGCGCAGAATGGTGCAAGCCAAACAAGGCGCAGACTTGCATACATCGACGATCAATCAGATGGCGGCTTACGAAGTAAGCAAAAATAATTTTATTGATAAACACGTTGAGATCATTCGCGCAACGTACAAAGAACGCCGTGATGCCATGCTCGAAGCGATGGAAGAGCTTTTCCCCAACGAAGTGACCTGGACACACCCCGAAGGCGGGATGTTCCTTTTTGTGCATCTGCCCAAAGGTTTGGATGCAGCCCCCTTATTAGAGAAGGCTGTTAAGAAAAATGTTGCCTATGTACCCGGTGGCTTTTTCCACCCAACTGGCGGCGGCGAAAATACGATGCGCCTGAACTTCTCCTTCTCAGACCCGGATACGATCCGCGAAGGGATCGCGCGTTTGGGGCGGATGCTGAAAGAAGAGATTTATACGAAGTAAGGAAAATAGTGCACATAGCACGACCAATTTCACAAGTTCAAAGTGTATAGCAACAAAACACGCCCTTGCAAAAGGGCGTGTTTTGTTTATCTTGTTGCTGGCGCGGTGAGCGCATTATTAAAGTTTAAAATGTCACACTCCATGAGAAACTATGGAGATGAGATAAATGACAA
>CAZOOX010000183.1:0-5382 GCA_964581545.1 uncultured Anaerolineaceae bacterium
CACAAAGAGCGTAGCTGCTGGAAAAACATCTTTCAGACCCGCTTGCATAATCTCGTTTATCGTGCTCATTCTCTAATAAAAGCCTTGCGTCCGTTTAAGCCAGCCAACTAAAGGATCATTCAACAATTCCATTTGGGCGATTAACTGTTCGATAAGATCACGCTTGATACCAGCAAAATTCACATCACTAATCTTATTTTCAAGTTCATGCGGGTCGGCAACCATATCGTATAACTCGCCATGACTGGACGCATTAAAAATGAGCTTATGCTTTTTTGTACGGATCATTCTTTGTTGAAAAGCAGAAAAATGCGCGGTAAATTCACCATAGACATAATCCCTATTGGTGGTTGCGGCTTCATCACCGCGCATCAAGCCTAAAATGCTTTGTGACTGTCCCTGTATATCGGGTGCCACATCAGTAGCTACCTCGGCAAGGGTTGGGCATAGGTCGTGCAGATAAACAAATTCATCACTTAATTGTCCCCTTTTTTTATTTTGAGGGTGACGGGCGATCAACGGGATGCGATAGCAAGTATCGTACATAAACTCGCCTTTTTCGATCAATTTATGTGCGCCCATTGCATCACCATGATCGGCGGTGAAAACCAACAGTGTATTATCGTATAAACCTTCTCTTTCCAAAAAGCGGATCAAATTGCCGATAGCATCGTCGATCATCGTGATATATCCATAATAACGCGCGATGATCTTTTGCCACTCAGACCAGGCCAAATCGTGTACGCCCCACATTTTTGAAATATGTTCAAAGTGAATGGGTTTCCCATCAAGACCAGATGCAAAGGCCGGGTCTTCGGGGATGGATTGCGGGTCATACATTGAATAATATGGTTCAGGGATGACACAGGGCGTATGCGGCCCCCAAAAATTGACCGACATAAAAAAGGGCTTTTCTGTGTTTTCTCGGTTCGCCAGGTGTGTAATTGCCTCATCCACGACAAAAAAAGGGATTGCCGCTTCAGCAGGACCGCTTAATTTCCCATACAGTTCCTGTACTCGAAGGTTTGGGTTCTCGCCAAAAAAAGATTCGGACACGTTGGGTGTCTCAAACTCCTTTTCTTGCAACCACTGGATATAGCGATTTCCTTTTCTCGGGGCAGAAGCAAACACAAAGTTGTGGTAAACCTTGCTGCCCGGAAAACCGTATCCATCAAAATCATGCCCGATAGCCCCATAATCCGAAGGAACTGTTGAAGCTTCAGCGTGCCATTTGCCCAGATGAAAATAATCGTAGTCCGGAATATAGTCTGGTATTTTTTTTATACCAGGCGCAATATCCCTCTTCCCGCTTCGTTTGGATAAACGTTCAGCATTAGTTTGGACACCATGTGAAACGGGAAATAGGCCCGTCAGCACTGATGCTCTAGCTGGCCCACAGAGTGCGGTAGGCGTATAAGCCTGCGAAAAGCGAATGCCTTCATTCGCCAAACGATCAATATTGGGCGTTTGCACTATTTCATTGCCATAGCACCCCAGCGCATCCCAGCGATGCTGGTCAGTTAAGATGTAGATAACATTTAATCGGTCTGACATAGTTCTTCTCTAGAGCTTATGCCAAACTGAGTAGGTTTCGCCCGGAAAGCCCTTTCCCTTCAAAGCGCTTTTCAAAGTCAACTAATACTATGTTTGGCTGTTTTCGTTTATTTCCCGATCCCTGCCGTCAGGCCGGCGATAATCTGCTTGGTTGCCAGTAAGAATAGGATCATAAGCGGCAGCGTAGTAATGACCAAGCCGGCAAAAAGAGTAGACCAATCCGTTTGGAATTCACCAAAAAAACGCGTCATGCCAACTGCCAAGGTCCATTTTTCAGTGGATCGCAGAAGAATGAGCGGGAAGAAGAAGTCGTTCCAGAGTGGTACGAATTGGAAAATAGCCACCGTTGCCAGTGCGGGGCGTACAAGAGGCAACATGACCTGACCAAATATTCTGAACTCACCAGCTCCGTCAATACGAGCCGCTTCTGACAATTCTTGAGGCAGTTGTCTGAAAAACGATGAAAGAATAAAGATCGAAAAAGGGATCCCTGTCGCGGCGTAAACTAGAATCACCCCCATGCGATTATCCACTAGCCCCATATTATTGAGCATCATAAAAAGGGGAACAATCGCAAGGCGAAAAGGCAGCATCAAGCCAGCCATAAAAAAGGCTAAGAGAAATTTGCTTCCCCAAAAGGTATAGCGTCCTAATATATAGGCTGCCAGAGCAGATACGCCTGTTGCCAGAAGAACTGACGCTACTGTGATAAATAATGAGTTGAAAAAGTAAACATTAAAATTGGCTTCCTGCCAGGCTCGCACATAGCTGTCAAAATTGATCGAGGTAGGCAAACCTGCCGGGTTTTTGAAAATTTCGCGCGTTGTACGCATTGTATTTCCAAGAACCAGCATGAGGGGAAGCAAAACTACCGCCGCATAGCCCCACAGGAGAGCAGAGATGCTGAAATTGGCTAAACTGAACTTTTGTTTTTTTGCTCTTTGAGTGCTCATTTTAGTCGGTCCTCCAAATTACGGAATTGTCTCAATGCGAAGGTTGAAACACCAAAAATGAAGATGAACATCAAGACAGCCAAAGCGGATGCCAGCCCAAAGGCATCTATGCCACCCTGAAAAGCTGTGCGGTAAAAGACTAGTCCGAGAACGTCCGTAGAACCGGCTGGTTCGCCGCCAACACCACCGAGTGCCCAAACAATCCCGAAGGCGTTAAAGTTGCGAATAAAGGTCAATACAGTGACAATCCCGATAACTGGTGTAAGCAGTGGAAGTTCGATCTTAGCAAAAAGCTGCCACCGGTTTGCCCCATCCATGCGGGCCGCTTCACGGACCTCATCACTAATGCCTGCCAGTCCAGCAGAGAAGAGTAGCAAGGGGTATCCCATCAACTGCCAGGCATTGACCAAAATAATAGTCGGGAGTGCGGTCGCCGGGTCACCAAGCCAGGGACGAGCGAGCGACTCTAGTCCGATAGTTTTGAGAATATTGTTTACCGGTCCAAAAAGAGGGTTAAGCATCAGGCTCCACAAATATCCCACCACTAGCGCACTGATCAAATAGGGCATTGTATAAACAGATTGAAAGAAAGCTTTACCTCTCCGCATCCCATGCAAAAGTAGTGCAAAGAGCAAGCCAAATGTATTTTGGATCAGCATTGTGCCAACAAAAAAGGCAATATTATGCATAAAGGCACGGGGAAGCTGCTCGTTCAGCGGATACCGAGTGAATAATTCCCTGAAATTCGCCAACCCAACAAAGCCTTCACGACTTAAGCCTTTAAATTCAAACAAGCTGAAATACATAGCTTGAACGAGAGGCCAGATCATAAAAACGACATAGAGAACAAAGGCTGGCAGCAAAAATGCCACAATGGTGGGCCAAGGTGGGGCTGACTGTCCCACTCCGCTACGAGTTTTGCGGCGAGATTTCTTTACAGGAGTTTTTTCTGTTTCATTCATCTCGAACCTCTTACTAAATGATAAGTAATAATTACAGAGATATTGGCGGTTCACTCCCTTCCAAGAATGAACCGCCAAACAAACTACAAACGAACTAGATTATTGACCAGGAGTAAACCACTGGGAAACACCGTCTTGAATGCTGGCGCCAATTTCATCAGGAGTCATTTCGCCCAAGAACATGGCAGCGACACCGTCGGCTAGCAGATTGCTGCCCCAAGGGTCACCATAGCGGAAGTTGACCAAATGCAAGTATGAAGCGGGGTATTCTGAATAGAGATCAGAGAATTCCAACAGCAGGGAATCAGTGGGTTTCATGCCAGGGATTGCAGACATCATCTTGATCTTTTCGGTGAAAAGCTGACCATACTCAGGTGTAGCCATCCATGCTACAAATGCTTTTGCTTCTTCAGGATGTTCGCTTAGTGCATTGACACCGAAAGAACCATCATACCAACCAGGGACGAGGGGAGTATCAACCAACGCATCGGGATGAGGCGGAACAGGGAAGAGACCCAAATTCATATCAGGGCCTTCATTGCGCCAGAACCCAACTTCAAAGGAACCACCAAAGAAGATACCAGCCTGTCCGGAAAGGAAGAGCGTCTTGGAATCAATATAACCAATGCCAACGACATCATCCGGCAGGTATTGTTGCAAGTCTTGAATAACGCCGATGGAAGCAACATAGTCGGGATCGTTGAAGTCTTTTTCGCCAGAGAGAACAGCGGCTTCAAAATCAGGACCACCATAGCGGGTAGCGGCAACAGCATCGTGGATCAAAGGCAGCATCCAAACATCTTTGGCGGGAGCAGCAATCGGGATATAGTCAGCAGCCTGAAGTGCATCCAAAACAGCGATGAACTCATCCCAGGTCTGGGGTTCTTCCAAGCCAAGCTCATCAAAAATATCAGCGTTATAGTAGGCTGTGAAGCCCTGAACGCCTGTGGGAACAGCATAGACACGACCATCGGACAAACCAGACGTGCTTTTAAGGGCCGCCGCAGGGAAGTTGGAAAGATCAACATCTTCGTCAATGGGCAACAATTGTCCGGCTTCAATGAGAGGTTGGATGCCGCCATAAGAACGAACCTGAGGAACATCAGGGCCGCCTTCACCAGTCAAGCCTGTAGCGAGAATATTATTGTAGTCAGTATTGACATAAGCCACAAATTCAATCGTCACGCCAGGGTTGGCAGCTTCGTAGACATCGAAGATTTCATTATATGCATCTTCATCTTCGGGGCGCCAGGACCAAACAGTGAGCGTCACTTCTTCAACTTCTTCTTCGGTCGCCTCTTCGGCGGCAGGTTCTTCAGCAGCTTCCTCAGCCGCAGGCTCTTCAGCAGCCGGTTCTTCCATATGTTCTTCTTCTGCAGGGGCATCCGCAGCAGGAGAGCAAGCTACTACGCTGAAAGCCAGCAAAAAGGCAAGCGCAAAAAGGGTAAACACTTTAAAGTTCTTCATTTTTTTCTTCACTCCTTGTGAATTGATTAAATATCTTGTTTTCGTCAAAAACAGGTATGGAATCTTTTATCCTTTCACCTCCTTTGATGTATCAAGTTCAACCTGGAAAATATAGCGATCAGCCCGATAAGCCGACTCGGTATATTCAAAAACTTTCCCATCTTGATCGAATGTCACACGTCTATTGCGAAGTACCGGGGCACCGGTCTCAACTTTCAACAACTCCTCTTCCCGAGGGCTGCAAAGATCAGCTTCCACTTGTTGTTGTGCACGGGTAGGAGTTATTCCATATTTCTCATTTAGCAAACTATAAAGAGATGAGTTTTCAAAATTCTCATTCAATAATTCTTCCACCCTAGGAAAGTGCAAGAAGCAGCTTTCCACAGCAATAGATTCTCCTTCAGCCATACGCAAGCAGACGGCAAAAGATCCACGTGAAACATGCA
>CAZOOX010000183.1:5392-6761 GCA_964581545.1 uncultured Anaerolineaceae bacterium
TTTTGTTCCGGTGACAGGCCCAAAGCATCCAAAATCCTTACGGGAGCAGAAATCAACTCCAACCGCAGCACCTTTGCCCCGGACAATTTCCCACGAGTTTGCATATCCTCCGAGAAGCTAGTCAAGCTCGTCAACGCCTGCTGCATTTTCGGCTCAGCGACAAAAGTTCCTTTTCCCTTTTCCCGATACAAAATCCCTTCCCTTGTCAACTCGCCCAAAGCCTGTCGAGCTGTCATGCGGCTGATCTCATATTGCTCGCTTAACTCGCGCTCGGAAGGGATCGTCGTGCCTGGCATCCACTCACCAGATACGATTTTCTCTCTAAGGATTTCTTTTAGCTGATAGTAGATAGGAAGAGGAGATTTTCTATCAAGCATGGTTGCACCTTTCAGTATAGTTGACTAGTGGTCTATACCAGTATATTGAAAAAAAAGAAATTGTCAAGACGGAATTTAAGAAAGAAACCATTATCCTCTTTGGGCGATATTGCAATGCCTCCGCCAGATAAGATGACTGAATGCTCCCCTCCCCAGCAAAATCCGCGATGGTACGTGCCAATTTCAGGATGCGGTGATAGGCGCGCGCGGACAATTGAAGCTGGGTCATTGCAGCCTTTGAAAATCATCTCACAACAAGAAAACTCGCCCCATAACCGCCAGTTTATTGGTTCAATTTCCATACCAGCATCACACTTCCCGGAGCAAAGTGTTCGCCGTCAAAGGCTTTGGCGCAGAGGACTTGGAGAAACATTAGGGAATGCCACATAAATACAAGCTAGAACCTCCGGGCAAAAACCCGGCGGTCTACGGCGCGTTTTTGAGAAAGTTAGAAATGTCACTTTTCTGCTCAAAAACACTGTTTTATGCTAGATTTTCCCCTTTTAAAGACGAAAAACGCCCTTTTTAGGACGTTTTTCTTAGTAGCGGGGGCAGGACTCGAACCTGCGACCTCCGGGTTATGAGTATTGCTAACGAAGCTATGAACTTCCAAGCCCCCAACCAATAATTGGTGATGCTTTTCTATGAGCAGATTGAATATCAAGTTGCGCAATTGCTAAATAACGCTTTACCATATCCAAAGTTTCATGCCCAAGAATCATTTGTAAAGAAAAAATATCGCCTCCGTTCCGAAGAAAATTGATTGCAAATGTATGCCTGAATTTATGGGGGTGAATGTGACTTACCCCGGCTCTTTTTGCAACACGAGTGATAATTTCTCGTAAGGAATCCCGCGTAAGAGGGTCGTTATTCTGAGTGAGAAAGACATAGTCTTTAGTAGAACGTTTGCGCAAACTTGTATAAGCGTGTAAGCGCTCCCTAGTTTGCTGCGATAATGGAACAATCCTATCTTTAGCTCCTTTCCCATGCAC
>CAZOOX010000184.1:0-6727 GCA_964581545.1 uncultured Anaerolineaceae bacterium
TGACAATCTGGATGAATTTCCATTAGAAGATCAATTCAGGCATGTTTTCATAAGGAGTGTAAAAAACCAAGGTTTATTGTCTTATCAGTTTATTAAGCTCCCAGACGGCAAGGCCTTTAGTGGATTTGTAGGAGAAGAGATAGAAGCCAGCTTAATAGAGAAGCTGCCAATAAGAGACTTTCAGGGAAAAGGATCTTCGAAAGTACTTAGGAATCATGGAATCACAATTCTTTCAGCAGGTTTTAGTGATATCGTGCCGAATGAAAATATACGAGCTAAAATTATGAAAAGATGGCAAGTTCGTTGGGAGCGCGACATAAAGGTCGTTAAAGCAAAGCATGAATTAGAAGCTATGCGGATTTTGAATGCTACAAGAGCTCAAATGCAAAGAGAAATGACCTATTTGCTTTCAAATATTTTTCAATCAGACCCTCATTCAGAAGAAGCTCTTGCTTTGCGGACTTTTCAGGCATTGGAAGTTGCAGCAGCAGATCCCGCTGATGATATTTCTGCAAAGGAAATATTTCTTACTTTGCAAAATTTGCATCGTTGGTTATTGTCAGAGAAGCAAAACGGAAGCCCCTCATATTCCATAGAGAAAACGGATGATGATGATTCATCCATAGACAATCCTTTAGGGTAACCATTTAAGTTTTTATAGGAATTAGTAACTATGCCTGAGCAGAATAAATTATATGATTTTGTTTTGAGTTTTTTAAAAAAAATCGCATTTGATAACGATGAATTGCATGGCTTTTTTCGATTAATGTTTTTTGCTGCAATGCCGATTCTCTGGGCTCTGTTTTCTTCTTTTTTCTTTAGAATGCCAGATAGTACTTTTTTGTATCTAGTTCACTTGTTCCGGTACTTTAGCATTCCTCTTGTTTCTATTTTTGTCACCTTGATATTGGGTGCACTATATATTCAGGATATATATGAACTAAAGAGTCTTCGAGAATCTTTTAATTACATCTGGAAAACATTTTTTGTGACTATGTTGCCAGTTATAAATATCCCCAAAGAAGTTGACAGTGTAAAAAGTGACAATGATCAACTCAGGGTTATCGGTGGACCAGGGTATTTAGATGTTCAGCCTGGGAATATTGTAGTTCTTGAGGAGCTAACAAAACCTTCTGATGTTCTTGGAGCAGGTAAGCGAGAAATTAATCGTTTTCAGACGATTAAAGAAGTGTTTAGTTTAAAGGAAAAGTCTGGGGCTATAGATGAAGTAAGCGTTATAACAAAAGACGGTATCAAAGTTTCTATCCATGATATTAATTATCGTTTTCGCTTCTTATCAATTAATGATGGGAATGTGTCTGAGCGCTTAAAATCGAATCCGTACCCGTTTTCAACGAGAGCTGCTGTAGATTTGGCCTATAAAAGAGCCGTCGGTCCTTCTGGTGAACCACCTCATTGGGAAAGTTCTGTAAAGGGAGTGGTTAGTTCGACAATTACTAGCTTCTTGAAGCGTACATCGTTAGATGCTCTGACATCATCTGCCTACGATAAAAAAGCCCCACTGGAAGAAATATTTGATGACTTGAATTCTCCACATACGCGTGATCGGTTGAAAAAGATTGGCGCAGAGTTGCTATGGTGCGAAGTCGGTAAACTCGACTTTGGGAAATTAGATGCTGATGCCCATCGGATGCGAAAATGGGCGGCAGAATGGGATGGAAGAGAGCAGCTTATACAGGCCCAAGGGGATGCTGAGTTCTTAGCAAATCAAGAACGTGGCCGCGCTGAAGGTCAAGTTAATCTTTTACAAAGTGTTTCTCATGCTTTGCGAGATGCTAACAGAGGGGATGATAGTTCCCTCAAAAAGGATGAAAATCTGCGAAAAATTGTTCTGGCACGAACGGCGCAAGTAATAGAAGCCATGACTTCAATATATGAGCAACAAAGCAAGAAAAAGGGAAAGAACGATGAACAATAAGGTGAATGCAGATAAATGGGTTAAATTAGTTTATAACCAGTGGCTACCGAGGAGTGACACTCGCGAATCATATTTACGAGTGTCAACAAAAATTTTTGCAGAAAAAATGCGTAATGCTGCACAATCCCCGGAAACACTTGACCAAGCTTGGGTGCTTTTAGAGCGCTTGAAAAAGTTAAGTGAAAATTTTCAGGTAGATAGACTAGGAACTTATCGATATGAGCAAGCGCAGATATATTTAGAGTGTGCTTTGACTGCATATTGGCTTCGTGATCTTAATGAAGCGCAACAGCTTATTATGCAAGCTATAGGAAATCTTGAGGAGCGATCTTTAAATAAAGCTTTTGCATATTGGGTAGAAGGTTGCATTTTCTGGTTATTACCTTCACGTGTTGAAGATGCTGTTTTTCGTTGGGAATTAGCCTTACAAACATTACAGGACAAAAAAGATGACCTAAGTAAGTCTTCGCCTAAAAATGATATTGAGAAGATAGAACTAGAGATGCAAGAAGCCGTGCGGTGTGCTGCTAGAGAGGGAGTTCCTCCTGCTCCTGAAGATATTTGTGGGGGAGAAATAAAAGAAAATTTTGACACTAGTACCCTCAAAATTATGCCGGTGATTGGCGAAATCCCTGCTGGTGTCGCGACAGATGTTTTGTATCAGTTCGGCACAAAAATTGACGTAAAGGAAGTTTTGATTGACGACAAAGCCTATGAGGTATTTAGTCCCTATGGTGCTGCGGCAATTAATATGAGGTCAGCAACATTTTATTTTGCCTTAAAAGTTATCGGTGACAGCATGAATCTGGCGAAGCCGATCAGTATCTTCAACGGAAATTATGTTTTGCTAAGAGATCAAAATGATGCAGAAGATGGCGATATTGTAGCCGCTGAAATAGTTGGATATGATACTCGTGCAACTTTGAAGCGTTATCGTTTCCGAGGTAGCAAGCATATCTTAGAGCCAGAAAGCAGCCATCCCGATTTTCAAGATCCTGTTAATGTTGAATACGCAGTTAATGAGTGGGACGATAAAGTTGTCCTTAGAGGGGTTGTTGTAGCTGTTCTAAAACCTGTTTGATGCAAAAAAAAACTTATCGCACCGAATTCCACTGCCACACCATCTACTCAAAAGACTCCCTCGTGTCCCCAGCAAGACTTGTCGAAACCTGTCGCCAAAAAGGTATTGACCGTGTTATCGTCACAGACCACAATTCCATAGTAGGGGCGGTTGAAGCGCAGAGAGTTGCGCCGGAGTTGGTCATTGTTGGGGAGGAGATCATGACGACGAAAGGGGAGATTCTTGCTGCTTTTGTGGCAGAAGAAATTCCTGCGATGCTTTCGCCAGAAGAAACCATTAGGCGTCTGCGAGAGCAGGGGGCGTTTATCAGTATTTCGCATCCTTTCGATTTTACGCGCAGCGGGCATTGGCAAGAAGCTGATCTGCTGGAGATCTTGCCCGAAATTGACGCGATCGAGACTTTTAATGCGCGCTGTTTATCGCGAAAAATGAATAGGCTGGCGCAAGAATTTGCTCATCGACACGGTATCGCGTCTACAGTGGGATCAGACGCGCATACGCTCTGGGAGCTGGGGCGCGCAACTTTAACGCTGCCCACGTTCAAATCCGGGAGCGAGCTTCGCGCAGTCATTCGTCATGGTGTTCCGCAAAAGCGCAGGACGGGTATCCACGCCAGAGTTGCATCACGCTATGCTGTCCTCCACAAAAAAATATGCAAAAAATAAAATTCACGCTCATCCTTCTTTTGATTTTTTTGATTCCACAACCTGCTCAGGCGCATCCGGCGGATATGTATTTTCATTCTTTTAAGGTTGATCTTGATGCAGCGGGCGTACAGCTTTTCTGGGAATTGGTGCCGGGGCCGATGGTAACGCATGTCGTTTGGCATGATGCGGATTCAAATGGGGATGAGGAGATTTCAACTGCCGAAGCCGAGATCTGGATCGCGCCGCTCTTGGATGCTTTTTCTGCAAAATTGGATGAAGCGCCCCTGAAATTTGAATTTGTTTCTGTGCAATGGGCAAATTCTTTGCCCGAACTGCGCACCGGTGAAAGCCCGATCATTATCGAATTGCGCGCTGATTTTGATGCGGCTTCTGCCCAGCACGAGTTGATCTTGATGAATGAATATAATAGCGCAAATAGTCTGAATTGGTTTTCGGTCAACGCCACAGATGGAATTCGTTTTTCTGCCCCAGAACAAGATAATGGGCTTTTAAAATTGCGTTTTGGCGCGCTCGAAGATGGCGCGGAAATGTGGGAGAGTGGGATGCCCTCCATCCCGCCTGTTGTGGAAGCGCTAGGTTTGGGTGAAACCGCCGAAGAGGCGGTAGCACAGGCTGAAAATCAGCAAGGGATCTTGGCGATCTTAGAAGGCTTTTTGCGGACACCAAATATCTCGCCCTTGCTTTTTCTTGCAGCCTTTGCGATTGCGCTGATCTTGGGGGCCTTGCATGCGCTCAGTCCCGGGCATGGAAAAACGATCGTTGCTGCCTATTTGGTTGGTTCTCAGGGTAAGGCCTATCACGCGATTGCGCTGGGATTATTGGTCACACTCACGCATACTGGCTCGGTTTTTGCGCTGGGATTGGCGACGCTTTCGCTTTCTCAATATATTATGCCTAACCAACTCTTCCCAGCCTTGGAGTTGATCTCAGGGTTGTTGATCTTGGCTTTGGGCATTGGACTGCTCTTGCCGCGTTTGCGGACGTGGCTTGCAGAGCGAAAACGTGCTAAGGCTCTTCCTGTTGCTAAAAAGATCGAAAAGAAAGAAAAAAGCACCCGCCTTGTGCTGGATGAAGAAATCCGCGAGCCGGGACCTGAGCATAACCATGACCCTTCGCAATTTGGCTATGTGCCTATCCCAAAAGGAGTGAGGGCGGCGGTGGAAAATCCGCTTTCGGGGATCAGCTGGAAATCGCTGATTGCGCTCGGGATCAGTGGCGGACTTGTTCCTTGCCCTGATGCGATCGCGATTTTGCTGATCGCGGTCACGATCAATAAGATCGCTTTTGGGTTGGGGCTAATTATTTCCTTCAGTTTGGGGCTGGCTGTTATTCTGATAGCCATTGGCATTGTGATGGTGCAAAGCAAGCAGATCTTTGCTCGTTTGCAATGGTTTAGTCGCGTTTCTTTCATCGTCCCAGTGTTTAGTGCGCTGGTTGTGTTGAGCTTAGGCACAGCCTTGAGTGTCAGTGCCTTTCAAAAGCTCCCTGCCGATTTTTTGCAGAAAGAATCAGCACCTGTTTTTGAACTTGATGAAGCTTATGTGACTTATTTGGCAATTGATGAAGCCTATCATAAACAGCTTTATCTTATCCCTGCTGCGGGTGGTGAGGTGCAGCAAATTACGGATGGTGAGACAGGTGTATGGAATTATGGTGTTTCTCCTGATGGGCGCAGTTTGATCTATTCTATCCCGGACGGAAAAACAGGCTCTGAGCTTTGGCTTTGGAATGCAGAAATGCCCGTACCAGAACGTATTTTGGCTTGCCCTGAGGTCTCCTGTTCTGATGCGCTTTGGTCGCCGCAGAGCAGTCAAATTCTTTACAGTCGGCTTGAATTTGGTGATGAGCAAGCCTATCTAGGTATCCCTTCGCTTTGGTGGCTTGACCTTGAAAGCGGCGAAACGAAGCCCCTTTTTCAAGATTCTCAACTCCCTGGCTATAACCCGCGTTGGTCTTTTGATGGGCGTTGGCTTAGTTATACTTCTGCCAGCCCGCAGGAAATTCAGGTTTACAATCTTGAGAGCGGTGAGCGGCAGACTTACCCGACAGAGATTGGTTCGGCAGCTTTTTGGTCACCAAATGCCGAGCAGTTTTTGCAGGCAGATCTCCAGTTTATTGATGATATGTATCTGGGCAAAATTTCGCTTTACGATGTGGTAGATGGAAGTTTTACGCCCTTGCCTTCTGAAGAAAATTTTGATGATAATAACCCAACCTGGTCGCCAGATGGAGAGCGGATCGCTTTTTCTCGGGGCGAATGGACTCTGGATTCTGCATCTGCGGGGGATCAGATCTGGGTGATGGATGCCGATGGCGAGAATCAGTATCCGATCACCGAGCACGTCGAAACCACGCATGGATCCGCGGCTTGGTCAGTGAATGGACGCTATCTTTTGTACCGAGCATATTCCGTTAAAGACACTTCCGCTCCGTCTCAAATCCGTATCCTTGATCTGGAAAATGGTGAAGAGATTTTAATTGCAGCGCCGGGAGATAGCCCGAGTTGGTTTTTTGTCGAGTAAAATACCGCTCATGAAAAATTCCATCAAAGCGATTATTTTTGATTTCGGCGGCGTTCTGATAGATTGGAATCCGCATAATCTGTATAGAAATTATTTCCAGAAAGATGAGCCGCAGGCCATAGATGACTTTTTAGATGAAGTTGATTTTTACGCTTGGAACGCCGAACAAGATAGAGGGCGTAGCTTTGCTGAAGGAGTTGCGGTGCTTTCTGCGGAGTTTCCGCACCACGCATCGTTGATCGAGGCTTACGCCGAGCATTGGATCGATTCGATCACGGGGGAAATTTCAGGAACTGTGGAGATCTTGCTGAAATTAAAGGCAAATGCCTACTCACTTTATGGGTTGAGCAATTGGTCTGCAGAGACTTTCCCGCTTGTTAGTGATGAGTTTTCCTTTTTGAGTGAGTTCGATGATGTTGTATTGTCTGGGGATGTGAATATGGTGAAGCCAGAGCCTGCCATTTTCAACCTGCTTTTGGGGAGAATAAAGTATTCAGCTCCGGAATGTCTTTTTATT
>CAZOOX010000185.1:0-6715 GCA_964581545.1 uncultured Anaerolineaceae bacterium
AACCTGTGCGACTTGAACCGTTTAAGGTGTGCGACATCGTGCGTTTTATGCACTATATCCTCTTCACTCGTCACTTCATCACGCATCACGATTCCCTCCACAGCAAGACGCGCCAGCCAAATATGTACATCCGCCCCCTGCAAAACATAGCCGCTGCGCTCGGTGATGGTCAGGGCTTCTTCTGCATAATTCAGGGCTTGCTCATGCTTTTCTTGTGCATGCAGCAGTTTTGAGTTTTCGAGCAAAATATCGGCTTCAGCATCAACGGAATTGATCGCCCGACAACGCCGCAGGCTCTCGCTGAGATGTTTTTCGGCTTCTTCTAAACTTCCACTTGCTCGGTGAGATGCGCCGAGTACCCAATAAGCACGCACATAATCACGCTCAAGAGGATATTCTGTTCGTGCCCATTCATCTGCCAATTCCAGCGCACGCTGAGCGGATTCAATAGCCAGTGTGCAGTATTCAGTTTTCAGTTTGACGTCGTTGGTGTCGCGTGCCATCAGGAGGGCGCGCAGGGAGCGGTGTGCTGAGATCACTCCTTGGGCCTGAGTATGATCTTTCTTTATTTTTTCTGCTTCTTTAAATTCACGCTCTGCATCATCCCATCTACTTAGATAACATAAAACTCTTGCTAATTCATAATGAATGCCAGGCTGTTGAGATTTATCTAGCTCTGATTGTTCACAAATGTCAATTTGACGGTGCAGATTACGCTCCGCATCGCCCAGCGCGCCGATGACGAGTTGTTGTCCCGCCACGTTCCCCAGCCTGATGGCGAGATTTTTCTTATCCCCTTTTTCTTCTCCCATCTTAATCGCTTGCTCGAAAACAGGAACTGAGCGGCGCGGCTCGCCGTTCAGGGAGTAGGAATTGGCGAGACCGTTGAGTGTCCAAGCTTGGGCGCTTTCTTCTTTCAAGCGTGGAGGCTTATCTTCCCCATCAATGAAAAGTGCTCGCATTAGCTCAATTCTCAATTGATATGCTCCAAATTGATAATACGTTGCTTGATTTAATCTCCCATGAAAAATCCAAAAAGCCTCATCAAATTGCCCCGCCCTGACCATGTGGTGATAGAGTTCGATGACGGGGGCGAGGTCGTTCAGGCTTTCGATCTTTTCGGGTTCGGGCACGGCTGCAAAATAATCCCGCAGGCGGGTGTGGGCGGCGGTGCGGTCGGGGGCGGTTAAACGCTCGTAGGCGTAGCGCCGCACGATGGGGTGCAGATCGTATTTGTTGGAGGCTTTGTCCCAGTGGAGGATGCCGCGGGTTTCTAGTTGGGCTAATTGGCTATCTAGGATTTCACCCTCACCCTGGCCCTCTCCCTCAGGGAGAGGGGACTCTGCTATAAATTGTAGCGCTTCATAACTGGTTGGCGAGCGGAAGCAGGCGATTGTGCTGAGTAGTTTTTGCTCTTCGGGCAAGAGAGAGTTGTAGGCGACTTCGAGAACGTGGTGTTTGTTTTGGATGATATCGTCGGTGATATTCAATGTTGCCGCAATCGAAACGTCATTTGGCTTTGAGCGGTTGCCGAGAATATAGCCCGCGAGGATGCTCAGGGTCAGCGGGTGGTAGCCGTAAGGGGCACAGGTCGCTTCGATCTCGGCGCGTGTGCCTTTGATGTCTTGATTTTTAAAGAGGGCGACGGCATCTTCTTTTGAGAGTTCTGTGAGTTCATTTTCAAGACAGCCGTTCAAAAGATTTCCACGCATTTCAACCGCGCGCGGGCGCAGGCGGGTGGTCATCAGCACTTTGGCTTGGATGATACCTTTTGAGCTTGCCAATTTGCGCAGGAAGTCGTCCGCTGCGGGGGAGACGCAATCAAAGTCGCGTTCGTCGTATTTTTTATTTTCGTCATCTTCCTGATAGGCGGCGCTCATTCCGCTATAGGCACGCAATACACGCTCGAAACCATCGAGAACGAGCAGGATGCCCTCTTCTTCGAGGGCTTTTAGGAGCATTTCGACCTGTAAACGCGGTGTGGAGGGGAGTTCGACATCTTCGCCCAAGAGATATTTGAGTGTGTCGTCAAGGAAGTTTTGAAAGCTGGCATCCCCTTCGTAGAAGGACCACCAGAGGGCTTTGGTCCACTTGGGGCGGTCAACTTTATTGAGCAGCCAGTGCCATATCAGGGCGCTTTTGCCAAATCCGCCCAGGGCACGCAGGATGAAGAGGGGTTCTTCTTTGGTTTCGAGCCAGTCGGTGAGAGTCTCGATTTCGGTTTCTCTGCCTGTGAAGTTCCCCGTCAGGGCGTAGCGGTGTTTGAGATGCCAGCTTGGTTCTTCTTTTGGAGCTCCCTTTGTTTCTTTCTCGCGGCGAATGATGTATTGCTCAAACCAATCAATTAATAAGTCAACTTTATCTTCTGTACGCAAAACAGAACGACCGATAACCAGCATCGTTTGCTTTTCGATTGGGAGAAGTGCCCCACGCATGCACTTCAAAAAAGTGTCGATTGTATCTTCTGCTTGTTTTTTGGAAAGTTTTTTCCAATTGGTTGCTATGGATTCTCGGAGCGCATTTTCAAGTTCTTTTTCATCTGGAGATAAGGGCAATTTATTAATGGCTTCTGTAACTTTTGGCAAATCTCCAAGCGGAAGAGAAACCATCCACTGAAATAATTCGTCATTATCAATATTCTTTTGAAAACAACCATGAGCATACAAAGCAGCCTTTTCTAACTCTTGCTCATTTTTCTTATTGCCAAGCCATGATGAAAGATGCCCATCAACTTTATCCCCGCCAATGCCAGCAAGTTCCTTCCCCAGCACTCCCAAGGTTTCATCACCCACCACTTTTTTGACCTGGTGTTTGAGTAATGCCGTCATGATCTTGATAATCGCATTATCTGCCATATCAACCTTCCCTGCCTATGTTCCTAATATTGGAACTCGAATTACAGACTTAAAGATTATAGCCCAGACCACAAAGCCTGAGCTATGAAAATTCTTTCAAAAAAAGCTTTTCACTCGTTACTCATCACACATTAATTACAAACCGCCTTATTCTTCAAGAAGTAGGCCGCCTCCGTGATCTCAAAATCGAAGCGCGTACACTTGCCACGCACCCAGCCATCATCGCCGGGGGTGCCGAAGTCTTCGGGCCAGAAGGGTGCGTCCGCCTGGAGGTCGTAGAAGATCTCGGCGAAGAAAGTCCCATCTGCGCGAGGGTAAATGCCAAAACGCTCAACTTGAAAGTCTTCGATCTGCCCTGCATTGACCAATTTTTGCAATTCGGCTTCGAAGATATGCTGGGCGATGGGGTCGAGTGAAAATCCCATTGGGGCATCTTCAATTTTTACGGAACCGAAAAGGTTAGGGTCTGCGGCGACAGTGGGAAGGAGTGTTTCCGTTGGCAACGCAGTTGGCTCAGGCAGGGACGTTTCTGTCGGGACAAGAGTCTCAGTTGGGAGAGGGATTTCAGTTGGAACTTCGGTGGGGATTTGGGTCGGAGATGCTGCTGGGGCAGGAATGGATGTCGGTGCGGGCGCGCTTTGGGCTTGGCAGGCGCTAATGAAGAGGATGACGACGAGGATGAAGAGGAGAGTCTTTTTCATGGCCTTATTTTACTTGCTGGCAGTATTGTGGAAAGTTTGAAAAGGGATGGGGAAAACTCACGCTTCACTCATCACGGATCAATGCTCATGTTCCCCATCACAGCAGGAGGTATCGCCGACGGGCAACAAGCCTTCTTCGGTGGGGATCAATTGCAGATTCCCGCCGTAGGCGGCGATCAGATTTTCGGGGCGGAGGGCTTCCTCAGCAAGCCCAATAGCGAGAAGTTGTTTATTTAACAATATCACTCTGTCGAAACGTTCGGAGGCCATTTTCAGATCGTGCAGAGAGATCAGCAGGGTCACATTCCTTTCGCGGAGTTCATCCAGAATTCCGAAAATATCATCCTGCGAAGTCACATCGAGCCCCGTCATCGGCTCATCCATGAGCATTAATTCTGCTTCCTGTGCAAGCGCGCGAGCGATGAACATGCGCTGCTGCTGCCCGCCAGAAAGCTCATCAATTTGCCGCTTGGCGAGATGCCCCATTTTGACAACTTCAAGAGCGTGATGTACCACATCCCAGTCGTGAGATTTTGGGTTGCGAAAAAGGCCAAGATGCCCGACCCGCCCCATCATGGCCACATCGGCGACAGTGACGGGGAAAGTCCAATCGACCTGGCTGCGCTGAGGGACATAGGCAATGCAGATATGTCCGCCAGGCGCATGCCCAAATATCTGAATTTCGCCGGAACTTTCTTTTTGCACACCTGCGATGATCTTAAGCAGCGTACTTTTCCCTGCGCCATTTGGCCCCACAATGGCGACTCGTTCACCTTCTTGCAAAGAAAAAGAAACATCCTCGAGAGCAGCGCCACTTTCGTAGCGCATATTGAGTTTTTCAGCATGCAAAATCGGCGCGCCTTCAGCGTGCTCGTGACGCTGCTGGCGATTTAGGTGTCGGGTTGTTTTTTTGAGTTCTTTAAAAAGGGCCATTTTCAGTTTGTAGGGGCGAGTCTGAGACTCGCCCCTACGATAAATTTATTTCAAAGCATTCACAAAAGCATTTGTATTGTATCGCAAATAATCCAGATAGCTCCCCGCCTCGCCACCGGCAGGGCTAAGCGAGCCTGTATAGAAATACACCAAACTCACGCCTGTATCCTCAGCGATCCGTTCGGCCAGATTTGGGTTAACGGTCTTCCCCACAAAAATTGCCTGCACGTCCAACTCGTTAATAATATCTTCTATTTTCGCCAATTCCTGTGCCGAAGGCTCAGAGAGTGAGCTATAGCCGGGGATAATCGCGCCCGCCATTTCCAGACCATATTCGTCTACATAATAACTAAGCAAACGATGGTCAGTAACGATCTTTCTGTTTTCGGGCGGAATTTTCTCGATCTCTGTACGTATCCACGTGTCAACTTCTTTCAGCTCAGCGATATAAGCTGCGGCGTTCTCTGCATAGATCTCTACATTGGATGGATCAGCTGCAGCGAGTGCAGCTTCGATATTCTGAACCCAAATGATGACATTATTCGGGTCTGTCCAGGTGTGCGGGTCTCCTCCAGCGTGGTCATGTTCATCTTCATGAGTATGGTCTTCGTCTTCAGCATGCTCGTCATGGTCTTCGCCTTCTTCATGCTCATCATGGTCTTCGCCTTCTTCATGATCGTCATGATCTTCGCCTTCTTCATGATCGTCATGATCTTCGCCTTCTTCATGGTCATCATGATCTTCGCCTTCTTCATGGTCATCATGCCCATCAGTTTCAAGAAGCTCAACTCCGTCAGAGACTTCGACCGTCTTCTCACCGGCTTCAGCACTTTCAAGCAGGTCATCGATAAATTCTTCCAACCCCGCACCATTTGCAAAAATAAGTTCTGCATCAGCAGCTTTGGCGATATCCTGGGGAGTGGGGTCAAAACTATGTGGGTCTGTTCCCTCAGGAAGCAGGATTTGCACATCTACAAGGTCGCCGCCGACTTGACGGACCACATCCGCGACAATATTTGTCGTAGCAACAACACTAAGCTTGCCAGAATCAGCGGCTGGGGAAGACGAAGAACTACAGGAAGCAAGAAAAATACTTACAATCAAAAAAAACACTATTCTTTTACTCATAAAAAAACTCCTTATTGAAAATCATTTTCATTTACTGGCGCAGTTTACCTTTTCCAGTTCTTAGTGTCAAGAAAAGAACATAAGAAAAGTCTTAACATATCTCTCGCTTTTCATCCTAGCCACTCACGCTATTTGTAAAGCTAAAAACTGCTATAATTGCGACATTTAAATTAGTATGGGATAAATAGAAAAGAGGAAAAAATGAAAAGAAAAATAGTAATAACTCTTTTAGGCGCACTCCTTCTTAGTAGTCTTTCTTGCAGGGCAACAACATTTCTCCAAGCAAATAATGATACTAGCCCTTCAGCAGAGCCGATATCAACGCTCACACCAGAACCCACTTATACATTATTGCCAAGCATAGTCCCATCATCTACACCAACAAAAACGGCAGTGCCAACCAGCACTATCATTGTGCTTACGACAAATACGCCGTCGCCAACTCCAACGCCGGGCAAAATCGTCCTCTCAGAAAATGCCTCCTGCAGCAATAAAAAAATAATTAATGTTGCCGTAGAAGATACCAGGAAAGGCAATCTGCTCACCATTCAATGCGAAGGTGGCGATGCCTATCAATTGCCGCCTATCCAAACAGGGCGGTTTCAAGTCAGCCCCAATGGTATGTTTTTCATCTATGTCACATCTGATGGATACGCATATGCCGCGAGAGTGGATCAAAGGAAATGGAAATATATTAGCGATTTGCAAAAGTTTGGTGTGGTGAATTGCCAAGCAAAGATTACTTTCGTAGAAAGCCACCCTGACACAGCAAAAATCTACTGCCTGGAAGGAAATGATGTTACAGTTTTAAGGATTTATGGGGCAATTAGTCACGAATAAGACTCTATTGAGAATAAGCTCTAACCACTAATACCCTTACAGGGCACAGGTCCTCGCAAATTTTTGCTAAAAGAGCAAAAATCAGTGAAGGTTTGTGGAGATTGGCGGTTCGGAACATCAGAAAACTCAAGCTAATTTTTATTTTCGGTAGAGTCTGTAGTCCCCCTCGCAGAGACATTGCTAGTCCCCCAACTTGCTAAAAGTGTAGGGTACAGATAAGATTCTTTCATGCAAAACAAAAAACACAAAGTTGAACTT
>CAZOOX010000186.1:0-6620 GCA_964581545.1 uncultured Anaerolineaceae bacterium
TTCAAATTTATAGCCCTAATAGCTTTCAGACCTCATACCTATAATGGCACGCTTATTCAATCCCCTAACCTGGCTCCAGAGTTTAGGTTAACCAATCATTATGGGCAAGAAACTTCTTTGAGCGACTATAGAGGCAAAGTAGTGCTTCTATATTTTGGGTACGCTTCCTGCCCCGATGTTTGCCCTGCTACTTTAGCAGAAGTAAGGCGAACAGTTGAAGTCTTAGAAGAAGAAGGGCGTGCCGATGAAATGGAACTTTTAATGGTAACGGTTGACCCGGAACGGGACACCGCAGAAAGAATGGCTATATTTTTGGAACATTTTCACCCCAGCTTTATTGGCTTAATTGGCACAGATGATGAAATTGCTCAAGTAGCCTCCGAATATACCATTCTCTATAACAAGGAGGAGACAGGTTCGGCAATGGGCTATACCGTGAACCATACAGCCTCCATGATCTTGATTGACCCGGATGGTTATAAGCGTATTGTATTTCCTTATGGTACAGACGGTGTCGCTATAGCCGAAGATATTATTTATATCTTAGATCATTAGCAAAGATATGGCAGATCTTGCCTGAGAATTTATATGTGACTATTGCACTTCGCTACACACCCATTTTGGGTTTGAGCGCTGGTGCTCGAACTGAATACGTGGCATGAAAAAGGGATGCGCACAATGCTCACGCTCAAAAAATGTTATTTAATGGCACTCAAGTTGAAAGCACGAGCGTTGCGCAACCACGATTTCAAAAAAACGATAAGAACAGGAGTTCCTATGCAAAAAAGCTTGACGAGAAAGAAAATCCTAAACTCACTACTTTTGCTTCTTTCATTGCTATTGCTGGTTGGGTGTAGCTCTGTAGAAACAATTGCTTCATCTGATACAGGTACAGAAGAAGCAGATATTCTTATCGAGGGTGCCTGGTCACGCTCTACACCGGAGTTGATGGATGGCTCCGGTATCACTTATATGCTTATCCAAAATAATGGCACTGCTGATGACAGGCTGCTGGCTGCCAAAACCGATGTTTGTGATGTCGTTGAATTACATGAGCATAAAATGGACAGCAACGGCATGATGCGGATGCGTATGGTCGAGGGTGGTTATATTGACATCCCCGCAGGCGGCGAAGTGGAACTGGTTCCCGGTGGTCTTCATCTGATGCTCATCAACTTGCACGAAGGGCTGGAAACCGGAACAAGTTACGAATTAACGCTCAAATTTGAAAAAATGGGGGAAGTAACGATAGAAGTGCCGGTAGTTGATATCGAGCCTAAAAACTAAGATTTTTTTAGAAAAGGAGACGCTGATTTATGAAAAAAAGTATCACTATTGTCCTGCTTCTACTACTTTCGGTTTTCTTACTCATCGGGTGCGCACCAGCCGAACCCCTTATGGAAGAAAGCGCAGTAGAAGAAGTATCTGCCCCGGAAGCTGAGGAAGAAGCGGTTCCTGAACCAACGGCAGCACCCGTCGAGACAGAAGAAGCGACTGAAGAAGCAGCGGTTATGCCTGCGTCTGATGCCACCCCTCGCCCGCCGGAAGAGCTGAAAGATGGTCTTTTCATCAATATGACCACCGAGAATATCGACCGTGCGGCAATGGCTGTTGGTTTTGCAACAAAAATCCGTAAGCAAACCGGTCGCCCCGTCACTATTTTCTTCAATACGCAGGGTGCACGTTTGGTAGATGTTGATATTCCACAAAACACTCATAAGAGCGGCAATACTATCCACGAAATGATTCAAATGTTCATGGACGAAGGCGGCGTTGCCCTTGTTTGCCCCGTTTGTATGAAAAACGTTGCCGGTATGGATACAGAAGATATTCTGCCCGGTGTAATTATTGGTACGCCCGAATTTACTTGGGGTGCTATGTTTGCAGAAGATGTAACTGTAATTAGTTACTAAAGTGTCAAAAACAAAAGGATAAAAAAATGAAAAAACAATTACGTTACCTTACCAGCCTCATCGTTGTTGCATTTGCGCTCTATGGCGTTTTTGCTCTCGTTATGTCCTTCCAGCCGAGCATTGCTCATGCAGCTGGCAATGAAAGCGCACAACTTCAAGAGGATACGCCTCCCACACCTCGCACGCCAGAAGAGCTGAAAGATGGCCTTTTCATTAACATGACCACCGATGATATTGACCGCGCTGCGATGGCAGTTGGTTTTGCGACCAAGATCCGCAAACAGACTGGTCGCCCGGTAACGATCTTCTTCAATACTCAGGGCGTTCGTCTCGTAGATGTGGATATTCCGCAGAACACCCACAAGAGCGGCAATACCATCCACGAGATGATCCAAATGTTCATGGACGAAGGCGGCGTAGCCCTCGTCTGCCCTGTTTGCATGAAGAACGTCGGTGGCATGGATACAGAAGATATTCTGCCCGGCGTCATCATTGGTACGCCCGAATTCACTTGGGGTGCACTCTTTGCTGAGAACGTAACTACACTTAGTTACTAATTTTCGAACCAACCAAACCTGACAGGTCTGTAAGGCCTGTCAGGTTTCCTTTACGCCAGGAGCCTCTCATGCGTAAAACCATCTTAGCTCTTATTTCACTCATCATCATTTCCAGCCTCCTGATCTCAGGATGCTCCACCTCCGCGCGAGACCAGGAACTGCGTGCCATCATCGAAGCGGAAGGTTTGACGGGCGACCCCAGCATTGGGCGAGACCTGCCCGATATCAGCGATCCGCTTCCACAACTGGGCATGATGCTCTTTTACACCAAAGCACTCAGCGCTCAACAAGACGCTGCTTGCGTCAGTTGCCATCACCCATCCCTTGGCGGGGGGGATGGCATCCCCATGTCCATTGGTGTAGATGCTGATGTTCCCGAGCTGCTCGGTCCGGGGCGCACCCACGTTTCGGGACCGCTCGTTCCCCGAAATGCGCCGACCACCTTCAATTCAGGGATGTGGGACGCTTTTATGTTTCACGATGGGCGTGTAGAAAGTAAAGGGAAAACACCCGGAGCGAACGGCGCAGACGGATATGGCATCCGCACACCAGACCGTCCCTGGGGCTATCCTGATCCCGATGCGGGCGCAAATCTCGTCGTGGCGCAGGCGCGTTTCCCTGTCACTGCTGAAGACGAAATGCGCGGCTTCGATTTTGGCACAGGGCACGGCAATACTCTTGAAATCCGCGACGAAACTACCCGCACAATGCTCGCTGAAATTCTCGGCGGATATGGCTACGGCGAAGGCATTTTGGAACAGAACGAATGGCTGGCGGAATTCCAAAAAGCTTATGAAAGTGATGAAGACGCCGAGAGCCTCATCATCTTTGAGAATATTGTTCACGCGATTGGCGAGTACGAACGCTCACAAGTTTTTGTCGATACGCCGTGGCGAGCTTATGTTCAAGGCGACGATGATGCCATCAGCGCATCGGCAAAAAGCGGAGCAATTCTTTTCTTTACGCCTGTTGAAGAGGGTGGTGCAGGTTGTTCGGTTTGTCATTCTGGCGATTTCTTCACCGACGAAGATTTTCACGTCATCGCTATCCCTCAGATCGGGCGCGGCAAAGCCAGCGGCACCTACGGCGACGATGACTGGGGGCGTTATCTCGAAACCCAGGACCCCGCCGATAAATACGCCTTCCGCACACCCAGCCTGCTCAATGTCGAAGTGACGGGGCCCTACGGGCACGACGGTGCATACGAAGCGCTTGAGATGGTCGTTCGCCACAAAATGGATGTCGTCACGGCTGTCAATAATTATGATTTCTCGATGCTCGCTCCTGATATCCGCACATATAATGCGGAAGGCTATACCCAAGCCGCTCTTGAGCAATTGAAAGAGAATCGCCGCAACGACATCACTACCATCGAAGACCTTTTCCTCAGCGATCAGGATGTGGAAGATATTGTTGATTTCTTGCACACTCTCACCGATCCCTGTACCAAAGACAGAAATTGTCTTGCCCCCTGGATTCCTGATGCAACCACTCCTAATCCGGACGGTTTGCAACTCGAAGCTGTAGATCAGGATGGTAACCCCCTCTAGCACCCTCGCATCTCCTCATGCGATAAGGGCGTGTATCATCTTGATGCACGCCTTTACATTTAAAGGGATGAAATACTGCCTCGTCCCTGTTTTGGGTTTGCTACCCTTTTATAAACATCTATATGAAGAAAAACACTGTTTTATTTCTCTGTAGATTGCTATACTTGGAATCCCTGACTGCTTTAGTAATCATTTGCCGTATCTGTAAAAAGTCGGTATAATTTGTCTTATTATGGCAAATGATAACAAAATATAACAAGGTGCAAAAAATGTCAACTACTTATCAACGCCAACAAAAAATTCTAGATTGTCTCTCAGAAAGAGAATCCTGCTCCATACAGGAGTTGTCTGAGCTTCTTTCTGTTTCCACGATGACCATCCACCGCGATCTCGACAAACTCGCCGATGATGGCGCTGTGGTCAAAGTACATGGTGGTGCCATCCTGCGCCCTGCCGCTGCTCCAGCAGCAGATCAGGCATCTGCTTGCCCGATGTGTCAACAAATCGTACGAGAGCAACTCGCTTTCGTTCTCCAATTCGATGATGAGAGCAGCAAGCAAGCCTGTTGTCCGCATTGTGGTTTGATGATGCTCAATATGCAAAACCCGACGCTGGTTTTGGCAACCGACTTCTTGCACGGGAATAAGGTCAATGCCCTCCAGGCAATCTATCTCATCAAAGCTGATCTGAAAACCTGCTGTTCCCCTGCCGTGATTGCATTTGCATCGCCTGAAGATGCAGCACGCTTTCAACAGGGCTTTGGTGGCGAGATGATGAATTTCTCGGAAGCTAAATCTTTTCTGAGCAGTACTCACGCCCCCCCAAGGAATATGTAAAACAGGGCTTTTTACCCTGCAAAAATAACTAAGGAGAAGAAAGAAAATGAAGAAAGTATTTTTTGCCCTACTTGTAGTATCCCTCATGGTGATCGGCTTATCCGCCTGTCAATCTGCCCCCGAAGGACCCCAGATCGAAATATCTGGTGTGTGGGGACGTCCCTCCCCAATGAAAGCAGGGAATGGCGCAACTTATTTCCTGATCGAAAATACAGGCAGTGAAGATGACAGACTGGTCAATGCGACCAGCAATATTTCGGAAGTTGTTGAACTTCACGATATGACCATGGATGACGGCGTGATGAAAATGTTCCACGTTGAAGAAGGCTACGTTATCCCCGCTGGTGGCTCTGTTGAGCTGAAGCCTGGTGGCAAACATGTTATGTTCATTGGCTTATTTGAAAAACTCGAAGCTGGTCAGGTCGTAACGGTTGAATTGGAATTTGAAAAATCAGGCAAAATGACTGTGGAATCCGAAATACGAGAAGAGTAGGAGTAGCGAGTTTTAGACTCCATCTAACGCATTTCCTCAATGCATAAAGGCGTGTACTTGAGAATACACGCCTTTGTGATTCCTGCAAGGAACACAAAAAACTCCGAGATAAACTCCCGGAGTTTTTTGTGACTAAGGCAGGCTTAGTTCATTTTCAAACAGCATAATTGTAAATCAACCTTGCGAGATTTGTCTTCAAGAGAATGCTCGCGCTTAAATCAACTCTCGCAAGGCTCTTTCAAAGCATTTCTCTTGTATGCATTAGGCAACTTTTCAGAATGCCAGATTTTGTGCTGACTTGGGCACTATGATAAATAATTGGTTAACAAACCACCGATTGCGCCAGCAAATATGGAATAGGAAAAGTCAGCGACCATTAAGGATGTGGTCCAGCCAGAGAAAATTGCATGGCTTATAACAGCAAATGAGCCAAAGGTAATGACACCCATTATTACGCCGTTCAGCACAAATTGACCTGTTCCCTTTGATGCAGATGGGAGAAATCTGACAAATCCAAAGGTGGCAATAAGATTGCCAAGAGCAAGGAATGCCATTAATGGAGCTACTGCACCACCGTCATAGCGCCCTATTTGAGCAAGATTGCTTGTATAGAATCCACTCAAAATGATATTGTGCCAAATAAATGACCAAACGAAAAGTGCAACAAACACTGCTAGCCAATTTTTAACATACTATCTCCTTTTTTTGTCTGGAATGGGGTTTTTCTTATTGTCTTCTGATGACATGCTTCACTCTTTTTAATAGGCTTATTCAGATGGCTAACATATTAACCTGAGTTATGGATTACATCTTTGCTTCGTTATACCCGTCAATAGCGAGAACGGTGTTTGCAACAAAAACCGCAGCAAACATGATCGGGTACAAAGCGGGCGCAGCCACCTTCAATTGCAACTCCACGTAAGTTAGGACTAAGGCAGCCAGAGTGAGGCCAACTCCTGTCAGCTTACGGCGACTAATATACAAAGTGCCCAAGCCCATAAAGAAGAAGTTCAATACAGCAGCGATCCACGGATTCTTTTTCATCTTATTACTCCTTGATAAGTAGACTACGGAAAGTTCTTTAAAAACTTGTGACAGCGCACCCTCTGGGGGTAAAGCAACTTTCCCCTAAACAGGCGGTTACCACAGAGATGTTGTTTTTTAGATACTTTCCGACAACCACTTAAATAGTTGAATATATAGTTAGACGAAAAAGATTTATTAAACTTCTCACTTTTCCTAAAATTGGTTTAAATCATGGTAAGTACATC
>CAZOOX010000187.1:0-6589 GCA_964581545.1 uncultured Anaerolineaceae bacterium
ACAGCTTACCTCTTCTTTCCGGTTTGTAAAGTTGCACTTACTACTTGAATCTAAGCTCCAATAAAAGAATCCAAATCTGTATAAGCATTTAAGAATAGGGGAGTTCCAGAAAAAGATAAAGGTGATACAGGCCCGATTGTCATAAATGAATACTCACGAGATTTGATATCAAATGAAGAGTGAGGGTCACGAAAGCTGTGGGCATTTTTGCGCTCAACAATGTGTGCACTTGACTAGTGGGATTTGCCTCGCTAAATTTGGTTAATTCTGATTCGAGATGTTGCCACTACATTCCAAGAACATTGTCCAGTCCCGCTCTCCAGAAAATAACACAAACTGTTAGGTGCAAAACTTCATCATTATCTTCCCCCCTTCTCTTCATCGGCATGGGAATCAAGCGTCTGTTCGCTTTCCTCTCTGAACGTCATTTACATTACTAGACCTCTTGCATAAGTGCTCTAGCCGCCGTCCCCGGCGGCGTGTTTTAGAGAAGCCTGCGCCGAGGACGGCACAGGGAGCATGGTGAAAATTAAACTTTTGCAAGAAGTCTACTAGATGAAATAGCTTTGGATAATCCAAACAAAGGACTATCTTATGACAACCAAAAATACAGAAAAACAAACCACCGGCATATTAGGCTTCATCATTAAGTTTTTTCAGATCATTCTTTATATCCCGATCCAAATCATCTTCATTCCTTTTACCATTATTGGAATAATCATTGCAGTTTACAAGGAAATGGGAATAAGCAAGAAATTGGGTGTTTCCTTCTCGGCAATTAAAGCGCTTCAATACAGGTGGATGATGCATTATTTTAACACCAGACCAGATCTCCTTTCTGTTGCATTTATCAAAAAATTTCCATGTGAATCACATTTTGGAATGTGGTCGGTTCTGGGCGCGCTTATCATTTCCCTGCGGTTATTTGGTTTCCCCGACAAGCTTGGAAAACTCGTTGAACCCGGTGAAGAAACCGGAGATACCGCCGCGGGTATTCGGGTACTCATGTTTGACAGGATCATGGAAAAATATGTTGATGAAATGGAGCAGATTGTCCTTCCTGGAGCCGGCTTTGATCTAATCGCTTTGCACTTTACAAAAGGGAAAAAAGTGAATCACCCCGACCACAGGTCGGGGCTTCTAAAACAATTTCATCTGGCTTGGAGTTTTCTCTTCTTTTTGATGATAGTCAATATACTTCCTGATTATTTCCGTCGTTACCTGGTCGCCTGATGTGCGTACAAAATAACCCGTTTGCCAGAAATGACCTCCCCACAGCTCCCGCTATACCTCGGGACACTCTCGAAAGATTACGCTTGCTGAGATGCTTTTCAACTTCCCGACCACGCTGGATATTGACAATCGTGGAGGAAATGACACAAACAAATGCACATGATCTTCGGCAACTTCCATCGTATCTATTTCTATATCATGATTCTCAGCTATCTCAACAAATAACTCCGCTACTCGCTTCTGGATATCACCCCGCAATATCCATTTTCGATATTTTGGAGCCCAGACCAAATGATATTTCGTCTCATATACTGTATGACTAGTTCGTCTTATTGCCATGCCCTCAGTATATCAATTCTTGCTCAATAGACGAATTCATCCCCGACCACAGGTCGGGACATTCTTCGCAATTACAGTAAAGGTTTTTGAACTCGATCAGGTTAATACACTAAATCTTAAAGTTGAAACACTGAAAAAAGCAGAGATAGAGCATGACTGGATCACCTATATCCCGGTCGATTATTCCAGCGAGTCTTGGGCTGATAAACTGCTTGAAGCCGGTTTCGATAAAAGCAAAAAGACTCTCTTCCTTTGGCAAAGCGTTTCTTTGTATTTGGAAGCTGATATAGTCAAAGAAAATCTTAGGGAAATGGCTGATTTGTGTGCAGACGGAAGTATCATCGCGCAGGGTTTTTATTCCACAGTATTCGCAGCAGGTGAATATTCAAAAGAATCTAAGATTTTTTTGAGCGTAATAGAAAGTATGGGAGAGCCTGCTAAATTTGGGGTGGATATGTCAGATGATCCTAAAGCGGCAGTTGAATCATTCCTGGAAGAATGTGGACTGAAGATGACAGAATATATTCAATTCGGTGAAAAACTGGATATTGAACCCTTTTACTGTATTGTTGAGGCTGAAAAACTGTAAGTTATATCTAGATGACAAAAAATGCATCCATGAGTTTTTCATTTTCCATTATTTTAAATCAGAGGAATAGTTCCTAACTTATTTCTGGAGCCCACTGTTACCGCCGCGGCTCAGAATCGTGTTACATGCAAAACTTCCTCCTCATCGGCAAGGTAATCAAATGCATCGTAGCCTTTCCCAAAGAGATGGGCAATATGCTCAAGCTACCCTTGGTGCGCGAGGCGTAGAATCCGTAGCGCCATATGAGCTGAATACGCTTTGGCAATCGGGGGCATCTGGATCGTGGATTCATCTTTTGATAAGAATATCACTCTGCGTTCTTTTTGCAGGCTTCGCCTCCAGACCTGCACACGTGGTGAGATCTGCGGTTCTTACCAACAAGGGTTCTCCAGCGGAACGGCGTGTTCCTCCCAGAGAGCCAGGTTTTTTGGGTCGTCAGACCGAGTAAGCGGGTAGCACTCCGACGTTCCGCGTATGACCAGCAGCTTGTCGGCGAAATCGAAGGTTTCGTCGCCGTTGTTGTACCTAGTGTTCGAAAACCTGTACTCAAACTCCCCCTGCGCGCTCAACTGTCGTACAGTCCACTTGTCCGATTGCATAGCCACGTTATCGAACACCTTGTAAAGCACGAAATACTGATCCTCGTCACTCGTGTTGTAAATTATGAATTCATACTGGCATGAAGTACCGCCAGTGCCCGTATCGAGCTTCAAGCCGGTGTACTCCCAGGAGTAGGCTGTGCCCTGCTCCTCAATGCAGTTTTCTTTCCCCTCGCCCGCCTGGCCATCCGCTGCGGCAACAGAGCCAGATACATAGGTTGCAGCGTAGCACACCCTATCCTCATCTGGGATGGAGCTGTCATATCGAACCAGCTCAAAACCCCAGGTTCTGAACTCAATGCACTCGAGAACTGCCGGGCTTTCGACTTTCCGGCAATATTCGTTCTTTAACCGATCACCTGTTGAGTAAAAAGCGGTGTAGTCACGCAGCGTTCCATCCGCATCCGTAATTGTGATCACATCGTCCCCTGGGGCGCTGGCAGGCCAATACTCAAGACTAAGCGGTACATTCTTGCCTAAAGGACTGCCAGACCCGCACGCACTTACCCATGCGGTGTCGTGCTGCTCTGTAACATCATAGGCGCGTTCCCCTTTCCTGTCGTTAAAGAATTGGATGGCCTCCTCTTTGGTGAGACCCTCCGCCTTGGGGTTTCTTCCTGCCGCCTCTTCCATCCAGTTACAACCCAGAGAAGCGCC
Organism: uncultured Anaerolineaceae bacterium; assembly: GCA_964581545.1. Taxonomy (GTDB): domain Bacteria; phylum Chloroflexota; class Anaerolineae; order Anaerolineales; family Villigracilaceae; genus Desulfolinea. Next base: position 3,418 of record CAZOOX010000187.1, read on the forward strand.
CAACAATACTAGCGCCGCAAAAAAAAGCTTGAACCTGCACGTTGGTTTCTTGGACACGACTCACCTCCTGTCTTTTTCCTGCTTGAAAACCTTGATTACACTGGGCCACCCAACAGCCTTTCGGCACGAGAAGACCAGCTGAATGCTTAGTGCTCAAGGAATAGCTGTTTTCAGTATAGAGCAAAATAATCCCAGAATCAACACTTCTCCGCCGGTGATATAATCTCCGCCATGAAAAACAGGTTTAGACGTATCTGGCTTATACAGCTCTCCCTACTCCTGGTGACCGGCTTGTACTACCTTCCCCAAAGAAACGGACAATATGCTGAACCTGATCGTCATTTACATCAACAGACTCAATAGCTTTGAATAATCCAAATGAAGGATAATCTTATGACAGACAAAAACTCAAAAACACAGCGCCCCGGCATATTAGCTTTCATAATCAAGCTTTTTCAGATCATCCTTTATATCCCGATCCAAATAATCTTCATCCCATTTGCCATTATTGGACTAGCTTTTGGACTGTACAAGGAAATGGCAAATAGCAAAAAACTGGATGTCTCCTTCTCGGCAGGTCAAGCGCTACAATACAGATGGTTCATGCATTATCTTGAGACCAGACCGGATCCCCTTTCTGTTGAATTTACCAAGAAATTTCCATGTGAATCACATTTTGCTTTGTGGACGACAATGGGAGCTCTTATCATCTCCCAACGATTATTTGGCTTCAAAACCAGGCTTTCAAAAGTTGCTGAACCGGAAGAAGCGAACTTAGCTGCCATTTCGGGTAGTAGGGTCGTCGCATTTGACAGAATAATGGAAAAATATGTTGACAAAATGGAACAGATCGTTATTCTGGGCTCTGGCTTTGACCTGATCACTTTACATTTTACAAAAGGAAAAAATCTAAAGGTTTTTGAACTCGACCAGAGTAATACACTAAATCTTAAAGTTGAAACATTGAAAAAAGCAGGTATAAAGCATGATTGGATCACCTATATCCCGGTCGATTATGCAAACGAATCCTGGGGTGATAGACTACTGGAAGCTGGTTTTGACAGAACAAAAAAGACTTTGTTTCTTTGGCAAAGTGTTTCTTTGTACTTGGAAGCTGATACTGTTAGAGAAACACTAAAGGATGTGGCTGATCTATGCGTAGACGGAAGTGTCGTCGCTCAAGACCTTTATTCCAGATCATATAGTTCAGGTGAATATTCATTTATTGCTAAAAGAAATATGAGTTTGATAGAAAGTATGGGAGAGCCTGCCAAATTTGGCATAGATATGTCAGATGACCCCAAAGCTGCGACAGAATCATTCTTAAATGAATGTGGATTGAAGATGGCAGATTATATTCAATTCGGTGAAAAGCTGGATATGGAACCCTTTTACTGTATTGTTGAGGCAAAAAACGCCAAGTATTCTTAGATGCAAAACTTCTTCATCATCCTCACCCTCCTCCTCATCGGTATGGGAGTCAAGCGCCTTGCCATCTTCCCAGAAGAAACGGGGAATGTGTTAAATCTGATCGTCATCTACATCTCATTGCCGGCGCTGATCCTCATCAAAATTCCCCAACTGGCTATTTCCAAAGCGCTGCTCGTTCCAACCATCATGCCATGGGCGATGTTGGTCTTTTCAGCCGTGCTCATTTTATTCCTCGCCAAAACCCTGAAATGGGATCGTGCCACCACGGGCTGTTTGCTGCTTTTGGTCCCGCTGGGGAATACGTCATTTCTCGGCATCCCGATGACAAGGGCTTTTTTCGGAGAAGAAGCAACACCCTATGCCCTTCTCTACGATCAACTTGGCTCTTTCCTTGCGCTGGCAACATACGGCTCACTGATTTTAGCGCTCTATGGCACGGGCAAAAACAAGCCAAAGGTTAAGAGCGTTGTCAAGAAAATCATCACATTTCCGCCTTTTATCGCGCTCATCCTAGCCTTTGCCCTCAGAAACCTCTCCTATCCCCCCATTTTTTATGATCTTCTGGAAACGCTGGCCGCCACATTAATTCCCCTTGTCATGATCGCCGTTGGTTTTCAGCTCACCCTGAAATTGGATAAAGGCACGATCTCGTCCTTGTCTATTGGATTGGCGATAAAATTACTCATCGCCCCCCTAGCAGCATTGCTGATCACGCGGATGATGGGCTGGGGTGGCAAACTCGTACAGGTTGCCATCTTCGAAGCCGGGATGCCGCCCATGGTCTCCGCAGGAGCATTGGCGATCTTGGACGATCTCTTTCCGCCGCTGGCTGCCGCGTTGGTGGGCATAGGCATCCTGCTTAGTTTTCTGACTCTGCCATTTTTATATCAACTGCTCTAACACAAAGGAATGAATTTAAAATGAAAAAGCAAATCTATTTACTGGTAAGTTTATTAATTTTAGTTGGATGTTCAAAACCGGCGCAGGCTCCAACAACCCTGCCAGCCGAGCAAGAAAGCCTGCCTGTCGTTGAAGCAACCCAAGCACCTGCCGCAGAACCTGAACCTGCTCCCGCTCAAGAAGAGCCAGCCAAAAGCCTCGACCTCACACAGCTTTGGTCTTACGGATTGACAAGTAAGCGCACGGGCGAGCCGATCATCGCAGAAGGCGGCGAACATCAATTGGATGAAAAACTGGTCGCGCTTGGTTTCAACTTGATCGTTGACAAAAATGGCAATATCCTCAGCCCGCGCGCAGTACCGCTTCACGGCGGCGAAAAGCTGATTCTCATCGACACCTACCAGGACGACCACAATACCCGCGAATATGCCCATATCTACACCATCATGGCACCGATCCGCGATACGCTCCTCTATCATTTTGAAGAGACATCCAAAGAAGAGTGGCTCGCAATTACAGCCGTGCTAACCCTTAACAACATCAAAACTGAAGATGCCCCCGAAGTGAACGGACGCAGCGTCCTCTCAACAGAGCAAGTCTACGACTATGTCGCCAGTGGCAACGCCGAAGGCAGCCCCATTATGCGCTATCTCGAAGAAGCCGGGCTGGAGTTGAAATGCCTCGCTTTTCAGGATTTTGATTTTACAAACCCCGAGGGTGCCAATCATTGCACAGAGCATAATCTCGCGGTTAACTCAGGAATCAAATTGCCATAGAGCAGCATAAACCTACATTCAGCCTTGCTATTCATTCTTCTCATTCTCGGCCTAAATTAGGGTGC
>CAZOOX010000188.1:0-6568 GCA_964581545.1 uncultured Anaerolineaceae bacterium
CCTGCATGAAAACGCAGATCATCCAACTCGAACCCCACGACGACCATATCTCCATCCGCGACAAAATGAACTGGAGCAAGACTCCGCGCATCTTGTTAGTTTTACCGCGTCGTGGCAAATTCGATCTGAATACCCTTGACCTAAAATTATTGCAACGTCACGCAAAAAGTCTCGGCGCAGAGCTGGGTTTGGTCACGAAATCTGCCAAAGTCATCCGCGCAGCAGATGCGCTGAACATCTCCGTTTTTGAAAGCAATCTAGCCGCCCAACGCGAGGCTTGGTATCCATCGGAGCGCAAAAAATATCGCAGCCACAAAGCATCAAAAGACCTGCGCGAAAAACAAAAAGAATTTCAGGCAAAAGAAGCAAGATGGCGCAATCATCCGCTGACGCGCCTGGTCTTTTTCGCGCTCGGCGTTTTGGCATTGCTGACGGTCATCGTCGCTTTTTTGCCGCAAGCCGAGGTTGTTTTGGCGCCAGAAAAACGCGTCCAGAGTCTCATTATCCCCGTTCGGGCAAATGCCAATATAACGGATGTTTTTCTTTCGGGCAGCATCCCGGCCCAAAGAGCGCGTGTGATCTTAACGGAATCCCTTTCGGCGGGGGCAAGTGCTCGAATAGCGGTACCCGCTAAAAACGCGCGCGGCACGGTCATCTTCCGCAATCTGACCGATTCTCCTCTCCAGATACCCGCCGGGACGATCATCCGCAGTTTGGCAGATGAAGAAATCCGCTTTGAAACGATGGATAATGCAGAAATTGAAGGCGGCGTTGAAGCAGAAGTTGAAGTCCGCGTCGAGGCCTTGATCTTTGGGGAACGGGGCAATCTTGACCCGAACTTGCTCGAAGCCATCGAAGGGGATCTGGGCCTGTCATTGGCAGCCACAAACCCCAACCCGATAGAGGGAGGCAGCGACGATTTTGTACTCGCCCCTTCGGAGCAAGACCGCGCTGAACTACGAGATCGGCTAATGATCTCTTTTTATCAGCAAGCAGAAGAAAAAATTGCATCAGAGCTCGTAGAAGGCGATTTGCTTTTCCCCAGCGCAGTCAGTGAAGCCGAGATCATTGAAGAAATTTATGACCCGCCCCAAGGCGAATCTGGAGATCGCCTAACGCTTAATATGAGCGTCGAGTTTGAGATCCGGTTTGCGAAGGGAACAGACTTGGCAGAACTGGCACAATCTGCGCTGGATGCCTCACTGCCCACAGGATTTTCGCCTGTGCCCAATACACTGCGTCTCGAACCCTTGAGCGATTTTGAAAATAATCAGCTTGGCATCACCTCCTGGCAAATGCGCGTAGAACAGGATTTACGCCCGATCATTACCCCCGCTCAAATTGCAGCGCTGACACAGGGACGCGAGATCGAAGTTGCCACGCAGAACATCCAAAAGAATTTTGAACTTGTCGAATCTCCGACAATCGAAATCACTCCCGCCTGGTGGAAATGGATACCTATCGCACCCTTTAGAATTGAGCTTATTGTGAAATGAAAATACTCGCTGTAGACCCCGGAGAAAAAAATATCGGCATTGCCATCAGCGATGAGTTGGGCATCTCTGCCAAAGCGCTTGCTGTCATCAAACACATCCAGCGAGAGAAAGATGCCGTGCGCGTTGCCAAAATTGCCGAGGAAAAAGGTGCAGCGCTGATCATCATTGGGCAATCGCTCGATGATGAAGGCAAGCCAACCTACACAGGGCGAAAATCTGCGCGTTTTGCAAAAGCCCTGCGTGCCCAAACCGAAATCCCCGTCAAGCTTTGGGATGAATACCGCAGCACCCAAATTGCCCGCGAGAGACGCATCAAAATGGGCGTTTCCCGCAAAAAACGCGGCGGGCATCTCGATGATGTTGCGGCGGCCGTTATTTTGCAATCTTATCTTGATAGAGAAATTGAGAATTAAGAATTATGAATTCTCAATTAATAAAACTATGCGCCGATTTCTAGTCATCTCTATTATCCTATTCATTCTTGCTGCTCTCGCCGTGCTCATCGTAATTCCCGCGCTGGCAAAATATCATTACGGCGAGCCATCTCCCACGCTGTGGGGCAAAAAAAGATTTAGCTATGCCGCAAAAATCCTGTGGCACGACCCCACCATCCGCCGCGTCGCAGACCCTTACGGCACAGAGCAAAATTTTACCCTCGAGCAGGGCGAATCTCCCTATCAACTCGCTGCGCGCCTCGAAGAAGAAGGTCTCATTCTCGACGCCGAAGCCTTTTTAACGCTCCTGATCTACACAGGCATGGATACTTCTCTCCTGCCCGGCAACTACAAACTCAGCCCCTCTCTCTCCATGCAAAGCATCGCCGGGATGTTCCAGGATTCGCGCGCCAGCCAGATCGAATTTATCATCCTTCCCGGATGGCGGATAGAAGAGATCGCCGCGTCGCTCGCCTCCTCCGGCTTGCTCATTGCAGAAAAAACATTTCTGGATGCCGCATATTCTCCCCCTCCCCTCGCTGTGGAAGTGGGGGAGGCATCATCTCACGAGGGCTTTCTCTTCCCCGATTCTTATCTCCTTTCACGCAACCTGACCGCCGAACAACTTCTTACCGAGCTAACGCTTAATTTTGCGCGCAATCTCTCTCCTGAGATCAAAGCCGGCTTCGCCGCGCAAGGGTTATCGCTATACGATGCAGTTAAATTAGCGTCTATTGTGGAAAGAGAAGCTGTCGTCGCGGATGAGCGGAAGATGATCGCGTCGGTATTTCTTAATAGGCTCCGAGCAAGCCAAAAATTGGAGACTGACCCGACAATCCAATATGCCCTCGGCTATGACGAAATATCTCAAAGCTGGTGGAAATCTCCGCTCACTTATGCTGATCTCGAAGTTGTCTCGATCTACAATACTTATATCCATCCCGGTTTGCCGCCCACGCCGATCTGTAGCCCATCTCTAAGTTCACTCGAGGCGGTCGCCTTTCCCGAAGAAACATCTTATTATTACTTCCGCGCCCGCTGCGATGGGAGTGGCCTGCATGCATTTGCCGAAACCTTCGAAGGGCATTTGGCGAACGGCTGTGAGTAAAAATGAAAAAACTCTTTTTTAATTTTAGATATTTCCGCAAAAATATTCCCTGGGATAGCGGTATTTCCCCGCCCGAATTACTCGAATTCATCGAAACGCATCCGCCCGGACGAGTGATCGATCTCGGTTGTGGCACAGGGACAAATGTGATCACCCTCGCCCAGCATGGCTGGCAAGTTAGCGGCGTGGATTTTGCTTCACGCGCAATCAAAACTGCCCGCCACAAAGCGAAAACTGCAAAAATTGATGCCGATCTACAAGTCGGCGATGTGAGTAAATTGCACGGCATTGACGCAAAATTTGATCTCGCTTTGGACATGGGCTGTTTTCATAACCTGGGAAACAAAAAAGCCGACTATCTCAACCGCCTTGACGAAATTCTTGCACCAAATGGATTTTGGCTACTTTATGCGCATATACTTTCCCCAGAGCATGCAAACCCAGATCACGGAATTTCTTCTGCTGAAGTTAAAGAGCTGGAAAATCGCTTCGCTCTCGTCTGGCGCAAAGGCGGGACAGATAAAATCGGACGCAATTCGGTCTGGGCTTTATTTCAAAAAACTTCGTAAGGGTAACTTCCTATCGCCCTTGCCATATTTTATAGGTACTCCTCCATGCATTTCCTTTTTCTATTCCTCGACGGTGTCGGCCTCGGCACTGATAACCCTGAAACCAACCCTCTTGCCCGCGCAAAGATGCCGACGCTGCACACTTTGCTCGGCAACCAAGCTTTGACAGCCTCTGCTGCGCCCTATCATGGTGAAAAGGCAACACTTCTCGCACTAGATACCACCCTCGGCGTGGATGGGATGCCTCAATCTGCGACGGGGCAGGCAACGTTGCTAACGGGGATCAACATCCCGGCCGAAATTGGCTATCACTATGGACCAAAGCCAAATGCCGATGTGCGCAAGTTTCTACTCACCCCAAGCAGCGACGTCATTGCGAGAAGCAAAGCGACGAAGCAATCTCCCGCTAAGAACATAAGGAAAGGCGAAACCATCTTTTCATGGCTACGCGCAAAGAAAAAGACGGCCGCACTCTTAAGCGCCTACCCCGATGGCTACTTCAAAGGCATCAATTCCGGCAAACGGCTCTATTCTGCTATTCCACTTGCTGTTACTCAAGCAGGTTTCCCCCTCTTTACCGCTGAAGATATTTACGCAGAGCGCGCACTCGCCGCCGACTTCACCAACGAAGGATGGCGAAGAATGCTCAACGATGAAACAGCTCCCCTCTTCACTTCAGAAGAAGCAGGCGCAAAACTGACCGAACTCGCCATGCAATACGACTTTTCCCTTTTTGAATACTGGGCAAGTGACTATGCCGGTCATAAACAGGATATGGATTGGGCAATCAGCCAACTCGAATCTTTTGACAGCGTATTAAAAGGCTTGCTCGAAACCATGCCCAATGATCTGCTCGTGCTGGTCACATCCGATCACGGGAATATGGAAGACCTCGGCACGCGACGGCATACAGATGTGGATGTACCATGTTTGTTGCTTGGTACAGAGGAAATGCGGGAAAAATTTTTAAGGGAAAGACTGAAAGACTTGGTGAATATTGCGCCAGCGATAAAAGTTTTTTTTGCTAGCAGGAAAACTAGAGAATAACAAAGCCCCAAGGAGATTTCCCTTTGTTTTTTTGCGAAAAGTCGCTGGATTACTTATGCTCCAAAGAGGTGCAAATCCAGCGACTTTATTCTCAAGAGATCGGGGATTGCAAATCCCTTCAGAGCGTTTTCAACACTATTTATTTAGCCACTGCTGAAAATTCTACGGCATCATATCGTATAAATATGCGTTCGCACCATAAACTCCTGGCTCACTATAATCTTCAAGAAGTTCGCCGTATTCATTTATATATTCTAAGTAAAAAGCTTGCGTATCTTCAGCTTCGCAGTTTGGACAACCGGTAACAACCTCGGTAAAAATATACCAAACCCTTTCTTCCCCAACAAAATCATTTACATCATCTATATAACTTTCCAAAGAGCGTTCTTTGTTTTCAGCCGAAGTGCCAATCAAGACCTTTCCCGTATCTAGCCCATAAAACGGGGCATAATACTCGAATACCGTCCTCGTTCTATGGAAAACATAGACGAGATCATCTGGTTTTTTGTTCTCTGCTACATGCTTCAGAGCAGGTCGAATATCAACAGCCTTTTGCAAAAACACTTTCGTATACGTAGGAGAAAGTATTGTCCAAACGAGAAAAAAAGCCAATGACGTAGTCAATGCTAAAGAAAATTTCCGATTCAACTTTGAAAACAGCCAATATATGCCATAAAAACCTTCAGCCATGAGCAAGAAGACTAGAGGAACAAGAAATAATATAAAACGATTCTTAAGAGGGTAACGCTCCAGCATTGATGCAACAAAAACGATAATAAAAGGGGAAACCAGAATCAGCGCAATTTTCCTATTTCTTATTGATACAGATAAAACGCCCAGAGAAGATAATCCTATAACAAACCATGCCATCATTGGGCTGGCATTATGAAAAGAAAAATCTAAAAAAAACAAAAAAGTCTTAATATACCAAGCCTTATTCGTCCAAGGCGGTGATGGAACATAAGCCTTTTTCCAATACTCGATCATATAGCCATCTGCAACAATATGGCGCAAAGAGACAAAATACTCAATACTAAAACTAAGCAACCAACTAGCACCAACACCTAGTATCCACCCCCAAGAGGCATATTCTTTTCGAGTAAACTTTTCAAATACCAACGCCAACCCAATGCCTGCCAGAACAAAAACTGATGGGTGTGATATCCAAATAACAAGAGAACCAATAATTCCTAGTAAGAAGAAATCTTTAGCTTCTGTTTTTTCCTTGAAAGAGTTTCCCGCCAGGAAAAGTAATAAAGAAGCCACCATTGCATCACTGGAGTATTGTTTAAGTTCTGATGCGTAATACACAAGCGACCAAGCAACAGAGGCAAGAGCAAGAGCAAATAAACCAGCAGATCCAATATGCGTTTGAGCAAATCTATAAATAAAATAGACTGCAAAAATCCCTGATATTAAAGGGAAAATACGCATAATATAGTCATAAGGGCCAAAAATAGATACAAAAGTTTTTTCTATAAGTAAAAATCCTATCGGTGCAGCCTGATAATAATCTAGCAACTGAGTTAATTCACCGAAACTTCGATGCACCAAATTCATTGCTAAACTAGCTTCATCTTGCCATAACGATCTGTTGAGAAGGTATAAATAGACGCGCAGAAAGATTCCAAAAAGAAGTATTCCCCACCACAAATAGTTACTTCTTTTAGAAAATCGTATTCGTTCCCAAATTTTTTGCATAGCTTTCCTCATATTATTTAAACCTCAACATTATAACTGGATTTTACACTACGCTTTCTATAATTACCTTAACTCCACCATCATATTTTCCTTTCCAAAATATTGATGACATAAAAAACTTAGAACCCATCCGAAAAATATTTTGGCTCATGCTTAGCACTAGTGAATTTTGACCAGAAGAGAAATGATAGCAGGCGAAACTTGCTTATAGTT
>CAZOOX010000189.1:0-6560 GCA_964581545.1 uncultured Anaerolineaceae bacterium
GGGTGTAGATGACATCAAAAGCGAAGTAAAAGAAACCGAATTCCTGACCGCTCGTAAAACTAGCAATGCCTGCGCTATCCGCTGCAAACGTGAAGTGCAAGTTGATGGTCAAGAATCAGTTTACGGTGGCCCAGAATACGAATCAGTTGGTGCACTGGGTCCAAATTGCGGTGTGAGCGATATTCACGCCATCGCCAAAGCCAACGAGCTTTGCAATGCCTACATGCTGGATACGATCTCGACGGGTATGACGATCTCTTTTGCGATGGAATGTTTTGAGCATGGTTTGCTGACACTCGAAGATACAGATGGATTGGATCTGCGTTTTGGCAATGCGGAAGCCATGCTCACGATGATCGAATGGATCGCTCTCCGAAAAGGGATCGGGGACATGCTTGCCGAGGGCGTGATGCGTGCTGCCGAACAGATCGGCGGAGATGCACATTTCTTTGCCATGCACGTCAAGGGGCAGGAATTGCCCATGCACGAACCCCGTGGCAAATACAACGTGGGAATGGGCTATGCCATCTCGGAGATCGGTGCTGACCACTTGGTCGTCGCGCACGACGGAATGCTTGCCAATGCTGAAGGGACACCCTTCAAAAATGCTCGTCCGCTGGGCATCACTGAACCTCAGCCGACAAAGAGTCTTAATGATGAAAAAATGCAGCATTTCTATGTGCTGGAAAAAGTGACCAGCATGGAAAAGGTGATCGGATACTGCTTCTTTGGTCCCGCACCGCGTTCATATATCCAATTTGATGAAGTTGTGAATTCGGTCAATGCTGTCACAGATTGGAATTTGAATCTGGACGAATTATTGGAAATCGGCGAACGCGCCACCAATATGGCACGTGTTTTCAACGCCCGTGAAGGTTTTACCCGCAAAGACGACACCCTCCCCGAACGCCTCTTTAGTCCTTTGGATAATGGTGCCCTAAAAGGGGAAGTCTTCCCCCGCGATGAATTTGAATCTGCGTTAACAGTGCTCTACGGGCTAAAAGGCTGGGATGCTGAAACAGGTAACCCCACCCGTGAACGGCTTGAAGCGTTGGCGTTGGGGTGGGCTGTAGAGTTTTTGAAATAATATGCGCATCTACCTCGGCGGAGACCTGGATTTCTACCATCCCCAAAAAGAACGCTGGTTGGCAGTGGAGCTTGAGCGGCCTACCCGACTGGCAGATATTTTGGCGTGCTCAGAAATTCCGCTGGGTGAAGTCCATTTAGTTTCCATCAATGGTGAACACGCCGAATTGAATAAAGCAATAATTACCGAGCAGGATGAAGTGAAATTATTCTCCGCCGTAGGAGGCGGTTAGCGAAATGGAGTATCAAGAATGAAATATATTGCCGCTATCGATCAAGGCACAACCAGCACCCGCTGCATGATCTTTGACCATGTTGGCAACGTGATCGCTGTAGATCAGAAAGAACACGAGCAGATCTATCCTAAACCGGGCTGGGTGGAGCATGATCCTCTGGAAATTTGGGCTCGCACGCAGGAAGTAATTCAAGGTGCCCTTGAAAAAGGAGCCTTATCATCCGCTGACATTACTGCCATTGGCATTACCAACCAGCGCGAAACTACGCTTGTGTGGGATCGGCACACAGGACTGCCGATCTACAACGCCATCGTCTGGCAGGATACCCGTACGGACACCATCTGTAACCAACTAGCTAAATCAGGCGGGCAGGATCGTTTTCGGGAAAAAGTAGGGCTGCCTTTGGCGACCTATTTCGCTGGCCCCAAAGTGAAATGGATGTTGGATAAAGTAGAGGGCGCACGCTCCCGTGCCGAAAAGGACGATTTGCTCTTTGGCACCATCGATACCTGGCTAGTCTGGAATCTGACAGGTGGGGTTGACGGCGGCTTGCATATCACCGACGTCACCAACGCATCCCGCACCCTGATGATGGATCTGGAGACTTTGGCTTGGGATGAAGATATTTTATCCATTTTGGACATTCCGAAGTCTATATTGCCAGAGATCCGCCCCTCGTCTCAGGTCTATGGCGAAGTCGCAGGAGAGTTGCCTTTGGAAGGCGTTCCCATCGCAGGTATTCTCGGCGACCAGCAGGCCGCCATGTTCGGGCAAGCGTGTTACGAACCAGGAGAAGCTAAAAATACCTACGGCACTGGCTGCTTCATGCTGCTTAACACGGGTACAGAACCTGTCCCCAGTGAAAATGGATTGTTGACGACCTTATGCTATCAGGTTGATGGTCAGCCCGCAGTCTATGCCTTGGAAGGCTCGATAGCCATCACTGGTGCTCTTGTCCAATGGTTGCGCGATAATCTGGGTTTGATCCAGTCTGCGCCCGAGGTAGAAAGTCTGGCTGAGACAGTTGAAGATAACGGTGGGATCTATTTTGTCCCGGCCTTCTCTGGTTTGTTCGCACCTTATTGGCGTTCAGATGCGCGAGGCACCATTGTCGGTATGACCCGTTATGTGAACAAGGGGCATTTTGCGCGTGCCACGCTGGAAGCCACCGCCTATCAAACCCGTGAAGTACTCGAGGCCATGAAACAGGACTCTGGCGTGGAATTGACCGCGCTTAAAGTTGATGGCGGCATGGTCTTCAACGAATTGTTGATGCAGTTTCAGACCGATATTCTGGATGTGCCTGTGATCCGTCCCAAAGTGTCAGAGACCACGGCCTTGGGTGCGGCTTACGCAGCTGGGCTGGCTATTGGCTATTGGCAGGATTTTGGTGAACTGCGTGCCAACTGGGGGCAAGACAAGGCTTGGCATTCAGAAATGGATGCTGAAACTCGCGAAGAACTCTACTATGGATGGAAAAAAGCCGTCACACGAACTTTTGATTGGATCGAATGATCTTCGATTCTCACGCCTTGCCATTTTCCTTGCGTAGATGCCCGTCAGGCATCTTTCGCAAAGGCAAGGGTGAAGGAAAATAGAAAAAAATGACTCGACAAGAAATACTTACTCACTACCAAGAGAATCCCTCCGTCTCTGTGCTGATCGTTGGGGCGGGGATCAATGGTATCGGCACTTTTCGCGATCTGGCTTTGCAGGGTGTTGATGTGTTATTGGTTGATAAAGGGGATTTTTGTTCTGGCGCCAGCGCAGGCTCATCACACATGGTGCATGGCGGCATCCGCTATCTGGAGAACGGCGAGTTTCGACTGGTACATGAAGCCGTTCAGGAGCGCAATCGCCTGATCGAAAATGCGCCCCATTATGTCCAGCCGTTGCCAACAGTAATCCCGATCTTTAAATGGTTCTCAGGGCTTTTCAATGCAGCATTTAAATTTCTGGGGATGCTGACCAAGCCTGCTGAGCGCGGCGCGGCGGTCATCAAGGTGGGACTAATGCTCTACGATGCCTACACGAGTGGGCAGGGGACTGTCCCCAAACATCAGTTCAAAGCCCAGAAACCAACCCTGAAAGAATTTCCGAAAATCAACCCCGATGTGCGTTTTACCGCCCAATATTACGACGGTGCCATGCACACCCCCGAACGCCTCAGCCTCGAAGTAATGCTGGATGGCGAAGCGGCTCATCCCGATGCGCGCGCGCTTAATTATGTAGTACTTGAAAAGGCTGCGGGAAATTCTGTCACGCTCAAAGATCAGCTTACTGGCGAAACCTTTGACGTACAGTCCAAAATTGTCGTCAACGCTGCTGGCCCCTGGATCGACTTTGCCAATGCCGATATGGGCTTGCGAACCAACTTCATAGGCGGGACAAAAGGCTCGCACCTGATCCTTGATAACCCTGAGTTGCGTGCCGCTATCGGTGAAAATGAGTTTTTCTTCGAAAATCAGGATGGCCGCATCGTGCTGATCTACCCCCTCAAAGATCGGGTCATGGTCGGCACTTCTGACTTACCCATTGACGACCCTGAAGACGCTCGCTGCACAGAAGAAGAGATCGACTACTTCTTTGAAATGCTGCCCATCGTCTTTCCAAATATTCCTGTCTCTCGAGACCAGATCGTTTTTCAATTTTCTGGTGTGCGCCCGCTGCCTGCTGCCGATGTGAACAATCCCGGGCAAATTAGCCGCGATCATAGCATCAAGGTCGTTGAAGCAGGGAATAGGATGGATTTTCCCGTCTATAGTCTGGTTGGTGGAAAGTGGACTTCTTTCCGTGCTTTTTCGGAGGAGGTCTCGAAGAAAGTTGTTGCCGCCCTTGGGCTGACGCATACTATGAGTACGCTCGACCTGGAAATTGGGGGTGGTCGGCGCTACCCAACAGGGGATGCAGCCCGAGCAGCGTGGATTGCCGAGGTTGTATCCCAAAGCGGCATCTCTAGCGAAAGGATCAGGACCCTCTTCGAGCGTTATGGGACTCGAGCCAAGCCGATTGCCGAATATATTGCTCAGGGGGCAGATACCAAACTGAGGTTCACGTCCGCTTTCTCCCGCCGAGAGGTCGAATTTATCGTTCAATATGAAAAAGTTGTCCATGTGGATGATTTCCTTCTGCGTCGCTCCATGCTTGCTAAATTGGGGCAGGTCTCAGAGGCGAGTATCCGTGAGATTGCCGGCATTATCGGTGATGTCCTAGGCTGGTCGACAGAGCGTCGGGATAATGAAATTAAACGAACGATCAAAATCCTGGCCCAGGAATATGGGGTGGTTTTCAAGAGCGCAAAAGGAAATGAATAATATGAACGCTGATGCTGCAAATCACAAAATGACCGCCTGGGAGAAAAATTTATTGGGCGTTTCGTATAAAGAAACGCCGGGGCTTCTGCCCGGGCTTCTGACGGTGATCTTTTTGACCTGGCTTAGTATTTGGCTGGGCGATTTTATCGGCAAAGACCTGCTAGGGTTTGATAAAAGCCCGGTCTCGCCGGTAATGATCGCGATTGTTTTGGGACTGACGATTAGCTCTGTGGTGACATTGCCAAAGAATTTTTCACCTGGCTTGAGATTCTCCGTGAAAAAACTGCTGCGTTTAGGCATCATTTTGTTGGGCATTCGTCTGACCTTTTTTGACGTTTTCAAACTGGGCGCCTTTGGCGTGCCGATTGTGGTGCTGTGTATTATCGGGGCATTGTTGATTACGACCAGCATTAATAAGAAGCTCAATTTGCCCCAACGGCTCGGCACGCTGATCGCTGTCGGGACGTCGATATGCGGTGTGACGGCAATTGTTGCCACCAGCCCAGCCATTGGTGCCGATGAAGAAGAATCGGCTTATGCAGTTGCTGTAATTACCATTTTTGGGTTGTTCGCAACTTTGGTATATCCTTATCTGGCGAACGTCATTTTTGCTGGTGATGCCTTGAAAGCAGGGCTTTTTCTGGGCACATCTGTACATGAAACAGCCCAGGTTGTTGGTGCGGCAAAGATCTATGCTGATATTTTTGGACAAACATTAGCGCTGGATGTTGCCACAATTGCAAAGCTGGTGCGGAACGTCTTCATGGCATTTGTAATTCCCTTTATGGCTTATTACTATGCTCTTCAGACCCCTACAGATGGTGAATTTAAAGGTAAAAAGACCAGCATAGCCAAACTTCTCCCCGTTTTCATTCTTGGATTTTTAGGGATGGCGGTCTTACGCTGGGTCGGTGTTGCTGGATTAAATTCTGATAGCACAGCATTTGGTTTTTTGAGTTCGCCTGCCTGGGAGGATTTGATCTCCACGATCAAGTCATCGGCAGAGATATTGTTGGTTATGGCCCTGGCCGGGGTCGGGCTGGGGACAAATTTCCGCTCGATGAAGGCGCTCGGGATCAAACCCTTCCTTGTTGGCTTGGTCGCTTCTTTGTCTGTGGGTGTGATCAGTTATTTGGCAATTACTTTGCTGGGGAACTGGGTTGTAATTTAAGCCGGAAAAGTGAGATAAAAAATGTTTTCAATAACTTCTTTGAGAGAGAATACTCGGGTGCAGGTGCCTGCAACAATACTGACGCTTGGACTTATGTGGATGCTCCCGGCATTGGTGCATCAAATCCCCTTTTCGCAACCAACGCCTTTGGGCGCGTACTTGTTGCCTATATTCTTTGTTTCCCTTTTTGCTGCATGGTTTTTCGATCCGTGGGTGAGTGTTGTAGCAAGTTTGCTTCAACCTTTGTTGAACCACATAACGATTGGTATGCCGACCTTTAATGTGGCGATCTTATTAAGCTTGGAATTGGTTTTGTTTAGCTTGATGGTTATTAAGTTTAGAGAATATAAAGGTCTCAGGTCTTTTGTGGCACCTTTTGCTGTTGTAGTCGCAAAATTAGGATCGATGATCTTGGTGGCCGCTGTCCCCTCGCTGGCTAAAACGCACTTTTTTGTTTTCTTTGCTCATTCCGTAAAAGTGGCTTTGCCAGGGATTTTTCTTTTGTGGTTATTTAATCTGGTTTTGGTGCGTTTTATCCATGAATGAGAAAGTGCCGCTGGATTTTCAAAAAATATCTGAAGCTCTTTGGGATTTCCCCTTCCCAAAAGTGGATCATGTGATCGGAGTCGCTACTGGCGGAACTATGCCTGCGAGTTTGGTCGCCCATCAGTTGAAACGCCCGTTGAGCTTATTACACATAAATTATCGCGCCCCGGATAATTTATGTATAATAAGCTCAACGGGCGTTTCAAC
>CAZOOX010000190.1:0-6409 GCA_964581545.1 uncultured Anaerolineaceae bacterium
CTGAAACTTTTACCGTAATTTGGCTGACAGTCAAGACTTTTTAAACAGTTTCTAAAAAGCGCAACTGAAATATTCAAAACAAAAATGACGACAGCCAATATTTATCGAAATGACATAGTTCACGTAAGGAAATTAGGAGCACCAAATCGAAGTACAATAGCTTTTATGCGGCGTAATGAAGGAGAGCTAAACCTTATAATTCCAACTCATTATCATGATGAAAACAATCAACCAATAAACTTTATTCATGTTTTTGTAACAACATACAAAGCTTTTGAAGCTCTTGTTCGATCATCTTTGCAAGAGACGATTAGATATTTTTATCATCTTTCAGGAAAAACGAAAAAATACCATCTAGGGTCGCACGGTTTTATCAACACTATTACGCAAAAGGGTATAAAGCAATCGATTAACAAAACTAACAGCCCATAAAAAACACTCTTTACACATGCGGTGTCCCAACTACGTGAAAAGGCGATACAAGCTATTTCAGTTCCCCGCTTTCTCCAACAAATCCAGTACCAATTTCTCCGGTACTTCAACAGCGACCACTTCGCCGCGAACAGTGATCTCGCCATTGGCGACGATCCACTCTTCCACAACGATCTTGCGCCCTTTGATTTCTTTCACTTTACCGCGCACTTCCAATTCAATGCCGAGAGGAGTAGGTTTTAGAAAATCAACATGCAGGGAGCCTGTCAAAAAACGATGTGAAGGCTCGGTATCCATTTCGCGTCCTTCAGCGCGGTAAGCGGCTGCGGCGGCTGTACCTGTCCCGTGGCAGTCAATGAGCGAAGCAAGTAAACCACCGTAAACATAGCCCGGGATGGCAATATGCTCGGCGTCAGGGGTGAAACGAGCGACGCTTTCATCGCCATCCCAATAGGAATTAAGTTGGTGCCCCATTTCGTTGAGACGGCCACATCCATAACAATGAGCCGTGTATTCGGGGTAATGATCCTGGAATGATTTTTTGGTCATGGATACCTCATAGAAAATGCTTATAAGAATTACGGTGAGGGAGTTTCTGTTGGCTCCAAGGTTGGGCTGGGGGTAAGCGTTGGCGTAGCAGTTAGCGGCTCACCATCCAAGGAGAAAAGGCCGACTACTTTCCAGTCTTTCCCTACAAAAATCTGCAATTGATATTCACCCGCTTCCCAGCCGTCACAAAGCGTGTAATTACATTCCGCAAAACCAAGCCCTCCCGTTGTGCCATCCCACGGGAAGGTGTTGTAATGCACCAACTCGCCTTTTTTATACCAAAGCTCAGTCACTTGCACCCCTGGGAGCATATTATTATAGGAGTAAACTGCAAAAAGTTCATCAATGGGATTGACAAAATAAGTGGAAGGGCTAACCGCCTGATAGTTTTCCATCACTGTGGAAAATTGCAAGGGACTAAAAACTGCATCGGTATTAGGCTCTACCTGTGAGTCAAAAAGCGCTTCAATACTAAGAGGAATAAAAGGTGTAGAAGTGGGTGTAGGTGTATCTGTCACGGAAGGTGTTTCAGTGATAGTTGGGGTAAGCGTGATCGTTGGCGTCAGGGTGACCGTTGGCGTGAGTGTAATTGTTGCTGTTGGCATAATCGTTGGCGTTGGTGGAAAGTATTTATAGGCTACATTTTCACCTTCTGAGCTTAAAATAATTGCCACGAAGCCCAAAAACAAACCTCCCCAAAAAAATCGCCATCCTCGTAAGGTTTGGTTACGCTTCAATCGAAAAAAAGTTAGCCCGCGTGCAGTACGGATCTGATTGAGCCCAACCCAAATACTAATTACAGCACCGACAACCGATAAAAATATTGCTGCTTGAATGCCTGCTTTTATATCCATACAAAAATTATATCGCAGGAAGAATACACTTTGAAGACTGATTTTGTGGTAAAACAGGACTATGGAAAATTTGATCTTTCTTAAACTTGGCGGATCACTAATCACAGACAAAGAGCGATCACGTACCCCGCGCTTGAAAAAGCTGAAAGACTTGTCTGCGCAAATAGCAGCCGCGCGCGCACGTGACCCAAACTTGCTCCTGCTCATTGGACATGGATCCGGATCCTTTGGGCATGTTGCTGCTAAAAAATACGCAACGAGAGATGGTCTGGTTAAAGATTCTTCCAGCGCCCATTACTGGTATGGCTTCGCTGAAGTTTGGCACGAAGCCACGACGTTGAATAAGATCGTGATGGATGCCTTACGGCAGGCAAATATCCCTGCTATTGCATTTCCCCCCTCTGCAAGCGTGATCGCAAAAGATGGAAGGGTTGCACTCTGGGATTTAAATCCGCTAGAGCGCGCATTAAAAAATGGAATTATCCCCGTTGTTTACGGTGATGTCGTTTTTGATGAAGTACGCAGTGGGACAATTCTCTCAACCGAGGATTTGTTCATGCATCTTGCGCGGGAAATGCGTCCACAACGAATTTTATTGGCAGGCCTCGAGGATGGGGTCTATGCCGATTTTCCAGCTCGTAAGCATAAGGTGGAGAGCGTTACGCCTAAATCCTATAAGAAAATCATAGGCAGTGTCGGGGCATCCGCTAGCACAGACGTGACAGGTGGGATGTCATCCAAAGTTAAACAAATGATAAGCTTGGTCGAAGAAATACCTGATATCAGCGTGCAACTCTTTTCAGGGCTAGAAGAAGGGAATTTAAAGCGTGTTCTGGACGGAGAAGCTCTAGGCACGTTAATGCATAAAAATGCTCAGCATATTTAAAGTTCTCACCCTAAAATCAGAAGAATGTCACTTGTCAGACCTTTCAAAAAATGTGACAATTAGGCTGTCGTAATAAAATTATTTGGGAGCAAAATATGTCTAAATATAGAAATAGTAAGATCGAGTTTACACCTGTGCCACTGGAAACATTGGTACCTGTTCCATCAGATATTGAGATTGCTCAAGCCCAGCAACCCAACATCAAAAACATCGCCAAAGTAGCTGAAGAAGTCGGGATTTTGCCAGAAGAACTTGAACTTTATGGAAATCTAAAAGCTAAAGTTCGTCTTGAAATTCTTGATCGTCTCAAGGACGTTCCTGACGGAAAGTATGTTGATGTTACGGCAATTACACCTACGCCACTGGGCGAAGGCAAAAGCACCACAATGGTTGGCTTAAGTGAAGCACTTGGTGCTCATTTAGGCAAAAATGTTTTTACCGCCATTCGTCAACCTTCACAGGGCCCAACCTTTGGTATCAAAGGTGGCGCAGCTGGTGGTGGCTACAGCCAGGTTATCCCGATGGAAGATTTCAACCTGCATCTAACTGGCGATATTCACGCTATTACCGCTGCAAATAATCTTTTGGCGGCTGCGATTGATACACGCATGTATCATGAGTCCCGTCAGACAGATGAAGCTCTCTTCCGCCGTTTATGCCCCACTGCCAAAGATGGCAGCCGCAAATTTGCCTTGCCGATGCTCAAACGTCTTAAGAAACTTGGTATTGTTAAGACCGATCCCAACGACCTGACTGAGGATGAAATTTCCCGCTTCGTACGTCTGGATATTGATCCCGAAACCCTGACTTGGCGCCGTGTTGTTGATATCAACGACCGCATGCTTCGTGGTATTACGATCGGACAAGGTCCGAAAGAGATCGATGCAGAACGCCAAACAGGTTACGACATCACCGTTGCCAGCGAAATTATGGCAATCTTGGCCCTCACAAGTGATCTCGCTGATATGCGCGAGCGTTTCGGCAATATTGTTGTTGCCACCAGCAAAGCCGGTGACCCTGTCACGGCTGAAGACATCGGCGCAGCTGGTGCTATGACCGTTTTGATGAAAGACGCGATCATGCCAACCATGATGCAAACTCTTGAAGGCACCCCTGCGTTCGTACACGCCGGACCTTTTGCCAATATCGCTCACGGCAACAGCTCGATCATTGCCGACAAGATCGCTCTCAAACTGGCTGATTATGTCGTGACCGAATCTGGCTTCGGTGCAGATATTGGTATGGAGAAATTCTTCAATATCAAATGCCGCTACTCCGGATTGGTTCCCAATTGTGTTGTTTTGGTTGCAACTGTTCGTGCACTCAAGATGCATGGTGGCGGCCCCGCTGTAAAAGCTGGCGCACCCTTGGCTCCTGAATACACAGAAGAAAACCTCGAACTTCTCGAAGCAGGTATGCCCAATCTGGAAGCACATATTGAGAATGCCAAACGCTTTGGTATCCCTGTTGTGGTTGCTGTCAACAGCTTCAAGGATGACACCCCCGCAGAGGTTGAACTGGTTCGCAAATTTGCCATTCAAGCCGGCGCAGAAGATG
The DNA here is from genome assembly GCA_964581545.1 of uncultured Anaerolineaceae bacterium. Taxonomy (GTDB): domain Bacteria; phylum Chloroflexota; class Anaerolineae; order Anaerolineales; family Villigracilaceae; genus Desulfolinea. The sequence goes on from CAZOOX010000190.1 coordinate 4,279, forward strand.
CCGTTGTCTCCCGTCACTGGATGGAAGGCGGCGCAGGCTCTAAAGCTCTCGGCGAGGCTGTGGTTGCAGCATGTGAAAAGCCCAGCGATTTCAAATTCCTCTATCCGCTCAAGGGCACCAGTATCAAAGACAAGATCGAAACGATCTGCAAAGAGATCTACGGCGCTGATGGCGTGGAATACTCCGAAGAAGCCGAGAAGAAGATTGAACTCTACACCAAACTGGGCTTCGATGAACTTCCGATGTGCATGGCCAAGACCCATTTGAGCATCAGCCATGATGCGAAACTAAAAGGCCGCCCAACTGGATTTACAGTACCGATCCGTGACCTGCGTGCATCTGTTGGCGCTGGCTTCATCTACCCGCTCGTTGGGCAAATGAGCACCATGCCCGGTCTCCCCACTCGCCCTGTTTATTACGATGTCGATCTTGATCTCGAAACAGGACAGGTGCTTGGTCTCTTCTAAACTCGACAAGAAGGTTTAAAATGAAGCTTGGAAAGTTAGGGGGCTTTCCAAGCTTTTTGGTTTAAGAAAGTTCCTCAAACATTTGCGGTATACTTTCTACGCTTTATTGAAATACTCCAACTTTGCTCTCGAAAAAAACTGCTTCTACCGGATTTTGTGGTTATGCTTTTTCTAGGTAAAACCTGCCCCCCTCAATCCCCCAAAATGCCAAAGCCGCTTTCGCTTCCAAAAGCATGGAATTTGGGGGGAAGAAGCTTACTTCTCCCCTAAATTCGACAACCCCATCGTCGCATTTGGGGAGGCTGGAAGGGGGCAGAGAGTAAACCACAAAATCCGGTAGAACTAGGAAAAAAATGCCCATAAAAACCTTCTCCCTCCAATTCCAGACCCGCGGCAATGGTGATATTCGTGACATCACCGATGCAGTTGCCGAGCAGATTGTCATATCCGAGCTTAGAAACGGTACGATAACCATCTTTGCGCCATCCGCAACGAGTGCGTTAACCACGATCGAGTATGAATCCGGCTGCGTCAGCGATCTACAGCGTCTCTTTGACGAGATCGTTGATCCCAACCGTCATTACGCTCACAATGCTCGCTGGCACGATGGCAACGGGCACAGCCACGTCCGTGCTGCGTTGTTGGGACCCTCGCTCACTGTTCCTTTTGTCGAAAGCCGCCTTACGCTCGGTACTTGGCAACAGGTCATCTACGTAGATTTTGACAACCGCGCCCGTCACCGCGAATTGGTTCTGCAAGTGATCGGAGAATAAAATATGCCAGCCAAGCTTTTTCTGCGCGATGTTATCAGGAACGCTACTCGGTCAGTATCTTTGATGCCGACCGAGTAGTGCATGTACAGGTTGGATTGATATTCAATATTAGAGTCACTATAAGGGTTAAATAATTCCCACACATCATGCCTATTTGACATTGCATTTTATTCACTGTACACTAGATAAAAGCAAAGGGAGATTATCATGCATGATTTATTTATATCTTATTCTCGTGTCCACAAAGCCATAGCCACCCAAGTTAATGTAGCCCTTAGTAATGAGGGGAAAGATATTTGGATTGACTTGGAGAACATCCCCCCCTCCGCTGAATGGCTAGAAGAGATATATGCTGGTATTGAAGGGGCTAATAACTTCGCGTTCTTTATCAGTACCGCTTCCATTCAATCCGAAGTGTGTCTTCTCGAATTATCACACGCTGTGAAAAACAACAAGCGACTTATTCCAATTATTCTGGAAGATGTTGAGCATGATCAAGTTCCAGAATGCCTCAGAGTATTAAATTGGATTAATTTTCAAGAAAAAACAGATTTTGACAAAAACATACAAGTACTGGTTACCGCTATTGATACGGATCTGGAATGGGTAAAAATGCACACACGCATTTTGCAGCGGGCAACGGAGTGGCAAAAGAAAAATCAAAACACTAGTTTTACTTTGCGAGGAATTGAACTTGAAAATGGTATTGATTGGCTGTCTGATTGTAATGAAAATAATCGTGCGCCAACTCAATTGCAGAAAGAATATCTCGAAGCCAGCAGATTGGATGCACAAAAAAGAAAACACCGCACTGCAATTGGTGCTTCGGCAGCTCTTATTGCTATTATTGTTACAGCGATTGTGGCTTTGCTGCAATGGAACAACTACAAA
>CAZOOX010000191.1:0-6249 GCA_964581545.1 uncultured Anaerolineaceae bacterium
GCGTTCACTCTGCTAAATCAATGACTTCTTCGCCCTAAGTGGCGAAGGTATTGTTACAGCTAAATAATAGCAATATTTGCACCGAGGAGAAAAGATGCGATTTTCTGAATCAAAAATAGAAACCCTGCGAGATGCTCCATCCAACGCACGCACAGCGGGATTCGGGTGGCTCGTTCGTGCCTCTTATTTGACACGCGAAAATGAGATCACTGACTTGGGCCAGAGAGTGATCGATCGCCTGCAAGAAAAAAATGATAGCCTTTTTGAGGAGATTAAACTTCCCGTTATCGCAACAGAACATGGAGAAACCCACTTTTCTATTTCTACGGGAAAAGCTCGAGCTTTGCAATGTCCAAAATGTCAATATGCCGCCCGCAAAGACCTGGCACGTTTTGCAAAAGAAAGCCTCCCCGCAGAAGAGCAACTGCCCACAGAGAAAGTGCTCACACCTAATTGCTACACCATGGAGACACTGGCTGATTTTCTCAAGATCTCTACGCAAAAAACAGCCAAAGTCATCATGCTCTCGCGCAAATCAGACGGGAAATTGGTCTTTGTCGTTGTGCGTGGCGACATGCAACTTAGCGAAGCCAAACTAAAAGAACATATCGGCGATTTTGAGCCAGCATCTTACGAAGACATCATCGCCTCAGGTGCCTCAGCGGGCTTTGCCTCACCGGTTGGAGTAAAAGACACTCTCATCATTGTTGATGATCTTATTCCCCATTCTTCAAATCTTGTCGCAGGTGCCAACGAAGATGAACACCACCTGCTCAACGTAAATTACGGCCGTGATTACACAGCCGAGATCATCGCAGATCTGGTCGAAGCCGATGAAGGCGCCCCCTGCCCCAATTGCGATGGAAAACTCGAACTCTTCAAAACCGATTTGATCACAAAAAGCAATGAAGAAAAACTGAAACTCTATCCTGAAAAATTCTTGCAGGCGCTGGCCGAAACATATCACGACGAAAACGGGCTAACTTTCCCCGCCTTGGCTGCGCCCTTCGAAATTTATCTCTTAGTCATTCCTGGCAGAAAACTGGATACCTTCACCGTGGGCAACGAGCTATACGAAAAACTACAAAGCGCAGGCTACTCCGTGCTTTATGATGATCGCGATACCCGTGCAGGAAGCAAATTCAAAGATGCCGATCTGATAGGCGCGCCCTTGCGCATCACAATTGGCGAGCGTGGCCTGAAAGAAAACAATCTCGAAGTCAAATTACGCTCTGCGGATGATAAAGAGATGGTCGCACTGGATTCTCTTCTCGACCGTGTAAGTGAAATCTTGAAATAGTCTCAGGATACGCTCCGCACCGCTCGTGGATTTGGCTTGGTACCGATACCCAAACAAATTCTCGGCGAGAACAGGGTCATTCCAAACATGGACAGTCATCATCGGGGAGGTGACTGTCTTTTGTGTTTAGTGGTGATATCAATAACATGAGTTTGTGATTTACTGAATTTGGCAACAACACAAGCTCCTGTATAATAATAAGTACGAAATATACGTAATATCTGATATTTGCAATTTGTATTTCCCCTTTCACTTTAGGAGACCCCACCCAATGACAGAACAAAAGATCCTCTACCTCTCACAAGCTGATGTCGTTTCAGTTGGCCTGGGCATGGCTGAAATTATCGAATTGGTTGAAACAGCCTTTAACGAAAAAGGCCACGGGCGCGTTGAAATGCCCCCAAAACCTGGCATTCATCCTGGCGAAGGCGATAATTTCATCCACGCTATGCCCGCTTATATTCCCGCGCTCAACTCTGCGGGCTTGAAATGGGTCAGCGGATTCCCCGGCAATCAGGCAAAAGGTTTGCCCTATATCACTGGGTTGCTTATCCTCAACGACCCCGAAACCGGCATTCCCCTGGCTGTTATGGACTGTGAATGGATCACAGCAATGCGTACAGCAGCAGCTTCAGCAGTTTCAGCACGCAGATTAGCACGTCCCGAATCCGCTAGGTTAGGCGTACTCGGCTGTGGCGTACAGGGCTTTACAAATACCGAAGCCCTCAACGTAGATTTCCCGATCAAAGAAGTTTTTGCCTATGATCTTTCAGATGAATCGCTCAAACTTTATGTTGAAAAAGTGGAGAAGTTGGGTCTAAAAGTGACCGTTGTAGATAACCCGAAAGAAGCCGTGCAAGGATGTGACCTCGTCGTCACCGCAGGCCCCATCTTGAAAAAACCGCATGAAACACTAAAAGCTGGCTGGCTCGAAAAAGGATCTTTCGCCACATTAATTGACTTTGATTCTTATCTGGAGCCTGCCGCATTGAAAGAAGCCGATAAATTCTGCACCGATGACCATGACCAATATAAGTATTATCAAAGCGCGGGATACTTCCAAAACGTCCCCCCCGTTCATGCAGACTTGGGTGAGCTGGTAGCCGGAACAAAGGTTGGGCGCGAAACGCCTGAAGAAAGAACCATCGCCTGTAATCTGGGCTTAGCAATTGACGATATGGCAGTTGCCCCAACGCTCTATAAACGAGCCAAAGAAATGGGCATCGGAACCTGGTTACCTTTATAACCAAACACTACTCTTCATCCGCAGAAATAAATATTTCTGCGGATTTTTTCTTCGTGTCTATCCTAAAAATAAACACGAAGAATTGCATTGCACTTGTAGCGGAGCGGAAAGTGCGCTGCAATTCGGCTTTTTAAGCTCAAATTCGTTTTGCTAGCCCCACAGTGCAACGCATCCTTGGGGATGCAATGCACTGTTTGATGATTTTTTAGGATAGGTACTTAATGCTTATTTTCGATAAGAATCTTGGCGATGCTCTTTATGAATCTGCGAGGAGCGTGCACTTGCGACGACGCAGTCTCATTATTGGGAAGATTGCTTCGGCGGACGAGTACCCTTTAGGGTAAAAGCTGCCTCGCAAATTCATCATCACTTATCTTAGAACTGCTACTAGATTTTTCAATATATTCTCTGATAACAAACCCCAAAGGAGATAGATATGCAAATTCCAAATCTTGATTTTCAACCACGATTATCCGTCATTAACGATGAACAGATCCAATACATTCATCAGGCCACATTGGAGGTGTTAGAGCGTACCGGGGTAGAAGTAGCCCACGCTAAAGCCAAAGAAATTCTTCACGGAGCAGGAGCGCGTATTGATGGCGATCGCGCTCGCATCCCGTCCTGGATGGTGGAAGATGCCATTCGCCAAGCACCCTCTCGCGTTGTTCTGGGCAATCGTGATGGTACGCGCAAAGTCTATCTCGAAGGCAGTAAATCATATTTTGGACCCAGTCTCGATTGTGTGGATTATCTCGACCCGATGACCAACGAACGCCGCCGCTTCGTTAGTGACGATTGTCGAGTAACAGCCACGATCGCCGATGCGCTGGAAAACTATAGCTGGGTAATGACCATCGGCATGGCCGACGACCAGCCCCCCGACATCGCCGACCGAGTGATCGTCAAGCAGGTCTTCAAACACACCGAAAAGCCGCTGGTTTTCTGCTGTAAAGACGGCAATTCGATGAAAGATATTTACGAAATGGCGCTGCTGGTCACAGGCGGTAAAGAAAAATTCGATCAGGCACCGACAATCGTGCAATACTCCGAACCGATCTCGCCCCTGCTCTATTATGATCCCGCTGTTGAGAAGATCATCTTCTGCGCCGAGAATAATATCCCGCTGATCAACTTCCCCGCTCCGCAAGGTGGCAGCACCGCCCCGGCCACCTTCGCTGGCGAAATTGTGCAGGGCAGTGCCGAATCGCTCAGCGGTTTGGTCTTGGCGCAACTTGTCAACCCCGGTGCCCCCTTCGTTTATGGGGCCTTTGCCACCGTCATGGATATGAAGACCACCGTCTTCTCTTATGGCGCGCCCGAAATGAGCGTAATGACCGCTGCAATGTCGCAGATGGCACAATATTACAAGCTGCCCTTCTTCGGCACTGCAGGCGCATCCGACGCAAAATTCCCCGATGCGCAGGCCGCCGCCGAAGTGGCTTTCTCGTGCCTGTCGTCGGCGCTGGTGGGTGCCAATCTCGTACACGATGCTGGCAGTTGGCTCGATCACGGCTCGCTGGCTTCCCCGGCTTTCATGGTCATGGTCAACGAAATACTGTATATGGTCAACCAATATATGAAGGGTGTGACTGTCAACGAAGAAACACTGGCGCTCGACATGATCGACAAAGTTGGCCCTGGTGGGCATTATCTCTACGAAGATCACACCTTTAAGCACTACAAAAACAACTGGTACTCCGATCTCTTTGACCGTTCGATCATGGATATGTGGGTAGAGAGTGGCTCGCGCGATTTCCAGGAAAGACTACGTGATAAAACCGCTCGTTTGATGGGACATGAACCCAAACCGCTTTCTAAAGAGATCCTTGCTGAATTGGAAAAAATGCAGGAACACTGGGAATAAGGCTTCGCCCCGCGACATACCTGACTTGGGCTTGGCTGCTAAACCCCGGCTTGGTGCCCGGCGAGAACGGAAGAAGCTTTTCGCCAGGCAGATGTTGAAAAAGGGCAACCAAGCTCGGGTCACGTGCGAAGCGAGGCTTTTCATCCTGTAAGTAACTAATCAAGGACGATTTTGCGAGGCAGCTTCACCGCCGAAGCAATCTCATATCAAGCGAGACTGCCACGTCGCAAGTGCGCGCTCCTCCAGCAGCAATTCTCAATATGGAGTCGAAGTCTCCAGACTTCGGCTATCAAGCGCTGAAATCTGGAGATTTCAGACTCCACGCAAGCTAAAACCCCATCCCATCAAGCCATATTGAGAATTGCTGTCCTCGCAGGATTATTTACAAAGCTGAGTAGTTCATCCTGCAAAAAGTTTTTTAGACAGGAGTATTCTATGAAAATTACAAAAATTACCGTTACGCCGGTCAATATCCCGCTTGAACTTCCTTTCTTGTGGACGGCGGGTCTCTACCCCGGCACATCAAAGGCAATTATCAAGGTGGAAACCGATGAGGGCATCACAGGGTTGGGAGAAGCCCCCTCATCGCACTACACCCCCGCGATCGAGAGCCTGATCCCGCGCTTGATCGGCAAAGACCCCCTCGACATCGCCGAACTTGAAAGCCTGTGCGTGCCGCCCTGGCAGATCGTCCAAAATACAGATGATTCTTCGCCCGTGGTGGCTTTTGGCGCGTTGGAAATTGCGCTGTGGGATATTCGCGGCAAGGCGTGGGGGCAACCGCTTTATAAGCTTTTGGGCGGTGCCGTGCGCAAAGAAATCCCCTTCACCGAATATTTTGCCTACCGCATGAATATGGATGGCAGCCAACCTGAGTTGGACACTCAATCGGTTGTCGATTATTGTCTGAAAATGCAAGACGAGCATGGCTCAACTTTTTTCGAGGGCAAACTTATTCAGGGTGACCCCGAACTCGAAATTGAAACTGTCAAAGCGTTGCGTGAAGCGCTGGGCCCAAAAGCCATGCTGCGACTCGACTCGAATATGCAGTGGTCGTTAAGCACGGCACGCCATATTATGCGCGAGATCGAACCCTATAATATTCGCAACTACGAAGACCCTGTTGCCTCTTTTGAAGAAATGGCAATCTTGCGACAACATACTTCGATCCCCTTCTCAACGCACGTGCCGGATATTCGCCGTATTATTGCTTTGGGGGGCGTGCCCGATAATATCGTGACCAATTTTGCCGTGCTGGGCGGGATCAATCGCTCGATTCGCTTTATCGGTGCGTGCGAGGCGATGGGCGTGGGCTTCTGGTGCTATAGCGGCGATACCGGTGTTTGCACTGCAGCCTATCTGCACGTCAAAGCCGCTATGCCCTGGATCACCGAACCCAGCCAATCCTTGTTGCGCTGGCAAGTTGGCGATGTCATTCAGGGCGGGCCTTTCAAGCCCAAAAATAATGTTGTCTCCGTACCCGAAGGGCCTGGACTGGGTGTCGAGCTCGACCGCGACGCGCTCAAACATTGGCATCAGCACTACCTCGAAAACGGGCCAATGGACCATTATTACACGCCTGAAAAGCCAGGCTATTACCGACGATTACCTTTGAATTGAAAAAGCGATCAGACTTCCCTGAAGTGACTGTTGCTTATAACTGATGTTAAACCTTCTCTCACTCTGTCCCCCTGCCCTATCGGGCATCCCCCATTTTGAAAAGATAAAATGTGGGGAACCAGCAAAAAGTAATGTTGTTCAGAGAAAATATTCTCTTCAAAGCCAAGCCCCTCCCCTAAATTCCACGCACTTGGAATTTGAGGGAGGCTGGGTGGG
>CAZOOX010000192.1:0-6163 GCA_964581545.1 uncultured Anaerolineaceae bacterium
GGAGTGATTTCAGGATAGGCAGATTATCGCCAAAAAAAATCTGATTCATTGGATACTTTCTCTAAAAATAATTTGGGATAAAGGAGAAACGCGCTTGATTTTAACTTGTTCCCCTTTAGTGAGCTTTTACTCGCGGAAGGGCTAATTCCGTTAAAAAAAGAGACGACCTTAAAATCGTCTCTAAAGATCCAGTCGATACCCAACCCCGCGAATGGTTCGCAAGAGTTTGGGCTTGGTTGGGTCTGGCTCTATGGCTTTACGCAGCCAGGAAATATGAACATCAAGGGTTCGTGTATCGCCGGTATATTCGGTTTCCCAGACTTTCTTAAAAAGCGCTTCGCGCTCAACTACCTCGCCAGGAGCTTCCATCAATGCTTTCAAGAGCACCATCAGGCGTGGCGTCAAACGAGTATTCTGCCCCAGACACCGGACACGCTTTCGGTCAAGATCAAGACGAATTGCCCCAACGTGCAAAACATTATTCCCGTCGCTGGGAAGCAAGGGCATAATTCGATTTGTCAGTTTTAAAATTGTAAAGGGGTGGTAGAGGACAAGGCTTGCGATATCGTCACTGATCTCTTTCTCAGGGGCTACGATAAGAATAATGGGGAGGTCTTCATCTTGCTCTTGTATTTTTTTGCAAATGCGAACACCGCTGCTGCGCATGGAAGCGGCATTAACAACCAAAATATCAGGATCTATATCTTCAAGATTGTTCGTTGCCTCTTTCCCGCTTTTGACAGCACGCACATCAAACCCCTTTTTTTGTAGGGGGATAGTAAAAGAAGGAAAATCAGCATGTTTTCCTTCTATTATTAAAACTGTAGCGTCAATCTTTTTTGTGCGTGACATTTTGTGGTATCCGAAAAAGGGGATTTGCCCTTGTGTAAATAAGCAATTAATTTAAGGTTTGCACATTATACCCCAAATCTTAAAAAAACTAGTCAGTTCTATAGTCCTAATTCTTTAACATTCACTTTCTTGCCAAAAAGAAATCAGGCCATTATAATCACGCCGTTATTCGGGATGTGGCGCAGCCCGGCCAGCGCGCGCCGTTCGGGTCGGCGAGGTCGTGGGTTCAAATCCCACCATCCCGACTAATTTTCCGCCGATCTATACAGGTCGGCGGTTTCTCTTTGGAGGGGTAAGGTAAGCATTTCTTATAATTAAATGTGTGCTAAAAAGAACTAAAAAACCTTTCTCTGATATAATTTGTAATCATATAAAAGAACGGAATTTCTAAGAGTTTATCCCTCTCTAGCTTTGCAATTATGCTGAGAATACTGAAAATCGGGATAGAAAAGAGGCAATCATGCAAAAGAACATCACTATTAAAGATATCGACGAAATTGTTGCTGAAATCCTTTCTAGAGTGGATACCAAGCCGCGGGTGGGGATGATCTTGGGCTCTGGTTTAAGCGACTTCGCAGAAAGCGTAGAAAACGCCGTCTCAATCCCCTTCGAGGATTTGCCTCATTGGCCTGTCTCAACCGTAAAAGGTCATGCAGGTCGTTTGGTCATTGGGCAAATTGAAGGACAAGAGGTTTTTGTCTTACAGGGACGTATCCATTTTTACGAAGGATATTCAATGTCCCAAGTCACTTTGCCCGTGCGCGTCATGCAGCGATTGGGCGTAGAAATTATGATCGTTACCAATGCCGCTGGCGGTATTGCAGATGAGCATCAACCTGGTGATGTCATGCTCATCACCGATCATATCAACTTCCCCGGTTTGATCGGAAATAGCCCGCTTCATGGCCCCAACCTGGATGAGTTCGGCCCTCGTTTCCCGGATATGACCCAAGCCTATGACCCCGAATTGCTCGATCTGGTACGAAAAATAGCCAAAGACGAAGATGTTCCGATCCACGAAGGTGTTTATATGGGTTTAAGCGGCCCCTCCTTTGAAACGCCCGCTGAATTACGTTTTCTCAAGATGATAGGCGCAGATAGCGTTGGTATGTCCACCGTGACCGAAGTTTCCGTCGCTCGTCACGGTGGAACACGCGTTTTGGGGCTTTCTGGTATTAGCAATAAAGCTCATACAGAACTTTCTTTTGTCGCGAGTCACGAAGATGTTCTCGAGGCAGGCAAACAAATTGTGCCTAAAATGGAAACCATTATTCGCGGGGTCTTGCGTGCCATTTAACGCGTAATTCTATGCTGCCGATTTACGCTTTTCTCTCAACCTATGAAGGATTGATTTACTTCATTCTAATTTTTGGAGGGATTTTCCTTGCTCGTTGGTTATTTCGTTCATGGCAGGCGTGGCGCAGTGCAATTTTTGGATTAGAGCGTCAAGTTTCGCAACGACGTTTTGCCCGCGCTATCGCGGCGAACGTGTTTTGGATTGCTCTCTTTTTAGGAGAATTGATCTTTGCATCATTCATTGTGCCTTCGATGCCAGCTTCAGCATTTATCCCTACCCCAACAGTGGATTTGCTCGTTACACCTACCGGTACTATATCTGTAGAATTGGCAGCAACAATAGCTGCACGGCCTCTTCCGCAATCAGAAGATTTTAGCGAAGGTTGCATCCCTGATCAGTTGATCATCGATTCTCCTGTGCCTGGAGAAAACCTGAACGGAATTGTAGATTTGGAAGGGACAGTCGATATTCCTAAATTTGGTTTTTATAAATTTGAAGTTTCACCGGCAGGAGAAGAAAATTGGTCAACCGTCTATGCTGGCAGAGATGTTATTCGTGATGATGTTTTAGGTCGATTGGACACAGGCGAACTTGTCCCTGGAGATTACCAGCTTCGTTTGGTGTTGACTGACAATTTAGGCGAGGCGCTTGAGCCTTGTGTTGTTCAAATTCGTGTTATTGGTCAAGAAGAATGAGTGTAGATAATATTAAAGTTCGGTCAGCCCTCTCTGCTGATATTATAGCTTTGGTCGGTCTAGACCATACTTGTGAGAGTAATTATGTTTGGCAATTAGATTTGCGCAAAGAAGCCAGTGAAGTGAATATCGCCCTGCGCGAAGTTCGTTTGCCACGCTCGGTGCGGGTTAAATATCCGCGTGACCATTTTTCGCTGGCAGATGAATGGAAGAAGAATTCGCGCACTTTTGTAGCGGTCAGTGAAGGAATACCCTTGGGTTATATCCGCTTTTTGGAGCAGGGAACAGCGGAATCCGTTTGGGTGCTTGACCTTGTTGTTTTAACGGAAGCACGAAAAAAAGGCGTAGCGACCCGATTAGTCCAATTTGTAGAAGGCTGGGCGCTTGAGCGGAAATATGCTCAACTTTTCATAGAGATGTCATCTAAAAATCATCCGGCAATTTCTTTTGTCAAGAAAATGGGATTTGAGTTTAGCGGCTATAATGAGCACTATTATGCAACGAAAGACGTTGCTTTGTTTTTTGGAAAGCTGTTGAAAGAATTTTAACGAAAGTGCGACTTTAGAGGCACTTAATGATTAATGGTTGGACGGTCAATTTAAATTTATTGGCGGGAATGCGCGTGATCAACGAGATTTTAACGGCTGGGGTGGCAATAACAGCTTTCTCGTTATTTCTTTATGCCTTAACTTTTAATTTACGAAACAGAGTAGCACGTTCTTTTGCGCTTATTTTGCTTTGTGTGGTGGTTGTTTTTACTGCTGAGGCGATGCAAAATGATACCGTGCCAAACTGGGGCTTGGAGCTTTTGCTGCGTCTGCAATGGTTTGGGATTGTTGTTCTTCCTGCCGCCTATTTACATCTTTCTGATGCCTTACTTGTTACGGCGGGGATGCCCTCGCGCGGACGCAGGAGACAGGCTATTCGGCTGATATATCTTTTTTCGGCTGCTTTCTTGCTTTTATTGGGATATGGCTATTTATTAGGTGATTTTGTTGCACAGGGGCAGCCCGCTCCTCATTTAGAGCGTACTCTCTGGACAGAAGTTTTCAGTTTTTATTATTTGGTGGTGATGATTTGGGCGTGGGTAAATTTTGTCCGTGCTTTTCGGCAGATGCTTACCCGCTCAGGTCGTCGTCGCATGTTGTATTTGATGGCAGGGGCAACAGCGCCAGCTTTAGGCTCTTACCCCTACCTGATGTATGGTTCTTCTTTTGCTTCGCAGCACCTTTTTCTTTTTTGGGGTTCGGCCTTGGTGATCAACCTTTTGGTTGGGGGCTTGGTTGTTGTAATGGCTTATGCCGTTGCCTTTTTTGGTGTTTCATGGCCTGATCGCCTTGTGAAAATCCGTCTTTTTAAATGGATTTTACGTGGACCTGTGACTGCCTCATTGACATTGGGTTTGATGACACTTGTGCGTCGTGGCGGCGAGCTTTATGCAGGTGAAATTTACTCGGCCTTTGTCCCTCTGACGATGATTTTAAGTGTTCTGCTAATAGAGCATACGATCACGATCCTGGCTCCCTTTTGGGAAAGAAATCTCTTTTTTGGCGGGGACAAAGAAGAGTTGCTTCTCTTACAGAATATAGAAGAGCGTTTGCTAACGCGCAATGACTTGCAGCAATTTCTCGAGGCCGTTTTGGCTGCGGTGCGTGATCATTTACAATCCCCTTCTGCTTTTATCGCCGCCTTGGATGGAAACGATTTAGCCCTAGTCTCGATGGCAGGGAGCAAAAATATGCTTCCTGAAGAAAATTTCCCTGACGTTTTGCGCGTGCCAGAAATAGAAAAGGGACAACTGCGCCAGGAATTTACCTGGGGGGATTTTTGGATATTGCCTTTACGCGAACGCAAGGGAGAGTTTGACAGAGATGAAATTCCACCTTTATTAGGGATTTTGGGTGTTGCTCATCAATCTTTTGAGAAAATCGATGATGACCAAAGAGAAGCGCTGTGGCTTTTGGCAGACCGAGCTACTCTTGCTTTGGAAGACCGCCAGTTACAGCAGGTTGTCTTTCAATCCCTGCAAAATTTGCAGCCTCAGGCAGAAGCCTTGCAGCGCTGGCGTGCTTCTGGCCGTTACGATAGTAAAGCGAGCATGTTGTCTACGTCTCTTCCGCCCGAAGGGGATTTGAAAAACTGGGTTAAAGATGCCTTGAGCCACTATTGGGGTGGTCCAAAGTTGAGCGGGAGTCCGCTCATGGATTTGGATGTCGTACGTCAGGAGCGCACAGAACATGATGGAAATGCTACCAACGCGCTTAGGGCAATTTTGCGTAAAGGTGTAGAGAATATTCGGCCAGAGGGTAAACGTGGTTTTACTGGAGAATGGGTGCTCTATAATATCCTTGAGATGAAGTTTATTGAAGGGCATAAAGTGCGCGAAGTTGCTGCTCGTTTGGCGATGTCAGAAGCAGATTTATATCGAAAACAACGTGTGGCTGTAGAAGCAGTTGCCAAGATGGTTTTGCAGATGGAAGCAGAAGCAAAAGAAGATCGGTAGATAAAGGGAATAATGGTGAGGGCAATGATGAAAAAGAATGAAGAAGGTTGGTGGGCCTCTGTTTTAGCAGATGAGAGCTATTTCGAGGAAGTGATCTCAAAAAATGATGAGGAGAAAAGTGTTTCTCATGATTGGGAGAAGGCCAAAAGACTTTATGAGGAAGACGCTATTGTCTCATTAGAAGTTGTAGCGCATAATCACGGCGGCCTTTTGGTTGCGGGCGAGGGGTTAAAAGGATTTGTCCCACATTCCCATTTACTAAAATCGAATAATAATGATGGGACAAAAAAAGAAGACAGTCTAGCTTTATATCATGGGAAGACGCTAAAACTCAAATTGATCGAGTGTACACCTGAAGAAGACAGAGCCGTTTTCTCTGAGCGTGCGGCACAGGTCGGAGCAGGACAGCGCCGAGAGCTATTTAATGCACTAAAGCAAGGGGAAGTTATCGATGGGGAGGTTACCAATATTACAGATTTCGGGGTTTTTGTGGATATTGGTGGCGTCGAAGGGCTTGTTCATATCTCGGAACTCTCTTGGGGGCGAGTTGGACACCCCAGCCAAATTGTCCAAATGAAGCAAAAGATCCGGGTGCAGATTCTGAGCCTTTCTCCAGAGCGGTGCCGAGTCGCGCTTAGTCTGAAACGTCTCTATGACAATCCATGGGAGAGAATCCACGAAAAATACCAACAAGAGCAAGTCGTCCCTGCAAAAGTTACGGCTATTGTTTCCTTCGGTGTTTTTGCACGTCTCGAAGAAGGGATAGAAGGACTAATTCACAGCTCTGAGATTCCATCTTCTGAGCGCGATCTTCTT
>CAZOOX010000193.1:0-6111 GCA_964581545.1 uncultured Anaerolineaceae bacterium
GCTTCCATTGTTTTTGCAATATCGCGGTAAACGGCAAATTGCTCTTCTTCTGTGGGGGGCGTGGTGCGTTCGAGGAAAAGGAACTCGGTACGCAGCAAACCAACACCTTCAGCGCCGGACTTCATCGCATCTTGGGCACCTGCGACACCGCCGATATTCGCCACGATCTCAACGCGGTGGCCGTCTACGGTAATAGCGGGGTTGGCTGCTTTTTGTTGTGCTTCCTGGCGTAATTTTTGCCCTGCCCGCTGCAAAATTTCCTCCTGGGCAATTTCTTCTTCGGTGGGGTCAAGTGTCAGGGTTCCGGCATCACCGTTCAGGATAACGACGGGACCATCACCCAAAGTCAGGATATGCCCACCAGCGCTGACAACGGCTGGCAAGCTCAGGGCACGAGCGATAATCGCTGTGTGGGCGGTGGGTCCGCCGCTGGCTGTACAAAATCCCAGCACTTTATCGCGGTCAAGAGATGCCGTATCCGATGGAGACAGGTCTTCGGCGACAACGATCACGGGGTGGTCGGGGAAGCGAATGGCAGGACCATCCACACCCACCAGAATACGCAGCACGCGATAGCCTACATCGTGCAGGTCGGCAGCGCGGGCAGCCAGCAAGGGGTCATCCAAGCCTGCGACTACTTCAGCGCGCTCATCAATGGCAGTTTGCCATGCCTGAGCCGCACTTTGCTGCTGATTAATTTTCTCCAAAACGGCATCGAGCAATTCAACATCATCCAATAATTCCAAATGAACATCAAAAATAGCGGCTTCGCTGCTGGCTTTTTGTGCCAGCATTTGAGCGTGTAAACGCTTTACCTGCCCCTTCGCTTTCTCGATTGCCTCTTGTAGTTGATTTTTTTCTTCAGATTCACTCTCAAAGGTTTCTTCTACTTTGATCTCTGTCCGTTTGAGATGATAGATAGATCCGATAGCGATCCCGGGTGCACCTGCAATGCCTTGGATCATATTTTCAGGAAGCGGCGCCTCGGACTTCTTTTCAGCTTGCTTCCCTTTAACAGTTTTTTCTTCTTTTTTAGCAGTTTCCCTTTCAGCGGCAACCTGCTCTATAAGTTCTTCCTCACCCAATCCGCTTGCGATAGCTTCTTCTATGGCAACAATTGCGGTGTCTTCATCTTCGCCATCTGCTTCTATGCGAATTTCGCTACCGCTCTGCGCGCCCAAAGTGAGCATCGAGATCAGGCTTTTGGCGTTGGCTTTTTTCTCACCGTGAAAGACACGAATATCAGATTGATATTGTTTGGCAAGATTTACAAAAATTTTCGCTGGACGAGCGTGCAAGCCAGTTGGGTTCTGAATGGTGATCTCTAGTTGCTTCATGGATAACCAGCCTTTTTTTAGGAAAAGTATTCCTTACTATGCACCCAAAGCAGATAAGATCAACTCAGGGTCTGATGTTTGGCTTAGTTTTTCAACCAAATCTTCATCTTCAACGACTTCGGCTAATTTAGCCAAAACCCCTACGTGTTCATCGGAGGAAGCTGCAATACCAATGATAAGATGTGCCTTCTCGCCATCTTCCCATTCCACACCTTCGGGAAGTTGTAGCACAGAAATAGCGGTCTGGAAGACATCATCTCGGTTCTCATATTGTCCGTGCGGAATGGCAACGCCATTCCCCAAATAGGTGGACATAGTTTCCTCACGAGCCAACATCCCATTTACATAGGCGGGGGCAACGCAGTTGCTTTTTACCAGCAATTCGCCAGCCTTTTGAATGGCTTCTTTCTTCTCAGCAGCAGCAGCTTGTACCTGGATTCGATCAAGAGCCAGAATTGTCATGATTAAGCCGCCTTATGCTGTGATCTCAGTGCCATCTACAAAGGCTTGAACGACTTTGTCAAAAGCAGGGTCATTAAGAAAATGGTTAAAGGTAACAACAACAGCATCTGGTACTTTGCCCATAACGACCTTTGATAAACCTTTATGGACGATCACGAGTTTGGCATCGGCGGGTACATCACGCGCGGGCTTATGAATAACCTTTACGCCTTCCACTTTTGCCTTTTTGAGCTTTTTCTTGAGCGAGTTGACGCTCATCAGGCTCGAGCCCATCCCGGCTTCGCAAGCCAGAATGATAGTGTTTACTTCAGAAGCGAGAATTGAATTTGCCATCAGAATCTCCTAAATGATTTTCAAGGGAGGTGATAGGCTCCAAATACAGGAGCCTATCACCTCTCCAGTTTGTAGAATTGGAATTATCTCTTATCCAAGACCGGGTACTGCTGCACCCATATCTTCTTCTTCCGCTTCTTCTTCTTCACGGACAGGGCGTACTTTCAAGATGGCGGAGCCAACGAGGAAGGAAACCGCTGCGCCGACCAAAACGCCGCCGAGCACTGCAAAGTGCTGCCCTTTGGGGATCACAGCCAAGTAAGCAAAGATCGAACCCGGTGAAGGGGGAGCAACCAAACCTGCATTGAAAATAGAGAACCACAGGTCAGCAGAGAAACCACCGGCAATAGCAGCCAAGATCATAATGGGGTGAGCCAAAATGTAAGGGAAGTAAATCTCGTGAATACCACCAAGGAAGTGTATAATCATAGCGCCCGGTGCGGAGTCTTTAAGCATACCTTTACCCGCAAAGTAAAAAGCTAAGAGAATGCCCAATCCGGGTCCAGGGTTTGTTTCGAGCAGGAAGTGAAGTGCTCTGCCAGTTTCTTCAACTGCAGCGACACCCAAGGGGGATAATACGCCGTGATTGATCGCATTATTCAGGAATAATACTTTTGCTGGTTCAATGACAAGGGCTGCGAGGGGCAGTAATTTTGCGTTTACCATCCAGTCAACGGTGGCACCTGCTGCATTGCTGACCGCAGACAAGACAGGGGACATGGCATAATAACCGAAGATGGCAACAACCATCGCCAAGATGCCAGCTGAGAAGTTGTTGACCAACATCTCAAAACCAACGGGAACCTTATCTTCAAGAGCCTCGTCAACCTTTTTCATCAGCCAACCACCGAGGGGGCCCATGATCATACCGCCAAGGAACTGCGGGACATCGGTTCCGACAACTACGCCCATTGTTACAGTTGCGCCGACCACACCACCACGTGTACCGTGGATCATCTTACCGCCGGTATAACCGATCAATACAGGCAGAAGCGTTACGATCATCGGACCAACCATCTCGCTCAATTGCTCGTTAGGTGTCCAACCGGTGGGGATGAACAATGCCGTGATCAAACCCCAGGCGATCAAAGCGCCAAGATTGGGAATAACCATTCCGGCTAAGAAGCCCCCTAAACGTTGCAGTTTTTCTCTCATTTCATATCTCCTTATGAAAATAGTTTTTGCGGAGAACTCCGCAATTTAATAAAATTGGGAATTAATCCCTTTCACAAATAACGGTCGGAACGTTATTTAGTAAACAAAGTTGGGGATGTCATCAAGTCAGATAATCTGTGATTGCTTCAACGTCCTCTGGCAATAAAAGAGGGTGCACTTGAACAACATCTATTTTTTTTGTGATCTCTTCTGCAAGCGGAACAGTGGAGATGATCAGCCCGGCTCTACTCATTTGCTCGGCATCCAGTTCCCGCAAGGAAACCACCTTTAGGGGTCCTAAACGAGGGAAACGGGCTTCGAGACGAGCTACCAGTAGTTGTGCGGTAGCCATCCCGCTTGGGCAAACGATAATAACCTGATGAAAACGGTAAGGGCGAATACGAATACGTGCTGCGCGCAATAAAGCGGCGATATTAGTGATCTCTGCATCGGGTAACTGCACAGCAGTATGTTTTTCGATGACAACAGCCAATTCATTGGCGATCTCATACTCTGCTGTATATTTTTCAGAAAGGGTTGTTGTTGAGGGTGGGGAGGGGTGCCATAGATCAAATTTTTGGCGGAGGCAGGCCGGAATAACGTGGTTGACAATACCATCATGTAAAGTGCGGTCTTGTTCCATCTCCGGGGTTTCGTAGGCTTTTACAATATGCTCCATCACTTCCCCCATCACATCGCTAAACCTTGAATCCAATTCCAAGTCGCCAGGCCATCTTTCATTACGTGGCGCTGCCAAAATGTGCATGGCGATCCCGGCGATATTGGTGTCGCCCCACTCTGCTGATAGCCTCCAACCCAAACGCTTGGCAACCATCCGAGAGACATCCCACACCGAAAGGGATTTCATCCATTCGATATTCTCAGATGCGATATCCAGGTGATGCCCTGTTTCGACTCGATCCGTTTGGATCGCAAAACTCAAAGCTAAATGTAGAACAGCGTCATCAGTGAAACGACCGCCTAATTGTGCCTCGGCATAGGCAACTTGTGCAAATACGCGTCCCATATTCCAGCTTTGAAGAATTTCATCACTTTGCTTGACCAGAGGAAGTAAAGCGGCATCATCATGTAAAGAAAAAACGATACCCTCTGTATGTGTTATTCTAGTTAGTGGTATGCCAAAAGGTGTCTCACCCCATAATAGAGCAGCGATCAATTCCTGTCGGATATTATCTGTCCCGCTCAGTTCTGTGCCAAAATTTGGACGGCGGACTAAAGTCATTCCATATTCGTTGACCCACTCAGCGATAATATCCAGGTCTTTGATCGTTGTAGAGCGAGAAACCTGTGCCAATGTCTCCAATTCGGCGAGGAACATGGGACTGTCTGCAACCAAGAGGGTCAATGCCAATAATTGCTGGCGTTGTCCTACCGAAAGAATAAGTTGCATTTCTGTGAGTGATGCTAAATTCTGAAGTATCTCTTCGTTTTCTTCTGCGGAGCAATTTAGTGCTATCCCCACTCCTGGTGTTATATCGAGTTCAGTATTGCGTTGAAGCAACCAGTGCTTTACCCCTTTTAGCCCATAGTTAACCTGGCGAGGAGTCAAACGTGTCTTCGCAGCCAAATCTTCCGCCCCCATTGGGGCATCAGCTTTTAGCAATACTCTGAGCAGATCACGTTGCCGGGTAGTTAGGGCTGTCATATCTTTTCCGTTTGGTGGGAAATAATCAAACTTTGTATTGATTTACATTTGTCATTATACAGGTGCTTTTTCTGAAATTTAATTTAATTATCGCATCTTTTTTTTTGGCAGATATAACAAAGGTAAATGAGTGGAAAAAGGGATTTGATGAAATATTTTCTTGTTATTTGTTTGAACCTTGGGAAAATACATTGCACTTTCCCCATTCATGCTATAGGAGTCGGCGGTTTCCTCTCTGCAGAAAAAAGAAAAATCCGCTCACCTCGACCAATCAATACACTTCTCTTTTTATATAAACTACCTCAAAAGAGTACGGGAGAGATATTCAGAAAAAACATAGAACAATCGTCTGTTAACGGCTAGGCTCTTGATCCAATTCCTATAGCAGCATCACATCATCGTCATTAGAAGTTTTAGAACAAGACAAGTCTCATACCATATAATCTGAGGATCAGCCCCGCTAGCCCATCTTAAGTCTTCTTTCGTTTTAATTGTTAGGCTCCATGCAAATGCTCATAATTCAAGCCATAGACCTCCGGGCCAAAAACCCGGTGGTCTACGGTGCTTTTTTGAGAGAATTAGAAATATCACTTTTTCTGCTCAAAAACACTGTTTTAATGCTGATTTTATGTCTTTTAAGACAAAAAACGCCCTTTTCAGGACGTTTTTCTTCAGTAGCGGGGGCAGGACTCGAACCTGCGACCTCCGGGTTATGAGCCCGGCGATAGGGGATAATAAGACAAATTTACAATATCATCCCTTTGGGACGATATTGTAGCGCTTCTGCCAGATGTGCGGATTGGATATTCTCCTCCCCAGCCAAATCTGCAATCGTACGCGCCAGCTTCAGGATACGATGATAGGCTCGTGCGGAGAGTTGAAGCTGGGTCATTGCAGCTTTGATGAGTTGTTGTCCTTCAGTATCGAGTTCACAAAACTGACGAACTTCAGCGACGCGCATATCGGCATTGGTCATAACCCCATTCTCTAAACCGGTAAATCGCTCACGTTGACGTTGTCTTGCTTGCTCCACCCGAGTACGAATCTCATCCGACGATTCTCCACGTCTGTTATCGGAGAGCTTTTCAAAATCCACGCGCGGGACTTCGATGTGGATGTCAATGCGGTCGAGCATGGGACCGGAGATGCGTTTTTGGT
>CAZOOX010000194.1:0-6012 GCA_964581545.1 uncultured Anaerolineaceae bacterium
TTGCTATCTGTTCCAGTCCCTGTTGTTAGCAACACTTAACAGGGAGACTATCAAAAAGCTAATTGATGCAAAACAAAGAGGAGGCATTGCTTCCTCTTTGTTGTCATATTGGGCGCACTCCGCAATAAAACTAACTAGGTGGTTTTTGTCTTATAAAATTAATCACCTAACCTGTGTGACTTAGAGCATTGGGTACAAAAACACAATATATGTATATTTTGTCTATCATTAAAATAAGATGAGAATTTTTAATGATAACCGTCTGTTTTTTTTACTTCACCAGAAACTCGAAGCTGAAGGTATGTACCACGATGGTCACCCCCGTTGTTGATGTTTACGAAGCAGCCAAAGCTCAGGCAATGTGGAACTACATTCTTTTGGCACCAGAAGATGCCAGCAGTGGTATCCACAATCCTACTTATGCCAAAGATTTGATCAAATGGTCACTTGCATAATTTGAGTAGGATTTTATAAATATCCAGTAAATAATAAAAACAGAGCTGCCAAAAGGTAGCTCTGTTTTTGTATGCGTGGACGGGGCCGCCCTTCTTTTTAGCTTGCTCCCGTTATGGAAATATTTCTTGGGCTAAACCTTCTCCAAACCGTGTTTTTCCAGTAGTGTTTCATCTTCCAATAATATGTCCGTCTCTCCATCCGCAACGATCTTTCCTTGGTCCATAATGATCACGCGTGGGAAGAGTTCTTTCGCCATGCGCAGATCGTGGGTGGAAACAAGCATGGTCAGCGGCAGTTCGCGAAGAAGGTTAATTAGTCCTCGCCTTGCACGTGGGTCTAAACCTGCGGAGGGTTCATCTAGTACAAGGATTTGTGGACGCATGGATAGCACCGTTGCGATGGCGATCCGTTTTTTTTGCCCTGTGCTGAGATGATGAGAAAGCCGTTCTTCGAAGCCGATCATATCCACTTGGGCAAGAGCTTCCTCTACGCGGGCGATCACTTCTTCTTCGGCTAAACCCATGTGAAGGGGCCCGAAAGCCACATCTTCAAAAACAGTAGGGGAAAAAAGCTGGTCATCGGGATTTTGGAAGACCAAGCCAACGAGAGAACGGATGATGGGCAGATTCTCTTTATCTAACGGTAGCAAGCCTATTTCAAGTTCGCCTTCGCCGCTTAGTATCCCGTTTAAATGCAGCATGAGAGTTGATTTCCCTGCGCCGTTGGGACCGACCAGCGCGATTTTTTCCCCAGTCTGGATCGACAAAGAAATATCGTTCAGGGCAACATGTCCATCAGGGTAGGAAAATTCCAGGTCTTTAATATTGATAACGCTTTTATTTTCTGCTAGATCAGGTGGGGTGCTTTGTGTTTTGTGAACGATGGGGGGCATGTTTTATCCAATGCTGTGGGCAAAAAGTTGTAAAGAAGCGATCAAAAGGAAGGCAAGTACGATAATGAGACGGTCATTTATTTGCATCTCATGTTGATTGAGCGTGCGCAGGTGTCCGTGATAGCCGCGCGAAAGCATGGCATGGTAAATGCGGTCTGAGCGTTCATAGCTCCGCAGGAAAAGTTGCCCGACCATATTGCCAGCTGTACGGGCGCGCCAGAGAAGATTCCCTCCGCCACGTTTGCCAGGGAGCACTGCGCTTCGAGATTGTCTGGCACGCATGAGCCGGATCACTTCATCAGTGAGAACAGACATATAGCGGTAAAGAAAAGCAATAACGGTGACGAGCATTTTAGGTAAGCGCAGGTGTTCAAGGGCATGAATTAGATCGGGAAATTTGGTGGTTGCGACAAGCAAAATGGCAATTTGCACCGAAAGCCAGGAGCGGACAAGAATGCTCAAAAAGCGTATCAAACCCGCGTCAGTCAGCATAAGTTCTAATGAACCGAACTGCCATACCGCAAGTGTTTTT
Source organism: uncultured Anaerolineaceae bacterium (assembly GCA_964581545.1). Classification (GTDB taxonomy): domain Bacteria; phylum Chloroflexota; class Anaerolineae; order Anaerolineales; family Villigracilaceae; genus Desulfolinea. The sequence goes on from CAZOOX010000194.1 coordinate 1,881, forward strand.
CCGGGCACAGAAAAAAGTGCGGTGATCGCGGCAAGGGCAAAGGGCAATACAATCAGAGAGCGCTTTAGTGTATAACCCCAACTTAGACGCGCGATTAAGTGTAGCAACAAAATAACTGTCCAACTGATGCCAAAGCTGAGCCAGTTGCCATCAGGAAGTAAGGCATTTGAGAAAATGAAGAAAATGGTGATGATGACCTTTACCTGCGGTGCAAGGCGGTGAATAGCGCTGTTGCTATGAAGATATTGGTCGAAGATGTTTGAATGCATATTTTATTTTGAAAACCTAAAGGTTTTTCTTTTTTGCTTTCAAGCTCTGTACGATAAAGAACACGAGAATTGCAACAACCAATGCGCCAATGATGCCCGCAGCAATGGTTGAGAATGCGCCTTCACCCAAGAAGGGCAGCGTGTAATCTGGCAGGATAGAAAAAGGCGCGTCTTTTCCTTGTGCTAAAAATCCCAGATCACCGGCAACGCGTTCTAATCCGTCGGGATTGGATGATGCGAGAGGGGAGAGAATCAAAACGAAGAGGGAGATTGCCGCGCCAACAAAGATCCAGCCGCGCCCGCCACGTGCGGGACCCTCGGTTTGCTCGAGCAAATCGGGGCGTGTCCTGAAAATGAACGCGAGTGCGCTAACTGTAATGAGCGTTTCTCCGATTCCTATCAGAGCATGAACCCCGAGCATTGCAGGAAGAACGATGTCCAGGCGGGCGGTGCCGCTTAACCAAAGTTGCAGGGATGTTGTTAGTGCGCCACCCATCACAGAGAGCCACGCGCCAAGACCGGCGAGACCAAGTTTGAGAGTGCGTTTGCGCCCTTCTCCTATTTTGTAGAGTCCAAAGCCGATTGCGGCAGTGAGCAAGCCCATATTAAGAATGTTCGCGCCCATCACCAGTAAGCCGCCATCTTGAAGCAATAATCCCTGTACACCGATCACAGCGGTCATGACCAACATTCCAGCCCAAGGCCCAAGAACAATTGCTGCCAGAGCACCACCGAGCAAATGCCCAGATGTGCCTCCTGCAACGGGGAAATTGATCATTTGGGCGGCAAAAATGAATGCTGCCATGATACCCATTAGCGGGACTTGTTTCTCGTCTAGTTTCTCAGTGCGTTTTACTGCGGCAGATAAAATTGCGATCGTGATCGCCCATGAAATAAGCGAAACAACTGTGCTCAAAAATCCGTCGGGGATATGTAGTGGGGTGGGGGAAAATAGCATTTTTTCTCCTAATTCTTTTGGCAGGTCGGGCATAAACCAAAAAAGCTGAGATGGTTTTGCATAAGCTGAAAACCGGTTTCGGCTTCTATATCTTCACAGAGGGGCTTCATTTTGATGTGTGGGATCTCAACTTCCTTACCGCATTGTCGGCAGATCAAATGATGATGCGCATAGTCACTGATTTGATAAGCAGCCTTGCTTTTCTTGCTAAAGGCTTCTTGCGCCAAACCAACTTGTGTCAAGAATTCTAGTGTGCGGTAAACAGTTGTTTCGGTGAGACCGGGTAGAGAGCTTCGGGCTTCTTCATAAACCTCTGCTGGGGTTAAGTGTGCATTGGCATGGAAAAGTATGTGTAGAATAACTCGTCGCTGAGGGGTAATGCGGTACCCACGTTCGCTGAGTTCTTTGGTGAAATTTCCTTCGCAGCTCATAAGTATTCCTTATTGCAAAAACTTGCAATAAGGATTATATATGCGAATCTGCTTTTGTCAAATCTAATGAAGTCTAGGTACAATAAGCCTATGAAAAAAACTTCATCACGCAGATTAGCCTTTTCCCTTGTCTTATTTGTGTTTTTTGCAGGAGCAGGGTGCAGCCCAGAATTGGTTGCACCAGCAACACCTGCTTCTACGCCCTCGCCTACGCAGATATTTGTGATCACGGCGACATTGCCTGCAACACAGACCGCGATCCCTTCACCGACAGTAACAGCCATCTCGCCTACAGAACCTGTTGCGCCTGTTGAAGGGCAAACAACATCTCAGCTTAATGTGCGCAGCGCACCTTCTACCGAGAGTGAGCAAGTAGGCACGATTGAAATTTTTGCCAAAGTGGAAATTGTAGGAAAAGACCCTTCCAATAAATGGTGGATGATCCTTTTCCCGGAAAGCTCAACAGGAAAAGGGTGGATAACGACGCAGTTTGTTCAAGTATCAGATTCTTCCGGGGTGCCCGTTATTAATGCTGCCCCCCAAGGGGGAGAAATAGTGGAAGTAAATCCAACGGAGAGCGCTCCTATTGTCACTGCAGAGCCTACGGCTATCCTGGCTACAGCTCCTCCTGATGGTGATTCCGCCGAATCACCAGCCATTAATATCACGCTTTCAGATGCATCAATACCTTATCTGAATTACAGCAATGATCTTTCATCTCCAGAAGGAGATTCTGATGACTGGGTGAAGTTTGCTCTTGAAGGAAAAACGGGGCAAGAGCAAATCGTCTCTGTGGTTGTTGATTGTTCTGGAAGTGGCAAGCTAAATTTGGAATTGCTCCAAAACGCTGTCACCCTGCAAAGCTGGCCCAATATCACCTGTGGGCAGCGCCATCAATTGCAGTTATATCTTTTTGTCAGTGCGCCTTATACTTTGCACCTTTTCCCCACAGGAGATACTATCTTGCATTATGTTTCCTATAATTTGGCTGTGCAATTAACAAAATAGGGCTAAGGTGTCCATTCAAAATGGATTAGAGCAAAGAGATAGGACTCCTCTTCTATGTACTCCACGCCCACGAGCCAGGAGCGCCAGTCCATGCCGCCAAATTCATCTGTGCCGGGCTTGAAAAGCTGATAAAAGTTGATGTTGCTATATTCAAAAGGCCAAGGCTTGGGTGCAAAGGTCGCTGCTATTCCGACCTCGTTGCAATAACGCTCATGATTTCCTCCTAAAACTTCCAGGAGCATTGGTAGGGGGATCTCACTAAAAGTGCCGATCTTTTCAAACCCGCTTCCCGGTTCATTGCCCCAATTGACAGCGTAATCGCTACTAAATGCCCAAGCGGCTTCTGCGGGCGTGTAATTTGCCACTGTGCCGTAGCGATAGTAACGCAAATCTAAACCGTGTGTGGGGCTGACCAGAGATGCAAATAAATCGCCATCTTTATTTTGAAGAGCGATTTTCAAATCTTCTAATAAAAAAAGGATATCTGGATCTACGCAAAAAACATCAGCTGGGATATGTTCCGTTAAGTATCGTGCTTGGCCCCAGCCTGCCTCCCCTGTGGATGTTTGAATCTCAACCCACATTTCAGCATCAACAAATTCTTTCTTTCCCAAAAACGGGATCGCAACCGTGTTTGCATCAATGCTCTCGATCATTGCACTCTCTTGATTTGCTGAAAGGTGAATATCAAACTCTTCGCCCTCTTCCAGCAAGATCACGGCCATATTGCTGTAGCTAATTTGTGTTGGGATTGGTGTAGGTAGAGGAAGATTTGGTGTTGGTGTGCCGACCTCTTTAGGTGCAAACGCACAGCCTGCCAAGTGTAATGTCAAAAAGCTAAAAATGATCAAAGTAAGGCGAAATTTGTTCATCATAAAACTCCATTTCTACATCTGTAGCTAGTATACAGTGAATGAAAATGATGAGCAAATTTTTTGTTGACAGTGCATCCCTTTGCGGTATAATTTTCCCCGCATGGCCGACTAGCTCAATTTGGCAGAGCAATTGACTCTTAATCAATCGGTTCTGGGTTCGAGTCCCAGGTCGGTCACAGTAAAAGAGCTTCTCACTGCGAGAAGCTCTTTTGGATAAAATAAAGAAGACATGCCTAAGCATGTCTTCTTATGCTGTGCCCCCAGGGGGACTCGAACCCCCGTTTTAGCCTTGAGAGGGCCATGTCCTAGGCCACTAGACGATGGGGGCGCACTAGCGGAGCGATTTTATCACAGGGCTTCTTTAGTCGTCAATCAAAATGCATGATTAGCAGCAATTCCAAATATGACTCCGCGAGGAGCATGCACCCTGCACTCGCCGTATTTGCGGATGTGCGACGAAGCGGTCTCACATTCAGCAAAAGACTGCTTTGGCGGTGAAACTGCCTCGCATCTGTGCCCTGAAAGGGTAGAATCATCCAAACTTGGAATTGCTGGCATGACTAGAATGAGAGCTTGAACGAAAAGAATTTA
>CAZOOX010000195.1:0-5852 GCA_964581545.1 uncultured Anaerolineaceae bacterium
GTTGCTATCTGTTCCAGTCCCTGTTGTTAGCAACACTTAACAGGGAGACTATCAACTTTCCCTCCGATCTTTATATTTTGCAGGGCATTATTAAGTTATTTGGAAAGAAACATCAACTGAAACTCATTTCTTCAGAAGATAGTATTCGTATTTCCTCTGAGGCTCTTCAAGACTCTATTAATAAAAATACCGCACTGGTCAGCCTGACACACGTTGCTTTTAAAAGTGCATTTATGTACGATATGAAAAAAGTGACTGATATGGTACACCAGTCGGGCGCGTTGATGCTTTGGGATTTGAGTCATTCTGTTGGAGCTGTTCCCCTTGACTTGAAGGGCTGCAATGTTGATTTAGCAGTGGGCTGCACCTATAAATATCTAAATGGTGGGCCAGGTGCTCCGGCATTTTTATACGTACGTCGTGACTTACAAGAAAAGCTGATGCAGCCTATGTGGGGCTGGTTTGCCTCTGAAAAACCTTTTGATTTTGATCTTGATTTTTCTCCGGCGAAAGACATTTCACGTTATCGAGTTGGGACACCGCCGATGTTATCGATGAAGGCAGTTGAACCGGCTGTAGATATTTTGCTGGAAGCTTCGATGGAGAAGCTGCGCGAGAAAAGCCTTCGGCAGACGGCGTATTTTATCTTTTTGGCAGATCAGTGGTTGGAGCCGCTAGGATTTTCGTTGGGCACACCACGCCAAAAACAAGAGCGTGGCTCACATGTCTCTTTGCGGCATCCAGAAAGTTTTCGGATCACCCGTGCCCTGATCGAATCATCCCCTCCAGCCATCCGCGTTATCCCGGACTTTCGCGCCCCGGATAATATCCGTTTTGGGATCACGCCCCTATATACAACTTTTACTGAAATTTATCAGGCACTCGCGCGGATCCGGGAGATCGTTGAAGAGAAGATTTACGAAGAGTATTCGAATGAACAATTAGCTGTAACCTAGTAATTTAAGGAGAAAAGAACATGTCAGTTAAGATGAGTAATCCGAGTGGAGTCACTGTGCCAGGTGGGCAATATTCTCAGGCAGCGCTTGTATCGCGTGGCTCAGACTTGCTCTTTATTTCGGGGCAAGGCCCGCAAAACATCAATGGGGAAACTGTCGGTATTGGGGATATGACCGCGCAAGCTGAGCAGGTATTCCAGAATTTGCAGGCGATACTTGAAGCGCATAATTCTTCTTTTGCGAAAGCCATCAAAGCGATCATCTATATCACGGATATGTCTCTCTTGGGAGAATTCAATGCAGTTCGCTCAAAATATTATGGAGAATCGGCTCCGGCGAGTTCACTTGTGGAGGTTAGAGCTCTTGTTGGCCCCGACTGGATGCTTGAAGTAGAACTGATCGCTCTTGCCTAATAGGGGTAACAAAACAGCAATATAATTATTATCCAAAAGCCTATTCGCGATAGGCTTTTATTTTCTCCACTTCAAGGATAAATATCCGATATTCAAAGAGAAAGGGCTCTTATCATCTTTGGCAAGTTCTCGTAGAATAAGATTATCCTTGGGACTTTCGCTTTTGAACAAGAAAGAAGGGTGCGTCGGACCAGCTTCGACAGGCAGATACTAATCGACAAGCATTTTTTCTGTCGAAGAGAATATTCTTATTGTTTTGGTGCGACGCACGCCTGTCCGAGCGAAAGTCCTAATCCCATAAAGAAACGAGGTCTACTATGAAAATACCCTTTATCAAAGAATCTACGCAAGAATTCATTAAAGAAGCTCGAAAAACGCCTAATTATTCCTGGCGTGATTTTTTGCATGGCTATATTTATGGCCGTTGGACTTATCTCTACATCGGGATTGGCAAAGGGGATCATCCCCTCGCAAAAAAATATGTCGCGTTAAAAAAACGCCTCGGGATCAAGCCTAAAAATAAACTTGCTACCGATACCAAAGGGATGGCCGAGACTTATCATGGGAAAGCTATTCCACTTGAGACGGCGAAAGAGCTTGTTCAGATCAACGAAGAGATCAATATCCCCGATCTTGAGCAAGTGATTCCCTATAAACGGGCGCGCTCCATCGTGATGAAAAACCCCGAACATATCCTCGCCCTTGATTGTCCCTGCCGTGTGGCAAAGGAAAATCCGTGTATGCCCATCGATGTTTGCCTGATCGTTGGAGACCCATTTGCTAGTTTTGTCCGTGAGCATCACCCCGACCGCTCCCGCGAGATCACCCGTGATGAAGCGATAGAGATTCTCAAAGCCGAAGATGAGCGGGGACACGTGCATCACGCCTTTTTCAAGGACGCGATGCTTGGGCGTTTCTACGCTATCTGCAATTGCTGTGAATGCTGCTGTGGTGCGATCAATTCACATAAATCGGGCAACCCGATGTTGGTTTCATCAGGCTTTATTGCACAGATAGATGAAGACCTGTGTATCAGTTGTGATAATTGCGTGGAATACTGTCAGTTCGGCGCACTGGAAATGGAAGATTTCGTGATGGGCGTAAATTACGAGAAATGTATGGGGTGTGGAGTATGCGTTGATAAATGTGAGCAAGATTCCATCACGCTCGTTGCGGACGAAAAGAAGGGAATCCCGCTTGAGATTTGTGCATTGATGGAACAGGTTTAATAGAACGATAAAAATTCACGGGAGAATTAGATGAGCAGAAATACCGATAGCGGCATAACCCCTTTCGACCTCCTTGGAGATATGGATCCAGGAGAGAGAACCTTACTCAAGCTTTTTTTTCGCGAACCAATGCTCAGTGAAAAAGAACTAAGAGAGGCTGTAGCAGAATTCCCACAGGAAAAGGCTCTCACACCTGAGGAAACCGATATACTCCTCGATGAATTGCAAGCAAAGGGCTGGGTGAAAAAGATAAGAAACACCTATACTTTATTGCAACAGACAAACAAAAAAGGGTGGAGTCTGCACGATATCGACAGCAAGCTTTTCTATGAAGAAAGCATAATAGAAAGTCAATTGTTTTATACCGAGGAAGAAGAACCCATTGAAGATGAAAAAGAAAGCACTGCCAAGGAAAGCTTGCTGGATAAGCTCTCCTATATTTTTGTAGAGAACAAAGGCATTCTCTTCATTTTAATAGGTGCTTCCTTGGTCAACACCTTTGTGCTGGGCATCGTTGACGTGATCGCCGTCTCCGGCTTTGTTGGGCACACGGGCATAGAAAATCTCCCCTGGCTTTGGTGTGGCAAACTTCTTTTGAGTTTCTTTCTTTCATCAGTAGTTGTTCAGGTCATCGACAGGTTGCCTCGCATCACCATGATGCGTACCCTCATTGCTTTTCTGCTGGGTACTTATTTGCTGCTTGCTCTCTTCTTTTTCCTCGATCTGTCTACAAAAATACTCTACCCTGTCATGTACCTGATCTATGCACAGCAGGCGATCCTTTTCCCGATGGTCTTCTGGAATTTTGCCACCCAGCGATATAACCTCACGCAGGCAAAAAAATATTTTCCAATACTTGCATCGGGAGAATTGCTCGGGCGCTTGCTGGGATACAGCCTTTTTACGCTTACCGGCTTGCTAGGTTTTGTAGGCATCAGCGAAAGTATGATCGAAAACCCCTCTGCCCTCATGGTCGGGAGCGGCATCCTCTACGCGATCGGATACTATCTCTTTACGCGCACTTCTATCCCAACGGAAGCCGTCCAAATTCAAGAGAGAAGCGCTTTCTTTGAAAATATCAAAAGCTCATTTGAGATTATTCGCCAAGTCCCCTTCTTTCGCTACGTAGCCATGCTGGTAGCACTCACAAGAGCCATCCTTCTCATTCTGCTCTACAATTTCTATGTCAGCCTTAACGCCGCATCAGAACAAGGTTTCCAGTTCCAGACACTTTACAGTATCTACAATCTGGCTTTGCTTTTTCTCCCTCTTATTTTCCAATGGACAAGTGGAGAGAATCTTCTCGGCAAAATTTCCCCGGCAATTGGCTATCTGGTGCTCCCCTCTACATTATTGCTTTGTGTAGGGTACACATTCGCCTTCCCATCTATCCTGAGTGGGGTTATCGTTCTCTTTATCGCCAAGATCGTTTATCGCGGATGGCACATGCCCCTCTACCAATCACTCTATTCACTCGTCCCGGAAGAACGACGCGGACGCGTTCGCGTGCTCATCGGAAACTATGCTTATATTTTTGGATCACTTATCAGCGCGGTTCTCACAGGTCTGGCCTTGATCATTGTTCCCCTTCTTGAAACGAATTTCGTGAGCGCTCGTACCCTCTACTTGCTCATTGCGCTACTGGCAGCTATTGGCGCAGTATACATCGCCTTCCGCATCCGCACCACCTACGAAGATAGTCTCTTCTCGTGGCGCATAGCACGCCGAAAACGTGATTCCGCCCTTGTGACAGAACTCGATTTCTGATCGCTAATATCTTCGCAAAGATGAATTTTCAACTAGGCGATTTTGCTTTGTACGAGATCAAGCTGGAGACAGCGCGTTATCTGGCCGGCTTTGGAAAAACATTTACCTTGATGCCAGAGGATATGAGGCAGCCTTCCAATGATCCTGAGAGATTTTGATGACTATTGCAGGTATCTGGAATTTATAATTACAAAAAATTGCTAATGAAAAAGGAGTTCTGATCATGGATAAGACAATTCGGATTTCATCTTGGGCAAGTATCCTATTCTTTTTAGGTGCTTTTCTATCATGGGGCGCGTATCAACTGATCGGTCAGGAAGTAGATGCGCAGGGCGTTTTGCGCGAGCCTTTCTTTCTGATCCCGTTGACCTGGCTCTTTATAGGGCTTGGCTTGCTCTCTGCACTATTATTCCTGCTAATGAGAATGGTGAAGGCAGTCCGAAAAAAGGAGTAAACGATCCTATTATCATAAAAAGATGCTCATCTTTCGATGAGCATCTTTGCTTTAAGAGCCTTGTAACTTTTTGGGCGCATTTGCGTAAGTAATAGAAGATAATAATCTTTCTTGAGAGTTACTTATGAAAACCCTTCAAATCACTTTGCTCATTTTTGCTTTTATAGAAAGCCTGAATATGCTGGAGTTGTACTTCCTGCAAAATAACTGTAAGTTCAATGGCGCCTGCATCTTTAGTGGCTGGGAGAAATCCAAAGCTGACCCCGAAGTGCACATGCTGATGCGTTATCTCGTCAATTGGTTGGCAGGGGTGAAAATGATCGTGGTCGCTCTCGTACTTGTTCTGGCCTTCACTGCTCTTGAAAATACCCTTATCTTGGCTACGGTGGCCTTGGTTATCACGATTGCATCTTTCTACTGGCGGCTTTATCCTATGCTTCGCGCAGCAGATAAGGCTGGGCAGCTAAGTTCTCACGGACATGCGAAACGATTAAGTATGATGCTGATGGGGTTGGAATTGAGCCTGATCTTGGGGATCGGTATGCAAATGATCGGGTTCTAGCGAGCATAGATACTAACATTGCTTGAAAAGAAATGTTGACTTTCAGCCCATCTTTCTCTTTCAACTAGAAACTGAGTTTGGTAATGTACGGTAGAGAAAATTAAATAGATTTCGTCTTTTCTGTTCTCCTCCCACAAGCGGAAGTAACTCGGGTTTCGGAAAAGAATTCACCACAGATAAATAGGATAAACAGGACTTTTTTGATCTTTCCATCCATTTCATCTGTGCTTATCTGTGGTAAATCCCTCTACCCGAAACGGAGTTTATTGTTTTATTTTAGACACAACAAAGCTGATAATCAGCGCAACCAACGATATAGCAAGCCAGACCATGCCTATAGTCCAAAAGCCGAATTTGATCACAGCTACAGCTGAATAAGGGATTGCCAGCCAATTGGGGAAATCCAATGGGGAAGCCAGAAGGATAAACGAGATCAAATTTTCGATGGCATCACTGATCCCCGCCAAAGGT
>CAZOOX010000196.1:0-5813 GCA_964581545.1 uncultured Anaerolineaceae bacterium
TGACTGTGCGACATCGACCGTTTAAGGTGTGCGTTTTCACCGTTTTACGCATTATAATCGTATGCTAGAAGAAGTCAGTAATGCAATCACTAAAGTTGCTACTGACTTTTCGGGGTTTGAGCGTGATTATTCTGCTAATGTCCTCCAAGACCTAGATCAAATCTTCGATGCTGTTCTTCAATTGCAAGAAAAACCAACTAAAGATGCTGAACGCTTTGAGCAACAATATAAAGCGGCTATACGCCGACAACTCGATCGCATGGAGATTTTTGGCTTACCGCGCATGGACGATAATACTCGCCAGCAAAGCCTAAGTGTTGCGTATATTTGTTTAGATGCCAGCCATCAAGGAGCTTCAGGTGTAGTCAAGAGACTTAAAGAGGAAGATAGGTTTTATGCTGAGTTAGAGAAGGCTCATCACGCTGAAATTGATAGAGATGAACTGAAAACTCTAGAAAGAGAAGAACGCATTTCAGGGCCAATTGACCGGATATTGGCTGAATCCCGCAAAGTAGTGATTAGGGGGCAGGCAGGTTCAGGGAAGAGCACTTTACTACAGTGGATTGCTGTTCGTTCTGCTCACGGCGATTTTCCTCCTCATTTGGCTAGCTGGAATAATTCTGTGCCATTTTTTATCCGTTTGCGAGAGTATGTGGGACAAGAATTTCCAAAACCTGAAATCTTCCCTGAGAAATTAGCAGGGATGGTTGTTGGGGATATGCCTGCTGGATGGGTTCATGAGCAATTTAAGACAGGGCGTGCAGTTCTCATGGTAGATGGCGTGGATGAATTGCCCTCAAAGCAGCGTCCAGCAATGCTGGAAGCGTTACAGCAATTGGTTGATACTTATCCGTTGGCACGATATATTCTCACTTCTCGACCCGCAGCTATTAAAGTTGAACACTGGCCAGACTGGCAAGCCTGGATCGAGGAAACCAAATTCGCTGATGCAACGTTACAGGCAATGGATATTTCTCATATTGATAGTTTTATAGACCATTGGCACAAAGCGCTTCACAGAACGATCGTTGATCCAGCAGATCGCCAAGAAATTGAAGAAAATCCTGATTTGCTAAAGAAACTTTTGCGTGATCGTCCCGACCTTCGCAGATTAGCAAGTAGCCCTCTTTTGTGTTCCATGATTTGTGCGCTATATCGAGGACGCCAACGGAATCTGCCTTCTGATCGAAACAAACTCTACGAAGAGTGTGTGGAAATGCTCTTGGATCGCCGTGAGAAAGGGCGCAAGATTGATCTGGGGGAAGACTACCCAGATTTGGCATACAAGCAAAAGCTGAGTCTAGTGCAAAAATTTGCTTATTGGCTCATGTCAAATGGATATTCTGATGTGACGACAGAAGAAGCAGATGATCATTTTGAAAATAATTTGCCTGTGATGCGTCTTGAAGATGTAACCGGAGAAGGAGTTCGGCGATATTTTGTAGAACGGACAAATCTCTTACGGGAACCGGTCACAGGGAGGATTGATTTTACACATCGCACTTTTCAGGAATTTTTGGCAGCACAAGCTGCTGTTCGCAATAATAATATTGGTGTTTTGCTAAAAAATAGTTCAGATGATCAATGGCGAGAAACGATCATTTTGGCTGTAGGAGAAGCGCGGCCCAAAGAAAGCGAAAAAATAATTCGGGGGTTAATCAAACCGTCATTCAGGAAAATTGCTTCAAAAGAAGAAAGAATGCGTGGAAGTTTGTTGGCCATGGGGTGCTTGGAAACAGCCGTAGAATTACCCCCAGAATTGCGAAGTTTGGTTGTGCAAAAAGCAAAAGCTTTATTCTTCTCTGAATACCCCGTAGCTTGCTACGAGGGTTCCGAGCATTAAGAAAAATCTGTACCCGTAGGGGCAAAATTCCGTAATACCCCGTCCGCTTGCGGCGGGGATAGGAATTTTGAAGATTTTTCAAATTTATTTCCTCCGCAGGATGAAGATGAAGCCAAGACTATTGCAGCTGCGGGTGATCTGGTGATTGATTTCCTTAAGTTTGATTCCAGTTATAGTGGGATAGAATGTGAAAATAGTATGCGTTGCCTGGGCTGGATAGGCACGCAAGGAGCTATGACAATATTGGGTAATTATGCGCGACAGAAAGGGATATATTCCCGAAGGCTATTTGATCTTTGGGAGAATTTTGATCGAAATATATATGCACAAAAAGTTATGTCTGCTCTACAAGCGTTAAATCTTTCTGGTACGCAGGTGAGCGATGTGAGTGCTCTGTCGAATCTAATCAATCTCCAAAGCTTGGATTTTGTTGGTACGCAGGTGAGCGATCTGAGTGTGTTGTCTAATCTAATCAATCTTCAACACCTGGGGTTTGATGGTATGCAGGTGAGCGACCTGAGTGTGCTATCCAATCTGAGCAAACTGCAAAGCTTGAACCTTTCTTATGTTCAGATGAGCGATCTGGGTGTGCTGGCCAAACTGAGCAACTTGCAAAGCTTGAGCCTTTCTCATGTTCAGATGAGCGGTCTGGGTGTGCTGGCCAAACTGAGCAACTTGCAAGACCTAATCTTTTATAGAGCGGAAGTGAGCGATTTTGGTGCGTTGTCCAATCTAAGCAACCTGCAAAGTCTGGCCTTTTATAATACGCAAGTGGGCGATCTGGGTGCGTTATCCAATCTGAGCAACCTGCAAAGTCTGACCCTTTATGATACACAAGTTAAAAAAGGAGATATCAGATCTCTGAAGCGCAAAAATCCTGATTTGATAGTGCATACCTTCTAGGACTGTATTCTATAAACTAAAAAACGCCGAAGTCTTAAAAACTTCGGCGTTTTTTATTCCACTCTCTTCTCTTTACAAAGGCTCAAACTTTGCCGTAAAGTGTTTTAGGAATTGCGGGGCGTAGGTGAATTTATAGCCGCAAATTTCATCTGCTCGTGCAATGATCTTTTTGACTGTCTTGACGATATAGTCGAGGTGGCTTTGGGTATAGGTACGGCGGGGAATGGCTAAGCGGACCAATTCAAGGTCGGGGTAGACCATTTCGCCGCTATCGGGGTCTTCGTAGGAGAACATGACCGAGCCAAGTTCCACGCCACGAATGCCGCCTTCGCGGTAGAGTTCTACAACGAGGGCTTGGTCGGGGAATTCGGCATGTGAAAGATGGGGCAGAATTTTCCCGGCATCGAGATAAACAGCGTGTCCGCCCGCGGGTTGGATAACGGGAACGCCTGCTTCGATCAATCTTTCGTTCAGGTAGGAAGTTTGCCCAAGACGGGATTTGAGATAATCTTCATCCAATCCTTCGCGCAGCCCAACGGCCATTGCGTCGAGGTCACGTCCGGCCAGGCCGCCATAAGTGGGGAAACCTTCGCGCATAATTAACTCGTTGCGCGCATTCTGGAAGAGTTCATCATCGTTCATGCAGAGCAAACCGCCAATGTTGACGATGGCATCTTTCTTGGCAGACATGGTCATCCCGTCGGCGAGGGCGAACATCTCTTTGGTGATCTCTGTGGGGGATTTGTCTTCGTATCCCGGCTCACGCATCTTCACGAAATAGGCATTCTCTGCGTAGCGGGCGGCATCAACGAAGAAGGGGATATTATAGGATCTATAGACCTCGGCAACAGCGCGCATATTTTCCATTGAAACGGGCTGCCCACCGCCGGCGTTATTGGTCACGGTCATCATCCCAAAGGGGATATTCTCTACGCCAGTTTCTTCAATGAAGGCTTTCAGCTTTTCTATATCCATATTCCCTTTAAAGGGATGTAGATTGGTGGGGTCGTAGGCTTCGTCGATGACCAGATTGGTTGGTCTACCCCCACGAGAGCGGATATTGGCATCGGTGGTGTCAAAATGCATATTATTGGGGATATATTGGCCCTCTTTGACGAGTAGGGCGCTCAATATCCCTTCGGCGGCACGACCCTGATGGGTGGGGAGCCAATGCTTGAACCCGAAGATGTCGTTTACCGCCTCAGCAAGCCGAAAATAAGAGCGTGCGCCAGCGTAGCTTTCATCCCCTGTCATCAAGGCTGCCCATTGGAACTGGCTCATTGCACCCGTCCCGGAATCGGTCAGCATATCTACAAAGACATCCTCCGCTTTGAGGGCAAAGACGTTATAGCCCGCTTCTCTGAGTGCATTTTCTCGCGCTTCATGATCCAAGAGACGGATAGGCTCAACCATTTTTATACGGAAAGGTTCGGGCAAATACTCGGGCATTTTTTTCTCCTTATTTTTTATTGCAGCACCCCTAAAACAAAAAATTGCCAAGGAAAGCAAAAAGCTTGTACCTTGACAACTGGGTGTGCCCCTGGGCAGTATGAAATTGTGAACTATGGAAGAATTCTAACATAAAAAATCTTGTATAATCAAAGCATGAAAAAGATACGCATTGCCCTCGCTATTTTGCTTTTGCTCATTTCATTGAGCTTGCTGATCTGGGCATACATGCCAACCTTGGTCGAGAGTCGTGTTTTGCCCATCCCACCTGCTGATCTACAACTCCCAACGCCGAGTGCCTTCATTTATTATGGGGAGGTTTGAGATGCCGAGAAAACTGGTTCTTATTTTTCTAGGATTAGGGCTGCTCTTCCTGCTCCCCGCTTGTGGTGCAGCCCCATTGGCAGGAGCGCCTGCCCCAGAAGCCCCTGCCGAAGAAGCTCCTGCGGAGGAGGCTCCGGCAGAGGAGCCAGCCGAGGAAGAACCTACAGGGTCTACAGCCCCAACGGCAGCCCCGATGCCGACCATGACCCAGGACTTGCCCATTCCAACACAGGTAGCGACAGCGATCCCCAGCATCCCGGAGCAACGCCGTTTGACATTGGAATTCCCGCCCAAAATTCGTGCTGGTGATGCTGACCTTGTTCGCCTGACCCTCGAGGTGGATGATCTTGGTAATATCATCCCTACAGCTGAAATTGAAGGCAACGAAGTTGTTGGCGAAGTGGTTGAGATCCCCAATCTATATGAAACGCATAATATCATCGCCGAATCCCGTTTGGATATGGCAGGCTTGCAGGTTATACCCTCTGAAACCGTTAGTGAACCACTTTTGCCTGGGGAATCGGTTACCTTTTATTGGAGTCTGAGCGCAGAAGATGTGGGTGAATATAGGGGTACGGTTTGGCTTTATTTGCGTTTCATCCCCAAAGATGGTGGTGAGGAGAGCGTGAAAACGCTTTCGGCGCAGATCATCGAGATCCGCGCTACAAAATTCTTTGGCATTATCAGCACAAGCCCCGCCAAGAAGATCGGGGCAATAGGCTCTTTCCTTGGTGCGCTTTTGGGTTTCCCCTTTGTAGACGATGTCTTTAAACTGTTGTGGAAGAGGGTGAAGAAGTAATAACCAGGCATCCCCCCCAAATGCTTCGCATTTAGGGGGGAGAAAAAGAATGTGTTTTTTCAGAGAAAGCCCAAAAAAAACACCAGAGTCTCACTCTCCCCTAAATTCCGTACTTAGAATTTGGGGGAGATGCCCGACAGGGCAGAGGGGGCGAATACAAAAGATGCTTCTTGAACAATCGCGTTTAACGGAGACACGTTGAAGCACACCACTTCGCTCCGCTTCGGGCGCAGGCGCGAGAAGCGGTTTTTCATCCAAACAGGAAAGAAAGCCGAAAAGCAAGAAACAAGGCTCAAAAAGAGTAACTTCTCTTCACAAAAGGGGTTATTCTTCTCTGAATACCCCGTAGCTTGCTACGAGGGTTCCGAGCATTAAGAAAAATCTGTACCCGTAGGGGCAAAATTCCGTAATACCCCGTCCGCTTGCGGCGGGGATAGGAATTTTGAAGATTTTTCAAATTTATTTCGATAGCTTTTTGTCCCTCAAAGTTGTACT
>CAZOOX010000197.1:0-5662 GCA_964581545.1 uncultured Anaerolineaceae bacterium
CGCGCGTTGCTCCGGGCAGAGCTATGTTAGGGGTGGCGATTTTTTGTGTTTTATTAGCAATCATCGAATTTATTACGGGCATCAATAAATCCCTGCAACCACCTAGCGAGGTGCTCAGCGACAGTTTTCGGCAGGATTCAATCCGGATTGCTTTCATCTTGGCGGGGGTATTCATCGTGATCGCCATTGTCCTCGGCTTTCTTTACTACCAGCATATCAAATATCGCATACACCTTTACGAGGATGGTTTGATCGTGGGCACTTGGCGCGGGGATAGGGTTCTCCTGTGGGAAGATATTTATAAGGTGGAAGGTTTCCCCATTTACGGCAGAAGCAGAAGACCGGTGAGTTGGGAATATAAACTTACAACCGATTATGACGAGATCATATATTTGCGGGGCATTGATGGGATCCGTACATTGGGGCAATATGTGGAGAGAAAAGCTGAAGCTGCGATGATGTCGTAAGTCGTGAGCAAGCTAAAAGGGAGAGCGTATCATGCCAAAAGATAATAGAAAGAAACACAGCGACGAGATGGGAAATCTGCATAGCCTTTATCTGCAAGTAATAAAGGTTATCCTGACAGGAATGGGCTTTGCAGAATCAGGAACTGGATATAAAGCAAGTTTTATCAAAGATGAAATTAATCTCGCATGGCTATTTGATTTTCGTGACCTTAGCTCACATTGATGATGTACAAAACGACGGGGGAGAAGAGAAATTTGGGTACAGAGCACTTCTGGTATTCGGATGAACTGTCGAAAAAATTACAAAATGAGTTTTTGCCAAAATTGGAGGAGATGCTAACAGCACAAGCTTTCATCTTGTCCGCCGAAGATAGGCAGGCAGCCGAGAACAGAATTTCATCACTCCAAAAGAAAAAAGGCTTTTTCGCGGGGTTATTTGGAAGATGAATCTTAACCGGGCAGATCACGAAAAGGTACGCTTTTTCTAACACAGCTCTAACATGAACCCTCTTGATTTTCTCCTCTGCGGGGAGTATAACTTACCGTACGTTCAGTAAGTATATAAAACGGAGAAAATCTATGTCCCCCCATCCACGTGTTGGACGCGACCACATTTTAGATAAAGCCGAAGAACTTTTTACCGAGCACGGCTATAAATCTGCATCCATTCGGGAGATCGCTCGCAAATGCGGCGTGACGAATGCAGCTATTTATTACCATTTCCCGAATAAGGAAAGCCTCTTTGCTGAGGTGATGCAGCGTCATGCCGAGGTATTACAAGAGAAAATGACCCGCGCCGGGGAAAATATTGAATCCCCGCGTGAACGAATAACCGCTATTCTGCAAGCATATATTGATGTTATTGCAGGACAACATGTGCCGCTCTTTATGCTGCGCAGAAATGCCAAGCATCTAAAAGGGCATGGAAATCACCGTGGAGAATTTATGCGGGCATTTAGCAAACCTTTGGTCGACGCGCTAGAGTACGCACAATCCACGAAAGAAATTAAAAAGAAACCCAATGCCAAAGAATCTGCAGCCATGATGTTTGGCATGTTGCATGGTTTGGCGCAACAACACCGTGCTGAAGGAATAGAAGGCCGGCCTCTCTCAGAAGAAGATATCCACATGGCGGTTGATCTCTTTTGGGAAGGTATCGAACAATAAAAAACAAAGAAGGAATAGACAACGATGAAAAAAGCACTTGAGACAATTTGGGCCTATCTGAAAGATTGGCGAAACTGGCTATCACATGGACTTGTTGGGATCGGTATTTTGGCTGTGGGATTGCTGCTGCCGGTTAAACCCATCTATCGAATTATTATTTTGATCTTAATTATCGCGTTCAATATCACACGCATGAAGTTGAGCAAGAAGAAAGAAGATGAAGCGCAGCCAATTGAAGAATTAGCATAAAGCCTTTTTCTTTTCAGCGGAATAAAGGAATTTCCATGACAGGAATAAAACGAACACTCACATATCTAAAGAAATACCTCCCACCCACGTCGGGCGCGTTGCTCAGCCTTTTACTTGTTAACGCGGCAAATTTGGTCTCGCCGAAATTACTCCAGCGGCTGATCGACGATGGCATCTCTGCTCTCGATATGGATGTGGTTTGGGGCGTGGTGATCGCTCTTTTTGGTGTCGCCATCGTGCGCGGACTTTTTAACTTTTTGCAGGGCTATCTCGGTGAAGTTGCTTCGCAAGGTGTGGCCTACGAGCTGCGTAACAGCATTTTTGAAAAACTCCAAAACCTGAGTTTTTCCTATCACGACCGCTCGCACACCGGCAAATTGATGACCCGCATGACTTCCGACGTAGAACTCGTTCGTATGTTCCTTGGGCGCGGATTGGTGATGTTGGTCTCCTCCATCGTTTTGCTGATCGGTACACTCATCATGCTCTTTACGATGAGCTGGAAACTGACCTTACTCGTTATGCTAGTTATCCCGGGCGTGGTTTTCATTTTCATGATTTTTGTCAAAAAGATCATGCCCATGTCACGCACCGTTCAGCAGAAATTAGGCACGCTCAACACCATTTTGCAAGAAAATCTTTCGGGGATGCGCATCGTGAAAGCCTTTGCACGCGAAGGCTACGAGATCGAGCGTTATGGCACCGCGAATATGGATTTTCTCGATGCCAATATCTCGATGGTCAAACTTTTTACCACCTTTTTCCCGCTGGTTTTCTTTATGGGAAATCTCGGCATGGTCATCGTCGTGGGTGTGGGCGGACTTTTTGTCATTAACGGGACGCTTTCCCTCGGCGAGCTGGTCGCCTTCACTGGATACCTGATCTACCTGCTTATGCCCATGTTCATGATGGGCATGATCGGCGCGATGATGTCACGGGCGGAAGCCTCCGCTCAACGGCTCTTTGAAGTGCTGGATGCTGAATCGGATGTAACAGATGCCCCTGACGCAGTGACCCTGCCCAAAGTCGAGGGGCGGGTCGAACTCCGGGATGTCCGCTTCCGTTATATCGGTGCGGAATCCGATGTTGTCACCGACCTCAGCTTTATTGCTGAACCCGGACAGACGATAGCGATCCTGGGACAAACTGGAGTGGGGAAATCCTCGATCATCACCCTGATCCCACGCTTCTACGACGTCGCCGAAGGAGAAGTCTTGATCGACGGGCAGGATGTCCGCAAAGTGACCCTCGATTCGCTCCGCTCGCAGATCGGCATCGTCTTGCAAGAGACGACTCTTTTCAGCGGCACGATCCGCGAAAATATCGCTTACGGTCGTCCCGAAGCGACTCTTGAAGAAGTGGAAACCACCGCCAAAGCTGCCCAGGCACACGAATTTATCTTGGAACAACCCGATGGTTATGAAACTGTCGTTGGTGAGCGCGGCGTGGGGCTTTCGGGCGGACAGAAACAGCGCATCGCTATCGCCCGCGCCCTTTTGCTTGACCCACGCATCCTGATAATGGACGATTCGACATCCTCCGTGGATGCCGAAACCGAATATAAGATCCAGCAAGCGCTTGAAGAATTGCAAAAGGGACGCACGACCTTCGTTATCGCCCAGCGTATCAGCACCGTCCGCAATGCGGACAAGATTTTGGTGCTGGACAAAGGAAAACTTGCCGCCGAAGGTACGCACGAAGAATTGCAGCGCACGAGCGAGCTGTATATGGAGATTATTGAGACGCAATTCGGTGGAAAAGACAGGGATTAGTACTTAGGAATCAGGTGATTAGGGAGTAGTCATATGACAGAAGAAAGAGGTTTAGAAACTTTGCAAATTTGGCAACGTTCCTTAGATTTTGCTACTGAAATTTGCCGTGAAATCACACCTGCTTTTCCAAAAGAAGAAAAGTGGGCGTTGACAAGCCAAACGCGTCGTTCTGCCCAGAGTGTGCCCGCTAATATCGCTGAAGGTTATGGACGTTTCTATTATCAAGAGAATGTTCGCTTTTGCTATATTGCGCGTGGCTCTCTTGAAGAGACTTTTAGCCACTTAACCTTAACAAAGAGACTCGGCTATCTCCCTGCCCCAATTTATAACAAAATTAATACTGATATTCAGGAACTTCGTAGAATGTTGAATGGCTATATTGCCTTTCTAAAATGCAGCAAACGCGGAGCTAATGAACCGGGTGCAAATCATTCTGTTCGGGAAGCCTCCATACCTTATATCAACGAAACTGATGAGGAAAATAATTCCTGATTGCTTAATGCCCAATTACCGAATCCCTAATAACACAAGAAAGTCATAGCGTTTTACCTTATCCATACCACAAGACTGGGAACACACAGGAGCACAAAATTATGATGCATGGAATGCGACGTATCGCAGAAACAGAAGAAGAAAAAGCACAAAATACCGGTAAAGTCGTTTGGCGTTTGGTCAAATACCTCGCGCCTTATAAAAGATATGTTTTGGCAGCCTTTGTCCTTGTTTTGATCAATGCCGCCGCCCAAGGGCTGGGACCAATGCTCATCGGGCGCGCAGTAGATGGCGCTATCGCAGAAGGCGATAAAACAGGTTTACTCTGGATCGTTCTCGCCCTGCTCGGTGTCTACACCGTCGGCATGTTGGCGATGCGTTTTCAAATTTACACGATGTCTACGACCGGGCAAAAAGTCCTCGCCGATTTACGCGATGAAGTTTTTAAGAAGTTACAGAATCTCCACTTGCAATATCTCGAAGGCAGCCAGGCAGGCGATCTTATCAGCCGCTTGAGCAACGATATCGACGCCCTCAACAACTTTTTCAGTCAATCTCTCGCCCAAATGGTCGGCTCCACCTTTGCCCTAATCGGCATCATGGTCGCCATGATCTCCCTCGATTGGCGGCTTGGCTTGGCGGCGTTGGTCGTTATCCCGCTCGCCTTTTATATCACCAAGTTCTTTTCGCACCTTTCGCGTCGCGCTTTTCGTAAAACCCGCACCACCATCGGCGATGTCTCTGCCGAAATGGAAGAGCAGGTTTCGGGCGTAAAAGTTGCCCAAGCCTTCAATCGCACACAGCGCAATGTCGGTGAATTTGCCAAACGCAACGCCGCAAATCGCGATGCCAACGTCAGCGCAAATGCCGTCACATCTGCTTTTGCTCCGGCAATGGAAGTTCTCTCTACTCTCGATCTTGCCATTGTCGCAGCCTATGGAGGGTTTCTCGCTATCAGCGGCGCGATCACCATCGGTACGGTTGTGGCTTTCGTTCAGTATGTCCAGAATTTTTTCCGTCCCATCCAGACCGTTGCCCAAATGTGGACGATCGCCCAATCTGCTTTTGCAGCAGCCGAGCGTGTCTTTTCTCTTTTGGATAAGGAGATCGAACTGGATGATGGCGCTGAGCAGATACCTGCCATCGAGGGGCGTGTACGCTTTGAAGACGTCAGCTTCGCTTACGATGCAGACGTGTCTGTGCTTGATACCGTTTCATTGGACGCTTCTCCCGGCGAGACCATCGCTCTCGTTGGTCCCACCGGCGCAGGAAAGACGACTATCGTCGGCTTACTCGCCCGTTTCTACGACGTGAACGCAGGCAAGATCACCATCGACGACCACGATCTGCGGGATGTCACCCAGCACAGCCTCCGCTCCCAGATGGGGACAGTCACGCAAGACCCCTTCCTTTTCTCTGGCTCGGTTATAGACAATATCCGCTACGGGCGGCTGGATGCTACCGACGAAGACGTTGTCGAAGCGGCTAAAGCGGCAAATGCCCATGATTTTATCC
>CAZOOX010000198.1:0-5494 GCA_964581545.1 uncultured Anaerolineaceae bacterium
TATCGTTGAATACAATCTTGAAATTATGGCTGCATCATGTACTTAAGGCCACTACCCTTTTCTGAATTGAACGGTCAAGTTTTTAGAGAGCATACGCGTCTCTTGCCAGGTGAGAATTTGGTCAGGGTTATCAGTCAACAAAAGCGGGCGATGAGCGTCATGATCACTACGCGGGGCGACCGCAAAACGCTGGTTGAAATCTTCCATAAATTCTGGGAGGTAGGCATTTCCCTCTTCCATGCTAGAGATGCCCTGTAGCCGCATTTCTTTGACCAAGCGATCTTGCATTGTTAGATTTGCTCGCTCTACACGCCCTTTTGCCTGCGGCGTATTTGCTCAGATAATTGATATCTCCAGTTCTTGCATGGCTCGCCCAAATTGCATCAAGTTCTCTCCTGCCCCTACGCTGGGCTGATTGACCCTGAAGATGCCATGTTTATCGCTGTAGAAGGTTACAGGCTTGCCGTGATGCTCTATATAGCCTCTGGTGGCTTCCGCATAGCTAAAGAAACTTTCACTCTTTACAAATCGCAATTCCCCCAACTTGCCAGTTGGATCGTCTATAAAGACAAGGAGCGTGCAGGCGGAGGCTCGATCTTCAAACCAGCGATGCGGAGAACCATCAATCTGAACAAGCTCACCAACACAGGCTCGCCTTTCTCGTATTTGATGAACAAGGATCTTTTTTGCCTTGCGAGGAATCCATAAATTCTCTCTGATCATAATTTGGCGAACGCTTCCAGAAGAGAGTTTTAGCCCATGGTTTTCGACCAACTTTTCGTGAGCAAAGGTCGGACCAAAATCTGCATAAAGGCTATGCAACAGATCAATGGCTCGTTGTCTTGTTTCAGAAGGCAAGCGGTTGTTACTTGGCTTTCCGCGGCTTTTGTTGACCAAGCCCGCCGATCCATTTTCTTTGTACTTTTTCTGTAACCGTCTAACTTGACGTACACTAAGACCAAGTGCTTTTGCTCCTCTCTTTTGTGTCATTGTTTTTGTTTTTATGCGCTCCATTATTTCGACGCGACTGAGTTCTTTCTTGCTCATTGAGAGTAACTCCATCCAATGCCTCCTTTTTTTCCAAAAGGGGACATTTTAACTTGTGGGAAAGAGGACATTACTACTTAACGCTAACACGCTAACAATCAGAGTGGACGAAGTAGCCAATCTCGTTTACAATCTTGGAAAAATATGGTTGCTCAGGGGTATTAGCAGCCACAAATACTGAAAAGATGACCTGCGATAGCAAGCGAAGTCGTTGTAGTCTGAGCAAAGCCTGATTTTTAACTAAATCGGGCTTTTTTTAACCTTTTTTCATGCCAAGGAGCTTCTGAATGAAAACACAAGATTATATCGATCTGGAAAATCAATACGGCGCTAATAACTACGCCCCACTGGATGTTGTCCTGACCAAAGGCAGCGGTGTTTGGGTAGAAGATGTTGAGGGCAAGCGCTATTTGGATTGCCTGAGTGCATATTCGGCGGTGAATCAAGGTCATTGTCACCCCAAGATCATGAAGACCGTAACAGAGCAAATGAGTAAACTGACGCTGACATCGCGTGCCTTTCGCAACGATCAATTGGGGCTCTTCTACAAGGAATTATGCGAACTGACCAATTCACATAAAGTTCTGCCCATGAACAGCGGTGCGGAAGCTGTCGAAAGTGCGATCAAAGTTGTGCGTAAATGGGGATACACGGTCAAAGGCGTGCCCGAAGATCAGGCAAAGATCATCGTTTGCGAAAATAACTTCCATGGACGGACGATCTCCATTGTCGGCTTCAGCTCAGATGAAGATTCTCGCAAGGGTTTTGGTCCCTTCCCCGGGGGCTTTGTAGCTGTCCCCTTTGGCGATGCAGAAGCGTTGAAAGCTGCGATCACCCCAAATACAGTTGGTGTGATGATAGAGCCTATTCAGGGTGAAGCTGGCGTGAATATCCCTCCCGATGGTTATCTCAAAGCTGTGCGTGAAATTTGTACTGAAAATAACGTCATCATGGTTTTGGATGAGATCCAAACCGGCTTGGGACGCACGGGAAAATTGCTCGCAGAAGAACACGAGGGCATCGAAGCCGACCTGACCTTGATCGGCAAAGCCCTTTCTGGTGGTTTTTATCCAGTTTCGGCGGTGCTTTCCAACAGTGAAGTGATGGATGTGCTTAATCCCGGCGAGCATGGCAGCACCTTTGGCGGGAATCCGCTGGCTGCTGCAATAGCGCGTACTTCGTTGAAAGTTTTGGTTGAAGAGGGATTGGTTGAAAATGCCGCCAAGATGGGCGAGCACTTTCTTGAAGGATTGCACAGGATTGAGCCACCGCATGTCAAGGAAATTCGTGGGCGTGGTTTAATGATCGCTATCGAGTTTGAGCCTGAAGCCGGTGGGGCAAAGCCATTTGTAAAAGCGTTGGCAAAGAAAGGTTTACTCTGCAAAGAGACCCACACACATACAATCCGTTTTGCGCCACCGCTTGTTATTACCAAAGAAGAAGTTGATTTTGCACTGAAGGTGATCGGGGAAGTTTTAAACGGTGAATGATGAATGCGGAATGATGAATTTTTAACGGTATCAAGCCCAAATCGAGAGCGAGGCGGGCGTATACTATAAAGAAAGCGGAGTTCAAAATCTCCAGATTTTGATAGCCAAAGTCTGGAGACTTCGGACTCCGATCCTGAAAGGAGAATTATGTCAAAATTCGGCGTCCACTCAGAAGTGGGCAAACTGCGCAAGGTCATCGTCCATCGTCCGGGATTGGAAATGCGGAGACTGACACCATCCAATTGCAAGGAGTTGCTTTTTGATGATGTGATCTGGACGCATAAGGCGCAAGAAGATCATGACATTTTTGGCAAACTGATGCGGGAGGATTATGACATACAGGTAATGTATATCCATGAGTTGTTGGAAGATGTAGTTGCCACTCCTGAAGGGCGCAGCTATATTTTGGATAGAAAGCTCACGCCCTATGATGTAGGCGTGGGTGGCGCTCTTGAGCTACGTGCCTGGATGGACGAAATGTCTGCCGAAGAATTAGTCACGCACCTGATCGGTGGTTTGACCATGAGCGAACTACCTGATGATATTTGCCCCCGTTCTCAAGAAGCCTATGGGGCAAATGAATTTGTCTTACCTCCCCTCCCCAATCATCTCTTTACTCGTGATAGTTCCAGTTGGATATACAATGGTGTGACCATAAACCCGATGTTTTGGACTGCACGACGCAAAGAATCCATACACCTGAGCGCTATCTACAAATATCATCCCGAATTCAAAGGTGGTGATTTCAATATCTGGTGGGGAGACCCCGATGTGGATTATGGCAATGCCATGATCGAAGGCGGCGATGTGATGCCCGTTGGCAATGGCGTTGTCCTGATCGGGATGGGGGAACGCACCACCTACCAGGCAGTTAGTTTGCTCGCCCAGCAACTTTTTAGCCACGAAGCCGCTACGCATGTTTTGGCAGCCAGAATGCCCCGAGATCGTGCCAGTATGCATCTGGATACTATTTTCACCTTCTGCGACCGTGATCTTGTCACGATCTACGAGCAGGTCATAGACCGCATCCAGCCGATCAGCTACCGCCCCGGGAAAAAGGGAATGCTGGATGTAACCGTTGAAAGTAAAGGCTGGCTGGATGCCGTACAGGATGCAATGAAACTGAAGAAGCTGCGTACTATCCCCACAGGCGGCAATGATTTTGATCAGGAACGAGAACAATGGGACGATGGGAACAACGTCGTCGCTCTCGAACCCGGTGTGGTCGTCGCCTATGATCGTAATGAGTGGACAAATGCTAAGCTCGAAGAAGCTGGTGTGACCGTGCTAACGATCCCCGGTTCTGAGTTGGGGCGTGGACGTGGCGGTGGACATTGTATGACCTGCCCTGTTTTACGCGATCCTGTTTAGCATATTTTTCAAAATATCTGTTTTGCCTGATTTTTACTCCATCCTTTGACGAAGGATTGTCAGAAAGTATGGCTTATAACAAAGTATGAGCAATAACACTAACCGAATGACACATCTCCCAGCAAAGCAAGCACATCATCACTCCAAAAATTTACCTTTTAGAGTATCATAAAGTCATCATTTGATTTCTCAATCTGGAGGTCCCATGCAAGACCTGACCCAAGAAATACTCGAACTTGTACGGCGCACATCTACTGATCTACCAGCAGATGTCGAAGCCAAGCTACGCGCCTCTTATGCGGATGAAGAACCGGGATCCGCTGCGCAGGGTGCGCTTGATACCATTTTAAAGAACGTAGATCTGGCGAGAAAGAACTCTACGCCGATCTGCCAGGATACAGGTACCCTGCTCTTCTACGTCCACTACCCCGAAGGGCTGAGTACCCGCAAACTCAAAAAACAGATCCAGGATGCTGTTGTTGAAGCAACAAAGCTAAACTATCTACGCCCGAACTCTGTAAACACCATTACCGGTAAAAATACGGGCGATAATAGCGGCGACGATTACTACCCCACGATCCATTTTGAAGAGGTAGACGAAAATCTCCCGCTGACCATCGAATTAATGCTCAAAGGCGGTGGATGCGAAAATGTAGGCGCACAATATAAATTACCCAACACTGAAATGGGTGCAGGGCGTGACCTTGCCGGGGTACGGAAAGTTGTTCTCGATGCCGTGCACCAAGCCCAGGGCAAAGGCTGTGCTCCCGGCGTCCTCGGCATCGCCATCGGCGGAGATCGTGGTGGATCCTATTTGGCATCCAAAGAAACTTTGCTCGGTAAAATTGGCGAGGAAAATCCCAACCCCGAACTGAATGCAATGGAAGAACAGCTGACCGAAGAGATCAACCAGATGGGCATCGGCCCGATGGGCTTTGGCGGCAAAACCACTGTGTTGGACACAAAGATCAAAGGTCTGCATCGTTTACCCGCCAGCTATTTTGTGTCAGTTTCATATATGTGTTGGGCCTATCGTCGCCGCAAGATGACGGTGAACGGCGCAGAAGTTAGCTACGATTAATTATTCACCACAGAGACACAAAGAACACAAAGGTTTCTTTGTGCGCACAGAGAAAAACTTTGTGCGCTCTGTGCCTTTGTGGTGCAATCGGAGAATATAATGAAAAAATTAACCCTCCCCATCAGCGATGAAAGCATCCGCGATTTGAAAGTCGGTGAAACAGTACTGCTCTCTGGCGTAATGATGACCGGGCGCGACGCCGTTCACAAATGGATGAACGACGCATTTATCGCCAAGAAAAAAGAGTCGACAGCCGATGATCTGGCTGTATATGAAGCCATCAAGCCTATTCTCGACGGTGGGATCATTTACCATTGTGGCCCGGTTGTTTCTGGCGTAGAAAGTGGCGACTATAAGTTCCTGGCAGCAGGACCAACCACATCCATTCGTGAAGAACCATATCAGGCAGATGTGATGAAGCATTTCAACCTAAAAGGCGTGGTCGGCAAAGGCGGCATGGCGGGAAAAACGCTGCAAGGCTGCGTGGATACGCCTGCAGTTTATT
>CAZOOX010000199.1:0-5456 GCA_964581545.1 uncultured Anaerolineaceae bacterium
CCACCAATTTGATTCTCGCTTTATGTTTTTAAAGAACTTTTCGTGAAGTACTTAAAAGGAAATGAAAATGACAACCCCAATCATCTTGATTACGATTGTTGCTTTTTTAATTATTGGCCTGGGCATATTTCTAGTTGCAAGAAATAAAGGTACTAAAATGGAACCTGATTATCGCGTCTTTTTTATTTTAGGTATCACGTGGCTACCGCTCGGGATCTCCACAGATAATGCTGCTCTCTTGGCCATGGGCATTATCTTCATGGTAATGGGGCTGGTAAATCGCAAAAAGTGGAAAGAACAAGCAAAATGGTCGGAGCTATCGCCAGAGAAAAAGAGAGCCAAGATGATCGTCGTCATTGGTATAACAATTCTTGTATTGCTGGGGATCATAGCTTATATCATTGAGAGTAATACTTAGAACCTATCCGAAAAATAATTCTGTGCAACGTATCTCTCCAGATGCAGTGCACATCTCGATGATTTTTTCGGATAGATACTTAGTTTTTAGTATCTCAAACCTAATTCGGAGTAAAAGGTCATATTTACGAGATGATGTCCTTCACTAGGACAAATTGGGGGATTAAAGTATTATTGATAGACATTACCCTAATTTAAAAAGGAAATAAAATGCAAATTACCAGACAAGCCGACTACGCGGTACGTGCCGTTTTATACCTTGCGCGTTTGGGAATGGGAAACCGCGCCGCAACAAGCACAATCGCAGAAGATCAACACATCCCTCCCTCTTTTTTGGCAAAAATCGTCTCACAACTCTCTATCGCAGGCTTGCTTCACACTTCACGCGGCGCTCGCGGCGGTGTCACCCTTGCCCGCAATTCCGAAGAGATCACCCTTCTCGAAGTTGTCGAAGCCATAGACGGCCCCATCCGCCTAAATGAATGCGCCCATTCTGATGGCATGTGTGCCTTCGTAAACGATTGCCCTCTTGTCTCTATTTGGCAAGATGCACAACGTGACCTTGTGGAACGCTTGGGCAATGCCAATTTTGCTCAATTCGTAGGAAAACAAGAGAAGCTAGCATAGTAATACACATAATTAAGCGAGATACCTTTTCAAAAAAGAAACTTCGAGAATGATCATTCTCGAAGTTTTTTCGTTCTTGTCTCTCTTACGAAATTTATATTTTTTGTTTTCTTTTTTCTAATACGCGCCGGATATTATATGCACATTGAAGTTTTAATAGTATTTCAAAATAAAGGAGACAAAAAATGAGTTACTATATCCGACCTTATGGCCACCGCCGCAATATGATGCGCCGCATGGCTGCACAAAACAATGCTTTTACTTTGCGCGTTGATGTCCGCGAAGAAGATGAAAACTTTATCCTCACCACTGCCGTTCCCGGTTTGAGCGCAGATGATCTCAATATTCAGATCCTTGATAATGTCGTCCGCATCGAAGGCGAGTATAAAACATCTGACGGCGAGCACCTTTTACGCGAAATGCCCGAAGGCAAATTTATTCGAACGCTACGCCTCCCCAGCGAAGTAGATGCAGACAAGGTAGAAGCCAAGATCAAAACCGGAGTCTTGACCCTCAGCCTGCCCAAGGTCGAATCAGCACGCCCGAAACAGATCAAAATTTTGGCGAAATAAATTTTATCTACCCCAAATAACCCGTTTCTCATAAAGAAACGGGTTATTCTTTTAAAGGCATCAATGAAGTAAAATTCAGGAAAAG
The DNA here is from genome assembly GCA_964581545.1 of uncultured Anaerolineaceae bacterium. GTDB lineage: Bacteria > Chloroflexota > Anaerolineae > Anaerolineales > Villigracilaceae > Desulfolinea. The sequence continues at coordinate 1,702 of CAZOOX010000199.1, forward strand.
AAAAAAAGGAGAAATCTCTATGAAAAAACAAAACATCCTGATTTTATTAATTGTTTTCCTTCTAGCGGGATGTGGCGGCTCCGCCGCACCGGAACCGACTCAAGTCCCTACGCTTGCTCCCACTGAAACACCAGTACCGGAACCCACACTAACACCCACTCCTGAAATCCCCCTCGCGCTACTCGTCATCCCCGCCGATATGGATCAGGAGACCTCCGATATCTACCAAACCCTCGTCTACGATCTCGCGCAAAGTGCCGGGATGCGTTTTCAAGTTCGCAATACACTCACTATGGAAGACCTTGAGCCATCGCTGCGCGTTGTTATCGCTCTTCCCCCCGACCCCGGGCTGCTGGAATTAGCCCCGGCCGCGCCTCAGGCTCAATTCCTCTCTGTGAATATCCCCGATATGGTCGCAGGCGGGAATTTAAGCGTTCTCGCAAATACAGAACGCCCTGATATTGCCGCCTTTCTCTCCGGCTATATCGGCGCAATGATCACTGTCGATTACCACACCGGGCTAATGATCCCCAAAGATGATCCTGTCGGACAGGTCATGCTCGCGGCTTTCCGCAAGGGGCAAGAATATTATTGTGGACTCTGTTCGCCCTGGGCAGGCCCCTTTCACGAATATCCGCTCTTCGTCGAGGTTCCGGCAGACGCGCCCCTGAACGAGTACAACGCTTACGCCGACTACCTTGTCAATCACACGGTCGAGACGATGTATGTATCCCCCCAATTTGCCACCCCGGAGTTGCTCACTTACCTCTCCAGCAGCGGGACTTTGATCATCAGCGATCTCTCCCCCGGGAGAAAATATGGGAATTGGGTCGCCACCATCCAACCCGATGTAATTCACGCCATCCAAACGACCTGGCCTCAGCTTGTTGCAGGAACAGGCGGGGTGAATATCACATCTCCCCTGATCCTGGCAGATGTTAACCCCGAACATCTTGATGCCGGGAAACAAGCGGTTGCACAAGAGCTTCTCAGCCAGCTACAAGCAGGACAGATCCTAACGGGCGTTAATCCGTAAATTGATTTCAAAAACACAAGAAAAATGACCGCTATTTTAGGTAGCGGTCATTTTTTTTCTAGAAAATCGTATCAAAAAAATCTATTGTATTTCTTAATTGCATGTAGTATGTTTTAGAAGAGGTGAAACATGAAACTTTCAACTGAAGAAATTAAATTCCTGCAGATTTTGGCTGATGGAAAAAGAAAAACCTATGTCCATATCGTGAAGGGATTCGGTCAGCCCCTAACGCCTATGGCACCGACTTTCACCAATCGGATCGCAAAGCCTTTGCTCAAGCAGAAGCTTATCAAAAAGGCCGGGGTTTTGAGAGACGGGTTCAAAATTACCGAGAGAGGGCTTGTGGCTATAAAAGAATAGCTTTCGTCTAGAAAGGTTTTTTTAGGCTAAAAAGTTTTGAATAAGAAATTACTATCGTTCAAAATTATCAAGTCCACATAGTCCATCGGACTTTGTCGTAGAGCATAACTTCTTTCGTTCGGCGCATGGACTTGTTGCCAAATTTCTGCGCCATCTTCTCCATCCCTTTTAATCGCTCTCCGTAAAGCTTCTTCTTCAGAGCATTCAACCCAAATACTGTAATCGTAATAATCTCGCAAGTCTGAGTGGAACGAATAACATCCTTCCACAAGTACAATGCCGCCTGCAGGAATAGTGTGCGTGTCAGCCTTTTGGTTTGTAGGCCACCAAAAGGTGTTTTCATATTTGGCGGGCTTTCCCGATGCCAAGGGAATCAACGCTTCACGCTGAAAACGCTCTAAATTAACACGCGTCTGCGCCCCAAGCGGATGATATGGATATTCTTCTGGTAAATAGGGGAAGTGATCCAATTCAAGGATTTTGAGTTCAGTATCCAGCGCAAGGAGGCTTTTCGCAAAGCTGCTTTTTCCTGAGCCGCCAAGCCCATCGATGGCGATCAATTTTGTTTCCCCTTTTTGACCACAGATTCGAATATTTTCTAAAATTTTTTCTTCTGTTTTCATTTACATAACGACATCTTGCTCGTTGAGCAAGAAATCCCCACCATCCAAAACCCCATCCAAAATCACCTTGATCGCGGGGGAATGTTCAGGCGAAAGTTTTTCCAGATCAAAATCTTTCAAAAGCCCATGTGATGTGCGGATACCCGTCTCAAGATACTCGCCAAAGGGCAGGGATGAGAAGTAGAGCTGATAATACAAGAAGCGACGGGCATTTCGTTTGAACGCAGCGGGGACTTCGATACTCTCCATATTCAAGAATTCTTCGAGTTTTTCGCCATAGGCATCCACGCTTTGGGGGAAGAAGACGGTCGGGTATTGCGTGAAACGCGCTTTCCCCGCACAGAGTACAGGCTCTCCCATAATGGAGGCTTCCATGCCGATGGTCGAGTTGTAGATCATCGTGAATTTCGCGCGCTGGATCAGCTCGTACGAGCTCAAAGTCTCCTGCGGCGGGACAAAAATTACGTTCGGCTCGTCGGCAGCCTTTCGCTCGGTAACCCAGTTCTCCACCGTCTCAAGGCTGGCTTTGCGCAGGCGCATCTCGTCGGGGTGCGCGCGGATGACGAAGAGGGTTTCGCGGTGTTTCTTGATGATGTCCAAGACGGCATCGAGCCAAGTGAACATATCTTCAAAAACGGTGTTCGCGTGCGGCTGGCTGGTATCGAAAATGACGTTGGTAAAGATCGGCACGATCTGTTTGAACGCTGCCGCCTTCGCCAAGAACGATTCATCCAAGCCTTTCATGTCTGACCAGAACCTCATCCCCGCCATCGTGAAATCGCCCTGAAAACGCTTCGAGAGATATTCATTGAGACGGGCATTCTGTTCGTCGTTCAACTCAAATTCATCGGGAATATGGAGGGGATAAGCGGTCGCTTCGCCTTCGGTGAAGAAGACGGTTTTGGGACGTAAGCCAACTTCGTGGGTGAGCGCCCGTATCCCGTGCTTGCGGGCTACGAATTTGGCCGTTGCTTCGGGATACATCTGACCGTTAAAAACGACCACGGCTCGAGGCTTTGACCGTTTGATGAGCGCTTCGAACTCCTGAGCAATATTCCACGCCGAGCGGATGTACTCGCGCAGCAGGTAGCGCGTCGGCTCGTCGTCGTTGAGATGATGCCGCCGCAGGATCCAGCGCAACCCCGGCAGACAGAGTTGCCCTAGCGGTATCCCGTTGAATTCGAAATCCATTAACTCGGGGAGTGTCAAGTTGAATAACGAGCGATCCAGTTCTTCATCCGCTTTATAAGAGAAGTAATTTGCATCCGCACCTGTGTAGAGCGTCTTCGATTGATAGACACAGGAAGCACAGGGCGGCTTTTGCTCGACATTGTCGCGATTTGTGCCGAGCACGCAGTGGGTCATTCCACGATTGCAGGCAAAAAACTGGACGGGCACACCCTGCAGACGGAAAGCCCACGAGGTGAGCAGGTGGAAGGCGGCGTTCCAGGAGAGATCGTCAATGCCGGAGGAAGCTTTGAAGAAGATGACGGGTGCGCCCTCAGCAGCGGGGACGGCTTTGGCAACACGGCGCGCCATCTTCCAGATCTGGAGGTTGTTGAGGTGGCGGGTGAGACGGCGTTGGAGATTTTGGGTGTAGAATTCGGTAAGGCGATTCTTCATAGGGTGGAATTTTACTCTACTCTCTTGTTTTCTCAACCTATATCGTTATACTAAATGGCTTGGATTCAACTTGTAAGTGCAACAGATTGTAGTCCAAAGAATACCTCATAAGG
>CAZOOX010000200.1:0-5408 GCA_964581545.1 uncultured Anaerolineaceae bacterium
CATCGCCTACTCAACCAACGAGCGCTATTTTTAGCAAAGTGTCAGGTAGCTAGATAATATCATTTAGCTTAGGTGTTGAAAATTACAAAAGTGTCCCAAATTATGTGATTTTCTTTTTGGGGAACTTCTCTTCTCCTCTTTGCGTCATAAGAGCAATACTCAACTAAGCATTCAGTATCATTCTCTGAATGCGACGTTCTCTTTAGGAGGAGAAAATGTCTACAAAAAGGATCGCTTTTAGTACGCTCTTAATTGCTGCTTTTTTGCTCGGCGCTTGTGGAGGTGCATTTGCCCCGGAAGCCCCTGCCGAAGAAGCCCCTGCTGAGGAAAGACCTGCTGAGGAAAGACCTGCGGAAGAATCAGCTTCTCAGGAGTACGCCGCTCCTATGGAAGAAGCTGCTGCAGAAGAAGCCCCGGTTCCTGATAACTATTCAGGTGAAGCTGCTCCGAGTAGCGCACCAAGCTATTCTGATAGCAACCAACCCCAAAACAAGCGCGATGACGAACCAACTGATATGTTTTTCGAGGGCTATGGCACAAATCCTATAATCGACACCGAAGATGATAACCTTTCAACTTTCGCTCTCGATGTTGATACCGGCTCTTACACTATCATGCGCAATTATCTGAATGATGGCAATTTGCCCCCCGAAGATTCTGTGCGCGTTGAGGAATATATCAATTATTTCGAGCAGGGTTATTCACAGCCCTCTGCCCGTCAGGCTTTTAGCATCAACCTTGATGGCGCGCCCTCACCTTTTACCCAAACCGAACGCTATGAAATGATGCGTGTCGGCATTCAGGGCTACGATGTCGATCATTTTGACCGCAAAGATGTATCGTTGACCTTTGTTATTGATGTCTCTGGCTCAATGGATATGGACAACAGGCTCGGATTGGTCAAACGCTCATTGGAGATGCTCGTTGAGCAACTGCGTCGGGGAGATCAGGTCAGTATTGTTGTTTACGGATCGAACGCCCGTATCGTTCTTGACCCTACACCTGCTACCGATAAAGGAGAAATCCTCTCGGCAATTTACGGATTGCGCTCCGAAGGCTCAACGAACGCCGAAGCCGGTCTCAAATTGGGATACAAAACCGCAATGCGCGCCTACGAAGCGGATAGCATCAATCGTGTAATTCTCTGCTCAGATGGCGTTGCAAATGTCGGAAAAGTCGAGGCAAATGCCATTCTTGAAGAAGTTCAAGGCTACGTGGATGAAGGCATCACCCTCGCAACCTTTGGCTTTGGCATGGATAATTACAACGATACCCTCATGGAGCAATTTGCCGATAACGGTGATGGCTTTTATGCCTATATCGACGATACAGGCGAAGCCAAAAGACTTTTCGTGGATGATCTGACCAGCACCCTCCAGACCATCGCGATGGATGCCAAAGTACAGGTCGATTTCAACCCGGACGTGGTCTCACGCTATAGATTGGTCGGCTATGAGAATCGCGATATTGCAGATGATGATTTCCGTGACAACAGCGTGGATGCGGGTGAGATCGGCGCAGGCCACTCTGTGACCGCTTTATACGAGATCAAGCTCTACAGAGAAGCCTACGGGCGTGTGGCGACCGTTCACATGCGCTGGGAAGACCCCGATACCCGCCAGGTTGTAGAAATAGAAAAAGATATTTACACCGAAGACTTCGCCTACGATTTCCGCGAAGCTGACCCCTATTTCCAACGCGCGGTCGTGGTGGCCGAATATGCCGAAATCCTTGGCGATAGCTACTGGGCTGAAGAAAGCGACCTCGACGATGTCTACGACGAAGCCCGTAGGCTGGAAGATTATTTTTATAGAGAAGATGCGATGGAAGAGTTTGTGGATTTGGTCAAACAGGCGCGTCGGGAGATGCGCTGGTAACTTAAAAGAAAACTTCGGAAGTCTTCAAGACTTCCGAAGTTTGTTGTATGAGCCCTGACGTGTTTTTCGCGAAGCATCCCCGAAGGGGGAAAACCTGTCAGGGCTTTACATTTTCAAATCTTTTGCTGTGAAGGATATCAAGGCTCTTGCACACAAATTCCTAGCGCGGCTTCGACATCATTGAGCCACTTGTATCTCGTCGGGACACCAACCACGATCTCATCTTCCTGAATGGTTTTGTAGTTGGGGTATTTGTTGATCTCAAAAGGGGAATACTCGATGAAATTCCACGTCTCGGAATCAAAGGTGGTCCAAGACAGCTTTTTACCATCAATGGCAGCCTGGATCCGGTCGCTGTGGTCGAGTTGGGGAATATCCCCGCTGGGGAGTGTGACCTTGTAAGTGAAATGCCTACGGCGGAGGGGCCATATACAAATTCCCTGGAACGCATATTCGCAGTGTTCGTAATAGTAATGCGACCAAGCTTCGACAGTTTGCTCCGGAGAGACGTAGCAATCATTACTGGTTTGTACGTTGCCGATGAGCAGGGGTTTTGCGTGGGAGAGGGAAATCGCCAGAAAACCGGCAAGCAGAAAGGTGGTGCCTAATGCTGCGATAAGTGTCAGTTCTTTGATGTTGTTTTTCATAAGGTTTTCCCAGAATCTCCCCAGTTATACTCGAAAACTGAAAATCATGGAATAAAGAATATCGTATAATAGTGAAAACACTGTATTGATCGGGAATGCTATGACCAAAACCAACAACCGAAAACTAAAAGTCTTTCTCTGCTATGCATCAGCCGATAAAGCTGCTGTGCGTGAGCTATATAAACGGCTGAACGCGCGGTTGTGGTCGCCGAATATGCCGAAATTCTTGGTGAAAGTTACTGGGCAGAAGACAGCGACCTCGACGATGTCTACGACGAAGCGCGTAGGCTGGAAGATTATTTTTATAGAGAAGATGCGATGGAAGAGTTTGTGGATTTGGTGAAGCAGGCGCGTAGGGAAATGCGCTGGTAGTGTTTGAAAAGTAGGTACTGAGCATTCACGAGGTACTGAGCTTCTCCAAGAAGCTCAGTACCTGCTTGGTATAATAACCAAAACTTTGCTCAAATTGGGAATCCTATGACCAAAACCAACAACCGAAAACTGAAAGTCTTTCTCTGCCACGCATCAGAAGATAAAGTTGCTGTGCGTGAACTATATCAACGCCTCAGTGCCGAGAGCTGGATTGATCCTTGGCTGGATGAGGAAAAATTACTGCCTGGACAAGACTGGGATGTGGAAATAGAAAAGGCTGCTGAAGATACGGATGCTGTTATTATTTGTCTTTCTGATAGCTCTATTAACAAAGAGGGATATGTTCAAAAGGAATTAAGAATCGTCTTAGATGTTGCCTTAAGAATGCCAGAAGATACTATTTTTTTGCTGCCTTTGAGACTTGAAGAATGTATACTCCCTAGGAAGTTACGGAAACTTCAATACACGGATTATTTCCCCAATGAACAAAAACAGTGGGCCTACGGTAGGCTACTACGTAGCTTGAAAACGCGAGCCGATAGCAAAAAGCTTTTGATTCCGTTGGAGAAGAAATACACAACAAAGGGGCATCGGCTATTTTTGTATGGAGGGATAGATTTTTTGTTAGTGCCTAAAGGGAGCTTTATAATGGGAGCTGAAGAAGAAATTGCGAATATTTATGAGGGGCCTAAGCACGTGGTTGACTTACCTTATAAATATTGGATTTCCCGCTATCCCGTGACTAATACTCAATTTTCTCAATTTGTGAGGTCTTCAGGGACTTCTTTTCAATTACCTCAGGGTGAGGCTAATCATCCAGTAACAAAAGTGAATTGGAGAGAAGCAAAAGCGTTTACACTATGGTTGCAGGAAACAACTCTTGGTAGCTTGCCAGATGGTTATGCTTTTTGTCTTCCTTCTGAAGCTGAATGGGAAAAAGCAGCAAGAGGTGAAGATGGTCAACTCTGGCCTTGGGGAAACAAATTTGATAGTACCTTTTGCAATTCTCGAGAGAATGGGAAAGGTACTACTACTCCTGTTAATTTTTATGATGGTTATGGTGATAGTCCATACGGTGTGTCAGATATGTCGGGGAATATTTGCGAGTGGACAAGGAGTAGGTACGCATTGTATCCTTATGTAGTTGATGATGGGCGTGAGGTGGGGAAACCTTTTGATAGCTATGCCTTGCGTGGTGGTTCTTATTTTGATAATCGTATTGATGTACGTTGTTCTACTCGTAAACCGGGCGTAGTAAGTGGTTTTGAAGTAGCTGTTGGTTTTAGGATGGCTATTGTCCCTGTTTCCTTTTGCAATGAGAGTTTAGTAAGCAATATAAAATAAAAGGCGGACGTCAAAATAACATCCGCCTTCTAGGTTTGTTATCCCAATCTCGCCCTCTCCGCTTCCACGATTTCCTTATCCAACTTCTTGAAAAGCGGACTTGGCTTATTGAAAGCCGCGCCGGGTTTTAGCTCGCTGGCTTTCCATTGCTGACCTTCAATGCCACGATATCGCAGGGCGGTATGGGTGCCGAGATTGTCTTCGATCGTTTCAACGAATTGTTCGCCGAAGAGTGGCTTTTCGTATCCGAAGGTTTTGTTCAGGGCTTCGCTGGTAAAGGGTAAAAATGGGGCAAAGATGGTTTTGAGCGAGTCTATTGCTTTGAGGGCGGTATAGACCGATTTTGCGGCTTCTTCTCTGTCTACTTTCAATTCTTTCCATGGAGCAGAAGTATCGAGATATTTATTGACTTCGGTGGCAAGTCTCATTGCTTCGTTCAGCGCAGAGCGAATTTTGACGGCTTCGAGCAGATCGCCCACGGAGGTGAATCCTGTTTCTATCACGCCGAGCAAGTCCAGATCAGCGGGGCGAAGCGTGCTCTCATCCACATCCGGGATATGGCCTTCCCAGTGTTTATAGCAGAAGGAAAGGACGCGGTTGGCGAGATTGCCCCAGTTGGCGACCAACTCATTATTATTATGGGCGACGAAGAATTCCCAATCCCAATCTGAATCTTTGCTTTCTGGCATATTGACCGTCAGATAATAGCGCAGTGCATCGGGGTCGTAGCGACTCAGCGCGTCCCGCCCATAGACTGCCCAATTGCGGCTGCCGCTGATCTTTTGCCCTTCGAGATTCATGAATTGGTTAGCGGGTACGTCGTGCGGAAGGGTGAGGGGTTTTTCTTCTTCAGCAAATATCTCCATAAATTTTGTTCCTGCACCCATTAACTCAGCAGGCCAAAGAGCAGTGTGGAAAAAGATATTATCTTTGCCAATAAAATGGAGCTGGCGGGCATCGGGATTTGTCCACCAATCCTGCCAGGCATCGGGGGTACCGTTAACTTTCGCCATTTCAATCGGTGAGGAGAGATAGCCGATGACGGCCTCGAACCAGACATAGAGACATTTTCCATCCCAGCCTTCAACGGGGACGGGGATGCCCCAATCGAGGTCGCGGGTGATGGGGCGGGGGAGCAGCCCCTCGGCTTCGATCTTGCCAAGCGATT
>CAZOOX010000201.1:0-5397 GCA_964581545.1 uncultured Anaerolineaceae bacterium
TGATTCCGCATATCATCTAGCTGGGCTGTTATCTTAATAGGCTATGGACAATAAACAAATTTCTGTACGCGAAGCATTTGTTTTCGCACGAAAGACATATAAAAATCACTATAAGCTGTTGATAGCATCTATGCTCACCTTTTTTGTGTCCTGGGTATTGCTTGAGGTAATCGTCATTGCAGGAGAAAAGCTGGGCTTTGCTTTGTGGTTTATTGCTCACTTGGCATTTTTCTTTGTCTTTGCGGGCTTAGAAGCGGGTTTTGTTCAAATGAGTCTTGTTCTGGTTGATGGGCAAGAGATTTCGTACTCAAGTTTATTTGCAAATCTGACTTCGGGATGGAGATTTTTTCTTGGACAGCTACTTTATTTAGTGATCTGTCTGGTTGGATTAATATTTCTTGTCATCCCCGGATTTTATTGGGGAACACGATATTCGATGAGCGGATTTTGCTTGGTTACGAAATCCACAAACCCTGCTATAAGTTTACGGGAGAGCGTAGAGATCAGCAAAAATTCATTATTTTCGATATTCAAGCTCAATATTGTTATAACCTTATTGAATTTGCTTGGAGCAAGTTTTTTAGGTATTGGATTGCTGATTTCAGTACCAATATCCGTCTTGATGAAAGCATCAGCGTTTAGGCAATTGGAAAGCTATAGTATTAGCTGATGTGAGAATCAGGAAAACAGTTCAACCCCACGTAACCACGATCCGGCAGGCTGCAAAATTTTAAAGTTATGCCAAGGAGACCATAACACCGTGAAAAACAAATCAGATTTGAGTGACGAACAACGAGTCTTAGCCGTGGAAGACGAGTACGTCGCGGCTGAGATTGCCCGAGATGAGACCACACTTCGTCGGATTTTGGATGATCGATTTGTGTTCAACGCCAATAACGGCACGACCTCGGGCAAGGCTGAGTTGATCGCGAGCATTCTTGGTTGGAAAATGACCGGGCAAACGATCACCGAGCGAACAGTATTGGTCGATGGCGACACGGCGGTAATATGCGGCACAACTGAGCTAAACTTTGCTTCTGATGGTGGGGAGGATACAAAGTCTCTTCTGCGATATACCGCGACTTATGTCAAACGGCAAGATGAATGGCGCTTTATAGTACTGCACATGGCTGGGCATGATGCGCAGAAATAGCTTTTTCTTTATACAGGGAAATTTATCCTATGAAAAACAAAACGTTCATTTTTATCTTGGCAATTGGATTATTCCTTTTAACCTCTTGTAGTAGCGCAAGCAGCGAAGTTATAAGCCTCAATGAAATACCCGCTCCTCCATCATTAACGATCTACGAGGGCGCTGAAGAGTATGCACTTGATACAGAGGTATTTACATCAGAACAGGCTTCCGCTAAATCTATCAGCACGCAATATTATTGGATGGCTGAAGCTGGTGAATGGGAATCGGTTCAAGCGCACTATCGTGACACATTCAATACTCGGGGCTGGGAACTCGTTCACGAAGATGCGAACACCTTGCGCTGGGATAGCGGCAAACAGGCTTTTGAAGTCAGTATGGTCCCATCGAGTGAAGGTGAAGGGTATATCGTGGTATTGATCTTGGTCTCAAAAGAGTGATTAATTAGCCAAAATGCTTTATCCGTGAAGATCCGCTTAATCTGTGCTATCCGTGTTCCACATTTTCATAAGCAAAACTTCATCATCATTCTTACCCTCCTCCTAACCGGCATCAATATCAAGCGCCTGCTCACCTTCCCAAAAGAGACGGGCAACGCGCTGAAGCTGTTTTGTGGTCCCCGCGCGATAGGCACTCTATTGATTTAAACGCAGATTTCCCTCTATAATATTCAAAACGCTGGTTTATGTGGGACCCCGTTCCAGATAAACCGGAGATACATCTGGGGTTGGACCGCTAGAGAAGAAATGAGATTAGAGGAGCCGATGGTGGAAAAAAAGCAAAAAGAAGAAGTGAACCATGATGATAGATCTATTTTTGTCGTTTGGGCAATATTGGCTCTGATCTCTGCAAGTCTTTCTTGCAACGCCCCTTTTTACCGTGACAATGTCTCTCCACTGCCAGCAACGATCCCTGCGGCCACCACAGCACCGATCCCGGCGGCAGAGCACTCCAAGACACTTGATATTGCCAGTTTTGGTGAACCAACAAACTGGCAATATGTTGGTGCCCCTCCCAGTAATACAGTAAAAGATACCTTGAGAATTCTTTTAGACCCAGAAGACGACGATCTTTGGTATGTCATATCTAAAGGAGACGGTCTGTACATAACCAGAGACGGTGGCATAAGCTGGGAGCTTGCACTTCCTTTAGATGTCAGTATTCCTTATGATGGGATTGCAATTGATCCGGAAAACCCAAAGACCCTTTACGTTGCTGACTATGACAAAACACTCTATATAACGAATGATAAAGGCCTGACCTGGAGAGCCCTCCATTCCTTCGCTTCCGCTCCCGGTGCAGCAGGCAATGAACTGGCCTATATGGCAATACTTGTGAGTTCCTTCGACGGCAGTATTTATGTAGCCTTTGGCGGCCAAACGAATTCTAATCCTGGTGTATACCGCTCTGTTGATCAAGGAAGTACGTGGAGTTTTCATCCTTTCGGAATTTCACAGCCGCATCTTATTACATGGGAAATTGAAGAAGACCCGAAAACCGGTACGTTATTTGTGTCCACAGAAATTGGGGACCATCCAAAACCCTATCATCCCCCTTTCTTCCGCTCCACAGATGGAGGCACCACATGGGAAGACATTACCGGAATACTGCCCTGGCATGTGATCCAAATACAGGTTGATAGTAAAAATGATTTTGTGTACGCGCTCACCGAAGGACCTGGGCTTTTTAGAGCTTCAATTCAGGGAAACAATTGGCAATTCCTAAGCAATAATTTTGCATCGGAACTTTTGATTGATCCCAGATTTCCAGGCCTAGTTTTTGGTGGGCAGATTTACTCCACCACGCATGAGATTTATGGAGGCGCATTTTTCTCCGATGATGGCGGACAAAACTTTCATCCCATAGGACTTTCAGATATAAGCGTCGGGTCACTGGCCTTCAATAGCTCGGGATCAAAGCTTTTTGCCGCCGGCTACGAATATGGGATTTATGTAAAAAATATCGAACCAGGACACTAAAATTAAATCTGAAACGATCTAGCTCCGCTGTTTTATTATGCAAAACTTCTTCATCATCCTCACCCTCCTCCTGATCGGCATCATCATCAAACGTCTGCCCGCTTTTCCAAAAGAGACGGGCAACGCCCTTAACCTGATCGTCATCTATGTCTCATTACCGGCGCTTATCCTGCTCAAGATCCCCGAGTTGGTCTTTTCCAGCGAGCTGCTCGCGCCCGTTATTATGCCGTGGGGCATGCTGATCTTCTCTGCCGTGCTGGTTCTTTTCCTCGCCAAAAAGCTGAATTGGGGTCGCGCCACCACGGGCTGCCTGTTGCTGCTCGTTCCGCTTGGCAATACATCCTTCCTCGGCATCCCGATGACGCGCGCCTTTTTCGGCGAGAGCGCCGTCCCCTACGCCCTGCTCTACGATCAACTCGGCTCCTTCCTCGCCCTCGCCACCTACGGCTCTCTCGTCCTCGCCCTCTACGGGAAGGGGAGTAGCCGACCCAGCCTCCACACAGTACTCAAAAAAGTCGCCACCTTTCCACCTTTTATCACGCTCGTTCTCGCCTTTTTACTGCGTTCCGTCTCCTATCCGCCCATCATCACAGAAATATTGGATATGCTCGCCGCGACCCTCATCCCGCTTGTCATGATCGCCGTTGGCTACCAACTCCAATTGAAGATGGATAAAGCGGTACGCGCCCCGCTTTCGCTTGGTCTCGTTATCAAACTTATTGTTGCGCCCCTGACAGCGTTGCTTCTCATCCGTTTACTCGGCTGGGATGGCGAACTCATGCGCGTTTCCATCTTCGAAGCCGGGATGCCGCCCATGGTCTCTGCCGGGGCATTGGCGTTTCTGGCAAAAACGACGAATACTGCTCTTGCCCTTGCGGAAAAAGACGCACCTTGAACCGTGGGTAGATGATGTCCGCCAAGCTATAGGGCGTGTTCGACATAGAGTTGAAACTGTTTTCAGTGTTTTGACCACTGCTTTCAATATCCAACGACCACGTGGGCGAAGTTTAGTCGGGCATGTGGTGCGTATTGCTTCTTGTATATTGGCACATACGCTAGGTTTTTTCATGAACTAAACCCATAGATAGAGTACTTAGTACCTATTCCTAAAAAAGTTCTAACGATCCATTTTCCCTACACCGCTATTTTCGCCTGTCATTTAAATCCTTTTCTGTTTGCAATCCCACATCTGGCAATTGCTTCAATTCTTACCCAACCATTAGAAATGTTTTGGCATTATAGAGAACAGAGAAAATCTCGTCAAGAAGAAAAAGCTGTTAATTCCCTATCGATAGTGAATAATCAAGTGTGGTTCTCCCCCGCTTGTCGGGGGAGTTAGAGGGGGCATTTCCAAACATGACCATTCCTTATGCCATCGCTCCGCTTGCGGAGTCATCATTTGGCGCAGCTCTCCCTTCATGTAAACAAACTCAAAATGTCTTCATCATTGTATAATATCGTTCACCAAATCATACAGGAAGCTTATGAATAGCTCAAAATCTACTCACCCTATTATCATCGGAGGGGTACACCGCTCAGGAACATCCCTCGTACGCAGGATATTAAACGCACACTCAAACATCTACTGCGGACCTGAAGTAAAATTCTTTAAAGAATGGTGTGATGATTATATAGATGTTGACGATCCAATCAAATTTGCACGATTTATGGGGTCAGCACGTTTTCTACTCTCTGATGATGAGCTTTTTCAAATCTTCGGAAAAGCCCTAATCAATATTCATAAAAGGGCTGCTGAGTTAGAGGGAAAATCTCGCTGGGCAGATAAAAATCCGGAAAACGTTCTCTACCTTGAACTATGGAAGCAATTATTAGGAAATGATTGGTTATTCATTCATGTTGTTCGCAACCCACTTGACACTATCGCATCAATGGTAGAAGCTATCTTCAAACATGCTCTTCCTTCCAGCTTGGAGGATAAAATCACCTTTTACAAACAGTATACTCAAGCAGGGATAAGCTATACAGAAAAACATCCTGAGAGAGCCTACAGAATAATTTACGAGAACCTTGTGTCTTATCCTGAAAAGGAAATAAACAAACTCATGCACTGGCTGGGAGAAAAGGCAGAAAACGAACAATTAAATTTCAATTCATTTATACATCAAGGTGGATTGGAAGACCCAAAAATAAAATATACCAAGAATATTCATACAGAAAGCATTAACAGATGGCGTCGTACCCTCTCGCCTTCGGATGCTAAAATAATCACAAAAGAAACTAATCTTTTATGGAAAAAGCTTGATA
>CAZOOX010000202.1:0-5262 GCA_964581545.1 uncultured Anaerolineaceae bacterium
AAATCATCCTGGAAGGTGGTGGTGATGGTGGGCAAGGTTTCGCCGTCTTTTTCGATAACGGTGTCAAAGGTTACAACCTGGATGCCAGCATCAACAGCAGGTTTCAACATATCATAAGCGTAATCTGCTTTGCCGTGGGAAATGATCAAGCCGTCATAACCTTTGGTGATTGCCTGAGCAACCAATTCCTGGAATTTGGCATCATCATTATCAGCGATGAAGGTATCTACGACCATACCAAAAGACTCACCTTCTGTACGAGCACCATCAAGGAACTGTTTGGTGTGGTCATCAGAAGGAAGGTTGCGGATAACGGCAACTTTCAGAGGTTCTTCGCCCTGGAAAATTTCAGGGACGCCTTCGAGCATACCGCTTTCTTCAGCGGGAGCTTCTTCTGCAGCTTCTTCTGCGGCAGGCGCTTCTTCTGCAGCTTCAGGTGCAGGGGCTTCTTCTGCCGGGGTGGCTGCACCACCACAGGCGGACAGTGCTAAAACAAGCACCATGAGCAACATAAAAAGCTTGCTTTTTGAATTCAACATACATCTACTCCTTCTTTGATTGTTGGGTTGTCAGCCCATAGTAATTTAAGCGACTTGTCAGATTACAAATCGCGCCAACACAAATTAAAGTGTTTTCTGAATAATTGCTTTCCAAATTTTGTCTTCGTTAAGGGTAGCAGTTTGCAACATGCGTAAAGAAACAATCACATATAACGCATCTACAATCGTCATTTGCGCGATACGTGAAGCAATTGCCTCTGCACGACTTTCTTGAGAAACCGCAAGAAAAACAACATCAGCAAAATTCGTAAGAGGGGAACCTGCGTGCCCGGTGATAACAATAGATTTTGCGCCATTGCGGCTTGCTTCTTCCAAGGTGATAACAGGGTCCGTCGAGCTTCCAGACTGAGAAATAGCGATAACAAGTGTTTCCGGCCCAACGAGAGATGCTTCCATTAGCTGCAAATATGCATCCGTTTGGGCATGGCAATTAAAACCTAACCTGAAAAATTTGTTATATGCTTCATTAACGATTGAATTCGATGTCCCTACACCAACAATAAAAATACGCTCGGCATTGATGAGCAGTTCCACTGCCTTATCCAGATCATCTTTATCTAAAACTGCCAAAGTGTCGTATAAGGCCTGAACATGGGAGAGGAAAACTTTGTGAGCAACAACAACTCCGGAATCCCCTTCTTCTATATCATCATGAACCAATTGAGTTGGGCTTGCCATATCGCGGGCAACCGACAGCTTCAGATCCATATACCCCTTAAAACCTGCCGCCCGACAAAAACGCAAAACCGTTGTATCGCTAACCCCACATTCCATAGCAACTTGCGCCATAGATGATTGAATGACCGTATCAGAGTGGTGCAAAACCCAATCCGCGACCTGACGCTCAGCAGTAGCCAGGTTTGGCAACCTGCTTCGAATACGAGCCAGGGAGTTGATTTCGCGGTTATTCATAAATCTTCACTCATCAAAAGAAGCGTTACCACTTCAGAAACAAACAATAAGTACCACTACCACCACATCATATAATATAACGATAACATTGTCAAGAAAAAAAGCCCAGGGCTTTCTTAAAGTCGGAAGTCTTGTAAAAAAGAGACCTTCCTGGTTTATTCTTTTGTTTGGATAAAACAAAAAAGAACCAAGGAAGGTCAAAATGAAGTCTAACACAAGCGAAGAGCAGGTGATTGATTTAGGCAGTCTCTACAAAAGCCTGGAGAACTTAAGTGACAATCGCAGTCCCCAAGGTCTGCGTTACCCATTAGCCTTGATACTTGTCTTGATGACACTGGCAAAGTTGAGTGGAGAGGACACGCCCAGCGGGATCGCAGAGTGGGCACACTATCGCGGGAAAGAATTATCCAATCTTCTTCAATTGAAGCGTAAAACGATGCCACATCACAGCACCTATCGCAGGATTATGGCAGATGTTGTTGATGCTGATGAGTTGGAGTGTTTCATTAGCGATTACTTGGTCGGCAAGCAATATTTCGGCAAAAAGGTACTTCTCTCCATAGATGGTAAGATCTTGCGAGGGACACTGAATGATGAACAAGAGGGCACCTATCTTTTAGCTGCATATTTGCCAACTGAAGGATTGGTTCTGATGGAAGTTGAAGTAGAAGGGAAGGGGAAAGAAATCCCGGCGGCATTGAATTTGCTCAAAAAACTGGATTTGAGAGAGAAAATCGTTATAGGAGATGCTTTACACACCCAAAGAAAAGCATCCAAAGAAATCTGCGTTTGTGGGGGAGACTACATTTGGTACGCTAAAGGAAACCAAAGCCAAATGGAAGAAGATATTTGCTTATGGTTTGAGCCAGAGCCTGCCCCGCTTCCTGGACAAGGGCGGTTACCAAAAGACTTTGAAAGCGCTCAAACTATCAATAAGGGTCATGGGCGCATTGATGAACGCAAGATCACTGTCAGCAGCCAATTGAATGATTTCCTGGACTGGCCTTTTCTCAAACAGGTTTTCAAACTTGAGCGCCGTGTGACAAATATCAAAACCGGGCAAGTCAAAAAAAGAGTGGTCTATGGCTTTACAAGCCTTGCGCGTGAAAAAGCTACGCCAGATGAATTGTTGACATTCATTCGTTCTTATTGGGGTATTGAAAATGGTTTACATTACCGAAGAGATGTCTCTTTACTTGAAGACCGTACGCGCATGACAAACAAGAATGCCGGGCATGTCTTGGCTTGTATCAATAATCTCGTTCTTGGGTTGTTGATTGGAAAGAAAAAGTTTGAGTATCTGCCATCCGCACGAAGATACTATAACGCGAACCTGAACAAAGCATTCAACCTGATCGGCGGACTTTAAGAAAGCCCTGAAAAAAAGCCCTTCCTGATATGCATATCAGGAAGGGCTTTTTTTTTACTCTACAGTAGCTTAAGCATCAAATTGTTTTCTGAATAATCGCTTTCCAAATCTTATCCTCGTTTTCAGTCGCTGTTTCCAATATTTCTAAAGACACGATCACATACAAAGCATCAACGATAGTCATCTGCGCAATACGAGATGCAATAGCCTCTGCGCGAGTCTCCTGAGAAATTGCAAGAAAAACAACATCGGCCAAATTCGCAAGCGGAGACCCTGCATGTCCTGTGATCACGATCGTTTTAGCGCCATTAGACCTTGCTTCTTCCAAAGACAACACAGGATCTTCAGAACTGCCTGAGTGTGAAATCGCGATAACCAGCGTTCCCTTATGAACCAGAGCTGCTTCCATAAGTTGCAAATAGGAATCTGTCTGAACATGACAATTAAGCCCCAAGCGAAAGAATTTATTGTAAGCCTCATTAGCTACAGGATTAGAAGTACCCACCCCAATAATAAATATCCTCTTAGCCTCAATGATCATACGCGCAGCTTTTTCAAGATCATCCTTATCCAAAACCTCTAAGGTATCATATAAAGCCTGGATATGAGACATAAACACCTTACGCGCAATAGCCGAAGGCGGATCCCCATCCACAATATCGTCATGAACCAATTGAGTTGGACTTGCCACATCACGCGCAATAGATAATTTCAAATCCATATATCCCTTGAAGCCTGATGCACGACAAAAACGCAAAACCGTTGTATCGCTAACCCCACACTCCATCGCAACTTGTGCCATCGAAGACTGCACAACTTCCTCTGAGTGCTGGAGCACCCAGTCAGCAACCTGACGCTCTGCTGTCGCTAAGTTAGGCAGCCTGCTACGAATACGGGCTAACGAGTTAACATTGGAATTGCTCATCTACGCTCCTGTTTCTCAAAAGATATTAATGCTAAAAAGATTAGACTTCTTGCATAAGTCCTGATACCAACGCTCCGCGTTGCGTTTTTCAAGGCAAAATGCCGCAACGCAGAGGGTTGCTGGTAGGTTTCTAGTACTTTCGCAAGAGGTCTATTATAGCAAAGACTATTTTGCTATAGAGGGTGAATACTGTCACAACTCACTACCGTCCCCCTGATGAAAATGTATAGAGACTAACGAGTGGCCCTGAGAGTTCCCCTGCGGGGATAAGCAAGCCTTCGCGAAGCATCCTTCAAGGCTCTTCGCTCACTGAAAAGTCTTCCTTATTTGGAGGGATTTTTGTGTTAAGCCAAGAAAATTATATCATCGGGGGAATACACAAATATCTAACTTTTGCCAGAAAAGCATTCCCATCCTTCCCCTTTCTATTTCTATTATTCAATATCCCTCAACAATCTCTCTGCCAAGGCAATTGCCCCCAACATCCCAGCCCGATTACCAAGTCCCGGCGGCACAATAAAAGCATCGATTTCTTCTAATATCTCTTTGACTCCTAAATAACCATTGAGCCGCTCTTCTACCTTTTTTCGGATCATCGGGAAAAGCTGCGCCTGCTCCATCACCCCGCCACCTAAAATCACACGCTGTGGGGCGAGGGACAGCGTAAAGTTAATGATTGCATCTGCCAAATAGCCGGATTCAATTTCCCATGCGGGATGATCTGCAGGAAGCCGCTCCGCTCGTGACCCCCAACGTGCTTCCATTGCCGGACCGGATGCCAGTCCCTCGAGACAATCCCCGTGAAAAGGACAACTTCCCTCGAAAGGGTCGACATCCCGATCATGTGGCAGACGGATATGCCCCATCTCAGGGTGCATCACGCCATGGAGCAGATTGCCCTCCACCATCGCCCCACCACCGATTCCCGTGCCAATGGTCAGATAGATGAAAGTATCCAATCCTTTTGCCGCACCCCAACGAAATTCAGCTAATGCCGCAGCGTTCACATCTGTGTCGAAGGCGATGGGCACATCAAAAGCCTTTCGCAAGGTACCCACAAAATTGGTCTGTGCCCAGCCTTTCTTGGGCGTGGTCGTAACAAATCCAAAAGTCGGGGATTTTGGGTTGGGATCAATCGGCCCAAAAGAACTGATCCCGATCGCATCCACTTGATCTTGCTTTTTAAAAAAATCAATTACCTGCTGGATAGTTTCTGCAGGCGTGGTCGTCGGGAAACGGATTTCCGCTTGAATATCGTCGGGCCCCGTCCCCACCGTGCAAACGAATTTTGTGCCGCCAGCTTCGATACCACCGTATATTGTCATATTTTTCTCGCTTTTATTCTTATTTTGATCATAAACCTTAGCGATTCTAATTCATAAATATCCAAAGTATTGAGCATTTGGCACTCCTTTTCCAATTTAAATTGCAGGCAGGTACTTAGTGCATAATCAAATGGATAGTTTGGAGTTATCTATCCAAGGTAAAGCGGGTTG
>CAZOOX010000203.1:0-5183 GCA_964581545.1 uncultured Anaerolineaceae bacterium
TGCCCTTGCGGTTATTTTGCAGACCCTGAACGCGCCTACACCTGCTCTCATCAGACGGTTACGCGCTATCAAAAGCGAATATCTGGCCCGATGCTTGATCGGATAGATATCCATATTGAAGTGCCGCGCGTGGATTTCGAGAAATTATCTGATAACAGAAGGGGCGAAAGCTCAGATGATATCCGCGCTAGAGTAGAAGCAGCGCGAGAAATGCAACGCCAACGATTTAACGGTTTAGAAAACGGGGTAATGACCAATGCCGATATGGGGGTAGCTGAGGTTCGTCAGTTTTGCGAATTGGATGTTGAGGGTCAGACTCTGATTAAGGCTGCAATGACCCAGCTTCAACTATCTGCGCGAGCCTATCACCGCATCCTGAAATTGGCGCGTACCATTGCAGATTTGGCTGGGGAGGAGAATATTCAATCCACGCATCTGGCGGAGGCGTTACAGTATAGACCGAAGGGGATGATGGTTTAAATTTATCTCAACCTTCTTCCATCGTCGGGTTTATAACCCGGAGGTCGCAGGTTCGAGTCCTGTCCCCGCTACTAATCACGAACCCTTGGGTTATGGTTTTTGCTTTACCCGAAAGAGTGCGATGACGAAAATTCCCAAGGCAGGATGTTTTCGTATAAACCGTAACTTGTCGGGTTCTCTAGGCCTTAGCAAGGCTCAAAATGGTATAATTTAAAAAGGAGTCTCTTACAAAGAGATAAATTTTAGTTTTAATGAATAAAAAGTGCTTACCAAAAATCACAATCGCCATTGCTGCTTACAATGCAGAAAAAACAATAAAGCGCGCGATCTGCTCTGCTATTGCACAGGACTGGGATGATTTTGAAATATTAGTCGTTGATGACAGTTCAATTGATGCAACGTCTAATATTCTTACAGATATTTCAGCAACAGATGAACGTATCCTTTTTTTTCAAAATGAAAGCAATCGGGGTATTGGTGCTGTGCGGAATATTCTGGTGGAAAAAGCCAGCGGAGTATTTATTGCCTTCTTCGATGATGATGATGAGAGTGTGCCCAGCCGTATACGCACTCAATATGAACGTATCATCGCTTACGAAGAAGAGATTGGTACGGATATGGTGATTTGCTTTACGGCGCGGGAACAAATCGAAGAGAACGGAAAGGGCACTTATGAACCAACCCTCGGCTTGGATAAAACCCCCGGTGTCTTTGGAGATGCGGTTGCTGAGTTGATCCTAACCGGCAAACCGATTCCTGGGGAGCGTGGTAGTATGGCGACTTGCTCGAAGATGGTACGACGCGAAGTTTTTGAACGTGTAGGCGGTTACGATATCCATTTACGGCGTAGCGAGGACACTGAATTCAATTTGCGATTTGCAATACTAGGAGGACATTTTGCCGGTATCTCAGTGCCTTTAGTAAAACAATATAAAACCTATACACATGATAAGTCTTTTGAGGAAGAGCGTCATAATTTCTTTTACCTGCTAGAAAAACATCGCGGATATTTAGAAAAGAGAAAACTCTATTCATTCACAATCAAATGGTTTGAGATGAAATTTGCTTTGCTTGCAGGCAATAAGCTTCAATTTATAGGCGGTGTTCTCAAGCTCTTCTTTTTCTATCCCCGTAAACTTTTGGAAAAAATAAGCTGGTCTTTGCCCAATTTGGGTCAATATGTACGTACTATAGGCAAAAACAGAAAACAGGCGGGAGAGCAGGAATAATGCAGCCAACGATCACGGTTGGAATCCCTTGTTTTAATGCTGAAGAAACCATTCAGGCGGCAGTGGAAAGCGCTCAAGCTCAGGACTGGGATGCGCTGGAAATCCTTGTTGTGGACGATGACTCGACAGATGCTTCTCATCAGATCGTTGCTGAGATAGCGGAAGCAGACTCAAGGGTCCGCTTGATACGACACGAGCAGAACACTGGTGTAGGTGGGGTGCGGAGGAGAATCCTGGAGGAGGCAAACGGGGAATATGTCGCCTTTTTTGATGATGACGACATTAGTGATTCACAACGACTGAAAAGGCAGTATGAGTGCATCATTACATACGAGCAAAGGAACAATATGAAGCTGGTTGCATGCTATGCTTCAGGTAGTCGGCTTTATCCAAATGGCTATCGTTTCACATTCGATGGAATTGGCTCACAGGGAGCACCACCTAAGGGTGAGGTAGTAGCGGCATATCTTTTATTTAATGAACGTAAAACGGAGTTTTTTTACGGTGCAGGGACACCTGCATGTGCACTAATCGCGCGAAAATCTACTTATGAAGCTGTAGGGAGTTTCGATGAAAATTTCCGCCGCGTAGAGGATGTTGATTTTGCTGTTCGACTGGCGTTGGCAGGTGGTGGGTTCATTAGCCCAAAGGAACCACTTTATACGCAATTTGCTACGGAGGGCAGCGACAAAAGTGCTGAGGCGAATTTCAATGCAGAGATGAAGCTTTTTGAAAAGCACCGACCTTTTTTAGAACGCCGAAAACGCTACAACTATGCACGCTGCTGGTTCCGTTTCCGCTTTCACCACTTTAACAAAGAGCCGCTTAAGGCTCTGATAGCATTATTAAAGTGTTGGATGAAGAATCCTTGGTTGGTATCAAAGCATTTTTTACGCTCGGTACCGCGGCGTTTGCTTCATGAACTGCGCATGGGTAAATAATCAAAAATATGAAAATATTATTTGTAGGACGCAAATTTGATAAGGTAGCTGGTGGGCTGGAAAGGATGGCAACTCAGTTGATGAACGCCATGCACGTACGCGGACATGAGATCAGCCTGTTGACCTGGGATCAACCTGGCGCGCAAACATACTACCCATTAAATGCAGACATAAGCTGGTTAATCCTCGGGATGGGTGATGCCATGCAGAAAGCGTCTTGGAAGTTACGCTGTCAGCGCCAGATTAAGATTCGTCAGATCGTGAAGGAGACTATGCCAGATGTGATCATTGGCTACCAACACGGAGCCTATTTGGCTGTGCGGCTGGCTGTGGCCGGATTAGGTATTCCTGTGATTGCGTCAGAACGAAATGCTCCCCAACGTTTTGATCACCTGCGTATGGGACGTTTTCGTCAGTTGATCTATCTTACCTATCTTTTTGCGAAGCGTATTACCGTACAATTCAGTTTATATCGCGATATTTATCCGCGTTATCTTCGCTCGCGTATTGTGCCGATCCCAAATGCAGTTTCGTCGGCCAAAGATTTTGCTGAGCCTGCTGGAGAAGACGGAGGGCCCAAAACACTTTTATTTGTGGGGCATCTGGCATATCAGAAGCGCCCGCAAGTTCTGATCGAGGCCTTTGCCCAAATCACTGCTCAGTTCCCAGAATGGATTCTCAATATGCTTGGCGATGGCGAATACAGAGATGAGTTAGAAACAATGGTTATAGCAAGAGGCTTGCAGGGGCGCGTAAACATCCTTGGACTTTCACTGGAGATCGAGAAATATTATCTGCAATCTCATCTCTTTGTGATGCCCTCACGCTGGGAGGGTTTTCCGAACGCGTTGGCAGAAGCTTTGGCCCATGGACTCCCAGCAGTGGGGTTTGCGGGGTGCGCTGGCGTGAATCAATTAATCGCTTCGGGGAAGAATGGTCTTTTGGTAGAGGGTAATGGAGATCCAGCTTCGCTTGCGGCAGTATTAGCAGAGTTGATGACTTCGCCTCAAACCCGCCAAAAAATGGGATATGCGGCGAGGGGCTTGATTGAGGGGTATCAACCTGCTCCTATCTTCGACCGCTGGGAAGCATTATTTCTTGAAATAGCAGGAATGCAGCGTTGACGCTTTTACTTGCGATCAAGAGCATGAGTGTCGAAGGTGGCGGTGCGGAACGTGTTTTGGCTGACCTTGTAAATTATCTGGTTAGCAAAGAGTACGATGTTCACTTATTGACTTTCGACAGAAGCGAGGACGAAAGTTTCTATCTGCTGGATGAGGGTATCCACTGGCATCAAATGGGAATCGGCAAAGCGGATCAAAAAGCGACATTAGCGGAAACCAGCCAAAGGATACGTGCGATGCGGCGGTTCATCCGCCAATTAGAGCCGGATGTAGTGGTCGGTTTTATGCACAGCTCCTATGTGCCGCTTTCCTTCGCGCTGATCGGGACAGGCATCCCCGTGATTGGGAGTGAGCATATTGTGGCGGCACATTATGATACGCGGCGATTTGAATATCTTTTGCTGACGCTTAGTGCCTTTTTTATTCGCCGATTTACAGTTCTTTCTGATAAAATTGGGCGCGCCTACCCGTGGATGGTACGCCGCAAGATGGTTGCGATGCCCAACCCGGTTAGTGCAGGGAGGGGGGCGATAAGAAGGAATGAGCGAGAAAGAAAAGTTGTGCTCACGGTGGGCCGTCTGGAAGCGCAAAAAGATCAACTGACTTTGCTACGTGCTTTTGCAAAGCTTGCGGATGATTTCCCTGCATGGGATTTGCGCATTGTCGGTGAGGGTTCTTTACGCCCCCAGCTTGATGCTGAGATCAGCACGCTGGCGTTAGGCAAGCGTGTGCAACTCCCCGGTAGTGTAGCAGAGATATATAACGAATATGCTAATGCGGATCTTTTTATATTGTCTTCGCGTTATGAAAGTTTTGGGCTAGCAACTGCTGAAGCGATGGCACACGGGTTGGCCGTAATCGGTTTCTCCGACTGCCTGGGCACCGATGAGTTGATCCGTGATGGGGTGAACGGAATTTTGGTTGATCCTACGAAGCGAGTTGAGAATTTGGCGCAGGTAATGACAGCCCTGATGCAAGACGCAGCCCAACGTGAGAGGTTTGGCAAACAGGGCGAAGAGGCTATTGCTCGCTTCGCCCCCGAAAAGATTTTTGAGCGATGGGAAGCCCTGCTATCAAAGAAAATGTAGTCAAGAGATTTCGTTTCAGGAAATAAATATTATGTCACTAAAATCCAAATTGTCGCAAAAATTTATAATCTCCCTGCAAAAAAGTGGACGTCGATGGATATCTAATGTGATAGGACATTATGATCAATATATGCTGGGGTTAGAGCCTAAAGGCACTTGGATAAAGCATAGAAATCCTCTGAAAAAGTATGGCGTTACGACAAGATGGAATATAAAGTTGTCCCATTGCAATAATGGATTAGGTGGAGAAATACAACCGCCTTCATTTTACAGATTACGTCCAGCAATAATTGTTGTTAGGCATCAAGCCAAATGGATTAT
>CAZOOX010000204.1:0-4989 GCA_964581545.1 uncultured Anaerolineaceae bacterium
ACACGCCGATACTGGCTTGCGTTTCATCCTTTTCGATGGCACATGCAACGCGCAGGCGGCTATCCATGTCCAACATGGTCGAACGCATGAACTGACCACTCTCAGGAGTTTCCAGGTAGCTTTTTTTCTCCTTTGTTGCCAACGTAGGCCCACAGACCATCCAACTGGCCGCACCTGATCTGATAGTCCTTCATCAGCACATCTTCCAGAGCATCTGTATGTCAAGATGCCTCACGCAACCAACTCAGAGCGGATCCCACACTGATAGGAATTGGTGATACATATGGCATTGAATTGCTTCACCCTCGTAGAGAAAAACGTAGTAAAAAGAAAATTGGCAAGAAAGGGCTATCAAACAAGCGATGGATCGTCGGGGGAAAGCTCTGCTTTGTCCTCAATCATCTTGGTTTGATTACCGATTGAGATGTGGATACGGCGAATGTCTATGATGGTTCTGCCTTTCAGAAAATCATTGAAAGAAATGCAGAGAAAATGGTCGTGTTTTTGGACAAAGGTTTCGTGAAAAAAGACTGGTCTCCAGAAAACATTAAGATTTGCAAACGCGGCGAATGGAACCCTCGCATGATTGTTGAAACCGTCTTATCTATGTTGACCTTGGTTTGCCATTTCAAGAAAGTCATGCATCGTACTTGGGAGCATTTCAAGAGCCGGTTGGCTTATACTATGGCTATATTCAACATTTTGGTGCAATGGGATGGGCTCCCTGTCGACGAAGAGGGTTCAATTCACTTTTCCATCGCACGATTCAGCCTCTGAAACTAGCACCATTGGTTAAATAGTGCCATATTATGAATACGGGTGATACGCTCTTCCGGCACCCATTGGAGAAACTGTTTTTTTAGCTTATTATAAAGGGGAAGGTGGTTTTGCATTGATCGCTCTTGTACCTATGGTTTGTTGGTTGCTTACCAATTGTACAGAAGCATTGCGCGACCTTCACTCTGTTTTGCTAAAGCGATGTGTAGCTAGATCAAAATCATTAGTGAAAAAAATGAAAAAAACTTGGCTATTCGCGGTCATTATATTTTGCACCATCATTTTCCTGATCGGCGCAGTCCAAATTACTAAAGTGGTCGAATACCAAAACAGTGATTTTTTTCAATTTTGGCTCGGTAGCCGCAATATCTGGGATGGCAGCGACCCTTACAACGCAACCGAATGGGTTCAAGCCCATCAGGACTTTGGCACAGATCGCATCGCTTCGCCCGCTTATCTTTATCCGCTCCCCTTGGCGCTTTTGCTTGCCCCACTTGGCATCCTTCCGCTCAAGACAGCTTTTATAACTTGGACATTTCTTTCAGAGAGTTTGCTTCTGCTCTCTATTCTCTTATTATTAAAAAGCGCAAATTTTCGTAAGACAAAACATCTGATTCTCCCCATCATTCTTGCCAATATCATATTTCGTCCAACAACGACAAACTTTCTGGGTGGTCAGCTAAGCTCTCTGTATCTTTTCATCGCAACTCTGACAGCAGTACTTTGGCACAAAGAAAAATGGTTTTGGGGCGGCGCAACTCTCGCTCTACTTGCCATCAAACCCAGCATCGGATTTCCTCTGCTACTCATCATTACACCATGGCTGCTTGCCAGAAAAAAACACCCTGCTCTCGCAGGCATTGCATCCACAGGAATATTTCTTCTCTTCACCAGTCTGCTCAAAGACCCAGTCTGGATACCAAAATATATCAATATCCTCAGTACAAAATTGAATAACGAATTCGGCAACTCTCCAACACTCTGGGGCTTTTCCACGATGGCATGTAACTTCGAGAAAGAATGCACTGCTTGGCTGGGAGGCATCGCCTTAATTCTATTTCTATTGCTCAATATTTGGCTTCTTAGCAAATGGCGTTTTTCTTCGCCAATTCTCTCCCTGGGGCATCTCATTTCTGTCAGCCTCCTCTCCACTCTCTATCTCTGGCCCTACGACCACCTTCTCCTTACTATCCCCATCGTTTTTACAATGGTCTTTTTACTTCAAAAAGGCACTCCCTTCCTAAAAGTGAGCCTGATCTTCCTGTCTATTTCCCTTGCATCTGTTCTCATCCGTGTAGCAACCATCCTGATCCATCTGGAAAGAGAAACTCTCTACGGATTACTTCCCCTCCTCGTATGGGGATTAACAACCTGGATTCTTACCAAAGAAAACAGGACTACTTCGCAACACACACCAATTTAGCTTTGCTACCATTTAGAAACATCTTCCCCAAAATGCAACTTCCGTTAGACCCTCCCGTATACATGGGTAGAATAAAAACAATTTTTACTCATTAGGAGAAAACATGTCCCACAAAACAAAGTTTTTCAGTGCATTAGCGGTATTCCTGCTAGTTGCTCTCGCCGTAGTCCCCACCGCCTCAGCCTTTGACGGCCGAGAAGGTAACGAAGTTGTCATCGAAGCAGACGAAGTGATCGAAGATGACCTCTATATCGGTGCAGAAACTGTCATCGTAGATGGCACGATCAAAGGCGACCTTTTCACAGGTGCTGCATTTGTGACCATTAATGGCACTGTCGAAGGCGACCTTGTTACAGGCGCACAAAGCGTGATCATTAATGGCTCTGTAGAAGGTGATGTAATGGCCTTCGCTCAAAGTGTTGTCGTCAACGGAACCGTCGGAGATGATCTTCGCTCTGGAGCAGCAGCCATACAACTCGGCCCCAACGCAAAACTCGGCGACGACCTGCTCTTTGGCGGCGCAAGCCTTGAAGCAAAAAATGGCAGCCTCATCGGCGGAGATATTGTTGTCGGCGGCGGGCAAGTTCTCGTTGCAGGCGATACCGAAGGCAATATTTTAGCCGGCACAGCAGCTTTTGAATTAAGCGGCAATGTTGACGGAAATGTACGCGCTTATGTTGATCCTTCCAGCGAAAACGAAGCTATGCCCCCTATGTCTTACGGGCCTTCCATGAATATCAGCATCCCCTACGTTGCCCCTGGCATCACCCTTGATAAAGCAGCATCCATTGGCGGCGATCTGAGCTACACAGCTTATACTGAAATGACTTTCCCCGCTGGTGTTGTTGCAGGTGAAACACTGCTCGTTGAACCAACTTATGATGAATATACTCACGAACGCCCTGTTCCCCCCACCCCCACACAAATGGCTGGATTTTGGGCACTCGACCTGCTCCGCACCATTATTACCCTAACCGTGATCGGTCTTTTACTTGGCTGGCTTTTCCCCAATTTCCTGGGCGCAGCAGAATTCAAGCTTCAAACAGAACCCATGCCTAGCTTGGGATGGGGCGTAGTCGCTTACGCAGCCTTCTATTTTGCCCTTCTGGTTGTCTTCACGGCCATGATCATCGGCGCGATCGTCTTCGGCTTCCTCTCGCTAGGCGGATTAAGCGGCGCAATCGTTGCTCTGGGCTTATTGACCCTCTTCGCTCTGGTCGTTGGCTTCATCTTAACTATCGCTTATCTCACAAAGATCATTGTTAGCGTATTAAGCGGCAAACTGATCCTCGCCCGTGTCAAACCTGAATTAGCCAATCACAAAGTTTGGCCCCTGGTTATCGGCGTAATTCTTCTCTCACTGATCATGTCGATCCCCTTCGTTGGTTGGCTGGTCAAGCTCATCATCGTTCTCTTCGGTCTCGGTGCCCTCTGGCTCCTGGGTCGTGACCAATTTGGCAAAAAGGAAGAGGCTGTGATCGTAGAAGCCTAAAGCCAGGAACTTTATAGGTCACGCTTTGAGCGTGACAACTATAGACAGATCAAACAAGTCACGTTACAAACGTGACCTACAAAAAGGAACCCATTTCATTGAAAGGAATGGGTTCTTTTTCTTTAAACCGTAGGCAATCCTTTGCCCAGCTTAAAATTCTTAAAGGGAATCCTGCAAAAAACAAGTACGGGGCGTTATTTCCCGTTGAAAGTGGGTATAATCCCCTAATCCTTATAGAAAAGAGAAATTATGAAAATTGACCCAGAACTCCGCGAAGGCGCAAGCATTGCCACCCAAGTTTGTATGAATATCTGCGCAGAAGACCGCGTTTATATCATCTCTGATGAAGAAAGCTTCATGATCGGGAAAGTACTCGAAGAAGAAGCTCTTGCTACTGGTGCAGAAGTTAAATTGATCAAGATGGAAGATTTTGGCACACGCCCTTTCACAGAAATGCCAGCAAATTTCATGGAGACGATTTTTGAATTTGACCCAAATGTCACTTTATATGCCGCGGGTGCGCAAAAAGGGGAATTGGCCTTCCGAATGCAGATTTCCATGCAGATATTCAAAAAGGGCCTAAAAGTTCGGCATGGGCATATGATCTCCATCACGCCGCAACTCATGCGTGAGGGGATGCGCGCCGATTATCAGCAGATCCACGATCTGACGATGGAAGTCTTTGAGATGGTCAAAAAAGCGAAGACGATTTCCTTTACATCCAAGAAGGGAAGTAAGATAACTGCCGAATTCGCCCCTGATTTGAAGTGGATTCCGTGCCACGGGATTTATCACAAGCCCGGCGATTGGGGCAACTTACCCGAAGGTGAAGTTTTTACCTGCCCCAAAACCGTGAACGGGACGATTGTTGCCGATATTCTCGGCGATTATTTCTCCCCAAAATATGGTGTGCTGGATACACCCGTTACTTTTGAAGTCAAAGATGGCTGGGCAGAAAGTGTTAACTGTGAGAACAAAGATATTGAAAAAGAGCTTTGGGAATATATGAACTCCAACGAAAACGGTCGCCGCATTGGCGAATTTGCGATAGGAACAAATACCGCGTTGACAAAATTAAGCGGGGTTTTGCTGCAAGATGAGAAAATCCCCGGCATCCACATTGCTTTTGGCGATCCGGGCGGACGTCATACCGGCGCGGATTGGGCTGCGACCACGCATCTAGACGTGATCCCCACAGACTGCACCATCGCGGTGGACGGGGAAGTCATTATGAAAGACGGAAAATTTGATAGTCTCCCTGTTAAGTGTTGCTAACAACAGGGACTGGAACAGATAG
>CAZOOX010000205.1:0-4983 GCA_964581545.1 uncultured Anaerolineaceae bacterium
TAGCGATTATGGTCCGA
This sequence comes from uncultured Anaerolineaceae bacterium, assembly GCA_964581545.1. GTDB lineage: Bacteria > Chloroflexota > Anaerolineae > Anaerolineales > Villigracilaceae > Desulfolinea. Next base: position 18 of record CAZOOX010000205.1, read on the forward strand.
AGATTAGCCTAATATCGAGTTATTAAACAGTTTCTTAGGAATAAATAGTACTCTTCGGTAGTAAAATAGGACGAACTGTACCTGGAGATTTATCCTTCTTTTTGGTTATATTCAATAAAAGAAGCTCACTAAAAAACAGAGGTGATTATGGCTAAGCAAAAATTCAAATGGGACGACCCTTTTCTCTTCAACGATCAACTCGACGACGAAGAACGTATGGTGCGCGACATGGCGAACCGCTTCTGCCAGGAAAAGCTCATGCCTGGTATCACCGAAGCCAATCGCCACGAAGTTTTTGACCGCAACATTATGAACCAGATGGGCGAGATGGGCTTCCTCGGCATCACCATCCCCGAAAAATACGGCGGCGCCGAAATGTCCTATGTAGCCTATGGCCTGGTTGCCCGCGAAGTCGAACGCGTGGATAGCGGCTACCGCAGCGCCATGAGCGTTCAAAGCTCGCTCGTTATGCATCCTATCAACACATACGGCACCGAAGAGCAGAAGATGAGATATCTGCCCAAACTCGCCAGCGGCGAATGGATCGGCTGTTTCGGGCTGACCGAACCGAATCACGGCAGTGACCCCGGCAGTATGGAAACCCGCGCCAAAAAAGTGGACGGCGGCTGGATCCTGCACGGCAGCAAAACGTGGATCACCAACGCCCCTATAGCCGATATTTTCATCGTTTGGGCAAAAGACAGCGAAACAGAAAGAATTCGCGGCTTTATCCTTGAAAAAGGGTTGCAAGGTCTCAGCGCCCCCAAACTCGAAGGGAAATTTAGCCTGCGCGCCAGCGCAACCGGCATGATCTTGATGGAACAGGTCTTTGTTCCCGACGAAAACTTGATGCCCAACGTAGAAGGGCTGAAAGGCCCCTTTGGCTGTCTCAATAAAGCCCGCTACGGCATCGCCTGGGGCGCTTTGGGTGCGGCAGAATTCTGTTGGCACGCCGCTCGTCAATATACACTTGATCGTCCGCAATTCGGTCGTCCACTGGCTGCGAACCAACTCATCCAGCTCAAACTTGCAAATATGATGACCGAGATCACCATCGGCATGCAGAGCGTGTTACGCGTTGGCCGCCTGATGGACGAAGGCAAAGTTACACCTGAGATGATTTCACTCGTCAAGCGCAATTCAACAGGAAAAGCGCTCGAGATCGCCCGTCACGCCCGCGACATGCACGGCGGTAATGGCATCTCGGACGAGTACCACGTTATCCGTCACGTGATGAATCTTGAATCAGTCAATACCTACGAGGGTACGCACGACATCCACGCGCTGATTCTTGGACGGGCGCAAACGGGCATTCAAGCTTTTTCCGCGTAATTTTCCAACACCAGACTTCCGAAGTCTTTGTGACTTCGGAAGTTTTTTTAATTCAAAAACCACTTCCCTACCGAACGGTTGGTAGTTTTTTTGTGATATAATCAAATCACCCTTATATTCACTACTCTTGTCAAATTCCCTAAAGTTTTGCGCAAGAGAAATTTTCAAATAACTACCTTTACCAAAGGAGGAACATCTTGAAAATAGTAGTCTGTGTCAAAGTAGTGCCAGACTCAGCGGCAACTCTCACTGCTGAGAATGGACAACCATCATGGGGCGATGCACCATTGGTCATCAACCCCTGGGATGAGTATGCTGTCGAGGCAGCGCTCAATATGGGCGGCGATGTGACCGTCATCAGCATGGGTGACGAAAGCGCAAAAGAAGCCACCAAACACGCCCTTGCAATGGGCTGCAACGAAGCCATTCTCATCTCTGATCCTGCACTTGAAAATATAGATACACAAGGAACTGCTAAAGTCCTTGCTGCCGCCATTCAAAAAGTTGGCGACGTAGACATGGTCTTCTTCGGCAAACAAGCCATTGATGGCGATGCGGGCATCACCCCTGCCCAAACTGCGCGCGTTCTCGGCTACCCTGCACTAACACTCGCTTCCTCCATTGAAGTAGATGGCGGCAACGTCAAAGTTGAACGCTCCGCAGAAGAAGGCACGCAAATTGTCAGCGCCGCGCTTCCCGCAGTTTTCAGTCTCGTCAAGGAATATGGCGAACCCCGTTACCCCTCCTTCATGGGCATCCGCAAAGCTTCCCGCGCCCAAGTCCCCGTTTGGGATCTGGCAGAGTTGGGCATCGAAGCTCCAGCACCGACAGTCACCATCGAAGGTATTGAAAATCCACCTGTCCGCGACGTAAGCATCGAGATGATCGAAGGCGGCAGCCCCGGCGAGATCGCAGAAAAACTGGCAGACAAGATCATGGCGGAGAAAATCTTATGAAAACCTGGGTATATATTGACCACTTCAAAGGAGAAGCCCTGGCAGCATCATGGGAAGCCATCGGCGCAGCCAAAAGCTTGGGCGGGGATGTCTCCGCTCTTGTACTCGGCGCTGGCGTAGAGGCACTCGCCAATGCAGCATTTGAATATGGCGCGGATGAAGTCGTGCTGGGAGATAACCCCGCCCTCGCAGATTTTCGCGTTGAAACATATGCTACCGCCCTCTCCGCGCTCGTATCGGACGCAGCCCCCGGCTTGCTACTCTTCCCCACCACAACTCGGGGACGTGAGCTTGCCGGCATGATCGCCATCGACCTGAACAGCGGCGTGCTCGTGGACGTGATCGCCCTCGAAGCAGATGGCGACAAAGTCATGGCTACACGCCCCATTTACGCAGGCAAATTACTCCAGAAAACCGCCTGTAACGCCACCCCGCAGATCGTCACCCTGCGCGGACGCGCCTTCGCCAAACTTGAAGCAGAAGCCGGACGCACAGGTACCCTCACCAAAGTCGACGTCAACGTCGGCGACGAGAAATCGAGCGTTGAAGGCTATGGCGAAACCGCCAGCGGCGTCAGCCTGACTGATGCAGGCGTCATCGTCTCCGGCGGACGCGGCACATCCAACAACCCTGCTATTGAAGCTCCCGGCGACCTAAGCGACGAAGAAGCCGAAGTTTGGCGTGCCCAACAAGGCTTTCTTATGATCGGCGAACTCGCCAAAACCCTCGGCGCAGCCGTTGGTGCCTCCCGCGCCGCAGTGGATGCGAATTACATCCCCTATGCCAATCAGGTCGGCCAGACAGGCAAAGTCGTCAGCCCCGATCTTTATATCGCCAACGGTATCTCCGGAGCCATCCAACATCTCGCCGGGATGCGCAACTCGAAAATCATCGTCGCGATCAATAAAGACGCCGATGCCCCCATCTTCAAAAAAGCCCGCTATGGCGTTGTTGGCGATATGCACGAAATCGTCCCCGCGCTAAATGAAGCAATGAAAGCGAGGCTGGGTAAATAGAGATTAGTTGATTGGGGATTAGGAATCAGCAAAAACAAAACCTGACAGGTCTTGCCCCTTAGAAGCTAGCGGGGTGCTTCGCAAAGACCTGTCAGGTTTTTGGTTATTTTTTGCCATTTTTCAGCCACTGGGACTACGCCCTATATCCCGTTTCAGCTTTCAAGAATTCAGCTTCAGCACTCCCTACGGTCGCAGCACTAGGGGGAGCGAGAGCAGCGAAACCCGATGTCGAGGTTAGTAAACGCTGGGTTGTTCCTGAGGCGAAGGGCGGAACGAAGTTCGTAACCGCTGTAAATCCACGAACCGCCGCGCAGCACTTTGTAAGTTGTGCCGAAATCCGAATTAGAGATAGCATTTCCAGGGTAGGCATCGTACCAATCATCCACCCATTCCCAGACATTCCCTGCCATATCACAAATATCGTAAAAACTTTTCCCTTTCCCGTAGCTACCAACTACACTCGTGTTGCCTACATTTTGGCTGTAATTTGCATAAGTTCCATCTACTTCATTTCCCCAAGGATAAGTTCTTTGGTTTTGACTACTGTCATTCCAACCCGCCGCCTTTTCCCATTCTGCTTCTGTCGGTAATCGGCGATCTGCCCACTCACAGTAGGCACTTGCACCATACCATGAAACTTCTGTAACAGGATGATTTTCATAGCCAGAAGCTGCCTGCCATGCACTGCCCGATTGATGAATTCTTACATCGAAATCTACCGCGTCCAGCCATGTTACACCACCTTCGCTTTGATTGCCCTTTTCGTTCAAAAATTGGGCATACATCGCATTCGTCACTTCAGTTTGATCTATCCAGTAGGCATCCAAATACATTGTGTGAATGGGCTTCTCGTCATCATTTTGATCACTACCCATCTGGAACTCCCCGGCAGGGACATAAACCAAAGTCATGCCATCCTTTTCTGAAATCCTCGTACTGCTTACACCCAACCCAGTGGCAGGGGTTGACGTGATCGGGGTTTCTGCAGACCATACGGTTGTCGCAACAGGGGGTGGTGACTGGGTTGGTTGCTGATTCAAAAGAAACTGATCATCGCTCATATTACAACTGAGCACAAAAAATAAAACCAGCGCACCGTGAACAAATAAGGGTAATTTTCTCATATCATGAAATAAACCCTTTGATTCTTCCATACTTTCCTCCTGCTAGTAAATGCGAGTCGTAGTGGTACCCAGCATAAAGATTATACCGAAAAAGATACCATCTCCTGAAAATTTTCTCCGCCATATCATTTCGCTTATATTGAAAAAACGATAGTCTCCCTCTTGGGAGTTGATAAGAAATGATAAACTGGTTGGAAAGAAATTCAAGGAAGAGCCATGAAAAAGTTTGCCTAGCCAGGAGAGTTTTGTCCAAATGAAGCATGCCCAGATTATGGCAATCTTCAACGCTGATGGCAGAGTTTCGGGTCAAGCGAGGCCAGCTGGATGCCTTATGGGCTTATGTGCAGAACAAGGGTGAAAAAAACTATCCTGAGACTGAAGAAAGCGGGCAATTTTGGCGCTCAAAGATGCTGGACATGGATAGTCGTCTGCGAGTAGCTCGCGGGATTGCCAAAAATGAAACCTTGGCTAGCAAGCGCATTATAAAGTTTAAAATGTCACACTCCATGAGAAACTATGGAGATGAGATAAATGACAA
>CAZOOX010000206.1:0-4981 GCA_964581545.1 uncultured Anaerolineaceae bacterium
GTTATCGCTCATGTTGCTGCATGGGCGATAACGCTTTAAAACACGAAACACCCTGAGCCGCTTGGGGTGGGTGTTTGCAAAAGAGCCAGCGGCTCCGATAAATTCTTAGCTCCTCATCTTGGACTCGAACCAAGAACCTAGCGGTTAACGTCCTATAAAACGCAAAACACCCTGAGCCACTGGCTTCAGAGTGTTGTAATGAGCCAGTAGCTCATTGTCTTTCTTTATAGAGGCGACGACGGGACTCGAACCCGTGATCAGGGTTTTGCAGACCCGTGCCTTACCAACTTGGCTACGTCGCCGGGGTTATTTTGAGCGGGCGAAGAGATTCGAACTCTCGACCTTCTCCTTGGCAAGGAGACGTTCTACCACTGAACTACACCCGCAATTACTTGGTCAAACCCTCTGACCGAGTGCCGAGAGACAGAATCGAACTGACGACACCGCGATTTTCAGTCGCGTGCTCTACCAACTGAGCTATCTCGGCGAGAACATTCAATTGTTAAGCGAGTGGTATTCTACCCGTACTTAAGGTGCTTGTCAAGAAATTTTCTCTTTTCAAAATTGAGCCGATCCGTGCCTTGACGCTACACTTTCTTAAGGTAGAATTACCCTCGCAATCGCTTGGGGCGATGGCGGAATTGGCAGACGCAACGGACTTAAAATCCGTCGGTGGAGACACCTTGTGGGTTCGACCCCCACTCGCCCTACCAAAAATCCCGTTTCAAAATGAAGCGGGATTTTTATATTCTAATGTACCTCACCAACGACCTCTCCCTCGAGTTTGTCATCCCAAGGGTAGGCTTCAAACTCTTTTGCCGCAGCACGAATTTCAGGATCATCCGAGTAACTGCCGCGCTTTTCCTCCGGCAATAACTCAGCAATTTTTCGCATGATCTCATGTCCTAATTCATCCAGTTGTTTGCGGCGCTCACGTCCGCGCCCGGTTATTTTTTTTGGATGGAAAGGAGCGCCGATCTGAAATTTGATCTTTGCGCGTTTCCCCAGCTTTAACGGGAAGACATTATTTAGCCCCACGAGACCGACTGGTAATATGCTTGCTTCCGTACGAGAAGCAAGATACGCGGTCCCTGGGCGCGGGGGGCGTAAAACTTCTGCCCAACTCCCGCCTTCAGGAAAAATCCCCAATACGCCACCATCCTTGAGTATCTCCTCCGCTGCCCGAAGGGATTCTCGAGCTCCTGTGCCGCGATACAAGGGGTAATAACCCCACAATTTAGGAATAAACTTGACGATATTTGGAGCATGGGGCATTTCTGCCCCTCCAACGAATTCTAGTCGCCAAGAGAAAATGCGCACAAAGCAGACAGGGTCAATAAAGCTAAAATGGTTTCCTACGACCAGAAAAGCCCCATCCTTGGGGATATTTTCTTCCCCAGCGATCTCTACATCTGCCAGTAGCCAGAAAGCAAGACGTGAGAGCTGGTGCAGAAAAGACCGAAAGATCTTTCGGAAAGGTGACCTTGTTGAAGGCACTTAAATTTCACCCCCAACTTGTGGCACGTAATTGGTAGCATCTTCTATCGCTTTTTTCTCGTTCACGCGTAAGAGCAAGATCAAGCCTATGAATAGAAATACTAAAATGGATGTGATTGCCACACGTTGTCCCGCTTGTTCTGCTGCCAGGAGACCCATTGCCCGTTTGCTTTCGAACCATCGTGCTGCCCACAATGCCAGAAAACCATAAATAGTTGGGCCGATAAAGGATGAGGTGCGTCCAACAACAGAGAAGAGTCCGAAAAATTCTGCACTTTGCCCTTTGGGAGCGAACATTCCGACCATCCCTCGGCTTAGTGATTGGACGCCGGTCAGCATGGTGCCTGCCAATGCGCCGATGATGAAGAAGCCGGTTAGAGTCTGGTTGAAAAGTATCCATGTGACAGTAGCGAACATGCCTATAAGTGCGTAGATCAGAGAGCGTTTATAGCCAACCTTTTCCCCGATCATTGCGAAGCCATAGGCGCCGCCAATACTGGCAACCTGCACAATGATCATGAAGATGATCATTTGGGTTTGGTCCATACCATATAGAACAGCGCCGATAATCGCGGCAAAGTCCAAGGCCATCAGGATGCCGTCGTTATAGATCAGGAAAGCGACCATGAATTTGATAAATTCTTTAAACTGCCGAGCAGACCTAAATGTCCGCGCGAGGCGTTTAAATCCCAGCGTAAGTTGCTTTTCTCCAGCAGGCAATTTTTGGGCACTGGCACGCTCTTTGATCCACCTATAAGCGGGGATGGTGGAGATGGCAAAAAACAGAGCAGTGATGGGGAATGCCAGGCGCACGGGGAGCGTTGTCCCTTTAATTAGTACAATTGGCGGGAGGAGAATGAGCAGGGCGAGAATCCCGCCTATATTGCCTATTGCCCATCCTTTTCCCGAGACTTGCCCGATCTCTTCAGGGGTAGCGATTTCAGGGAGCAGGGAGTTATAAAAAACCTGCCCGCCACGGTAACCGATCTCTGCAAGAATGAAGAAGAGCATACCGATGAAGATATCGCCTTTTTCGACAAAGAAGAGTAGGGCGGTAAAGACCCAGGTAACAGAAGAAAAGAGAAAAAGAAAACGTTTTTTTGATGCAGTGAAATCTGCGATAGTGCCCAAAATTGGCGAGATAATTGCTACAACTAACATGGCAATGCCAACAGAAACACCCCATAATCGAGAGCCTTCTGCACCGCCTACTACACTTCCTTTGAAATAAGCGGAATAAATGGCAAGCAGGACGACGGCGGCATAGGCAGAATTGCCGAAATCGTACATATACCAAGCTCTGTGTTCACGGTTTACTGCTTTTTTTTGTGTCATAAAAAATTCCTTTAATGAAGTGATGAGATAGAAGAACTAAGGGCAATTATAGGTTGTCTTTGGCCTTATCAAAAGGCTTTTCCTAAAAGAGTTGTACTACAGCATTTAACACATGAGAGCATAGCTGGTTTCGCTTGACGAAATTAGGGCATGGGGTAGAATAGACATATAGTCTACTCGGAGCGGGAGCCTTGCGCTCCCGTTTATGGTCTATATGCTTTGTGCAGGAGAGAATAATGTTTTATGATCGCCAAAAATTAGAAGAGCTTGAAGAGAAAAATCTTGCGCCTTATGGAATGCGTGCCAAAGATTCAAAAGGACGTGTTTACCCCGGTAAAGAACCTGCTTATAGGACAGCTTTTCAGCGAGATAGAGATCGTGTTTTGCATACAACAGCGTTTCGACGTTTAGAATATAAGACACAAGTTTTTATCAATTATGAAGGCGATTATTTTCGTACTCGTCTGACACATACTCTCGAAGTTGCGCAAATCGGGCGCACTATTGCGCGCGCACTTGGCGGAAATGAAGATTTGACAGAAACAATTTGTTTGGCGCATGATTTAGGGCATCCTGCTTTTGGTCACTCAGGTGAAGTTGCTCTTAATCGGTTAATGAAAGATCACAATGGATTTGACCATAACAAACAGTCTGTGCGCATAGTCACAAAGCTCGAGGAGCGCTATCCTGATTTCCCAGGATTAAATTTGACCTGGGAAGTTCGTGAGGGAATGGTTAAACACGAATCAGAATATGATGTGTCGGATGCATCAGGCTATGACCCTGATTTGCGAGGCAATCTGGAAACACAGATCGCTAACGTAGCGGATGAGCTGGCTTATACTGCCCATGATCTGGACGATGGTCTTCGCTCCGGGATGATCACCCCAGCCCAATTGGAGGGGATCGAGTTGTGGGAAATTCTCGCCGAAACTTATAATTGGCGTGATACTATTTTGGATGACGTATCTCGACATCGAATGATCCGCCATTTAGTGGGCATAGAAGTAAGTGATGTTGTCCAGGCTACAAATATGCGGATCAAGGAAAGCGACGTAGATTCGCCACTTGCCATTCAGAAATTGCCCCATAATCTATTGGGGCATAGCGAAGATATGGTCCGTCGTAATCGAGAATTAAAGGATTTTCTGTACGCAAAACTTTATCGTCATTATCGTGTTGTGCGGATGGCAGTAAAAGCTGAGCGAATTATTAGTGATCTTTTCAACGCTTATATAGATGAGCCGGCCATTTTACCCGCTCATGTTCAATCTTTGATCGAGAAACGTGGACTTGAGCGTACAGCTTGCGATTATATTGCCGGTATGACTGACCGATATGCAGTTGATGAGCATCGTAAGCTTTTTGATCCCTTCGTTAAACCCTAGATAATTTTTTAGGGGGCAAAGCAAATGAACTTGCAAGGTAATTGCCTCCTTGAGATGATATGTATGTTCTAGTTGCACTCAAGAAGTAAAAAAAGGAATTTTTATGTCGAAACAAGAAGAGACTTATTTAACCCCTGAGGGTCATGCCCGTTTAAAGGAAGAATTAGCTGAAATGGTCGGGACGAAACGCGAGGAGTTAGCAAAACGTTTGCGATCTGCGATCGAGATGGGAGACTTGTCTGAAAACGCAGACTACCATAAGGCGAAAGAAGATCAAGCCTTTCTCGAAGGGCGTATTCAGGAGCTAAAATATATTCTTAGCAGTGCCGTGATCATTGAAGATGATGGGAAACCGAAAGATGTTGTTTCTGTTGGCGCATCTGTGACCATTCAGGAGGGGGATTACCCTGCAGAGACTTATTATCTCGTTGGGGCGAAGGAAGCTGACCCGCGCAACGGGAAGATTTCAAATGAGTCTCCAATTGGGCAGGCATTACTAAACCACCGTGTAGGGGATGTGGTTGAAGCCGAATCTCCGGGTGGGGTCTTGAAGTTCAAGATTTTGAAGATCGAGTAGATGTTTTTGATCTAACGGTATCAGTCTGTTAAGTGTAAATGTCTAAATGGCGGAAGCAAGCTAAAACTCAGGTGCGATTCGTCAGATCCTAAAAAAAGAGCCGAGATTTTGAAGTCTCGGCTTTTTGTGTTTATTCTTCTCTGAATACCCCGTAGCTTGCTACGAGGGTTCCGAGCATTAAGAA
>CAZOOX010000207.1:0-4961 GCA_964581545.1 uncultured Anaerolineaceae bacterium
TGAAAATTGGATGAGGACTTGATCTCCGGCAAGATGACCGTGAGTGTCATTAATGCTTTTAAAGTAGTCTATATCAATGATCATTAATGTTATCGGGTGTAGATAACGGCGTGCGCGGGCGAGTTCTTTTTGGGCAAGTTCAAGGAAATAGCGACGGTTATGGAGATTTGTTAATGCGTCGGTGGCGGCAAGTTTTTCTACTTTTTGATGGAGCTTTTTTCGTTCGGTAATATCTTGCAAGATGAGCAAATGCCCAATGAGTTTTCCCTTTTGATCGAAAAGAGGGGATAGTTTTCCTTCAAAATTTCTTTTCTTCTGATCTCGGTTTAGCGAAAATTCACGTATGCGGCTTTGTTGGTTGTCTTTGGGAAATAATGGGGCAGCTTCTGGGATGGCTTTTTCCAAGAGGGTACCTATAATTTCCTGATCAGAGCAGAGTAGAAGAAGAGATGCGGCTGGGTTGATGTCAATGATTTGCCCTTTGTTGCTGAGAACGATCATGCCTTCCTGCATATTTTCAACGACAGTATTTCGTGCAATGGGCATGATCTCAAAAAGACGATAGCGAAATATGCCTATTGCAAAGGCAATGCCGGCAAAGGCGAATGCCAAAGGTGAGAAATCTTTTTTGAGCGTTGGTATTAGACGAAAAATATAGACAAAATTAAATATCAATGGCGTGATGGCACCCAATATCAACCACCTTGATTGTGCGCGGTAAAGTGTGTCTGCCCGAAAATATTGTATACCGATGATGAGCGCGCCTGTAAAAACCATTAGGTACGAATAAGCTGCATGAACCCAAAACCATGAACCATAGCTAACGCGGAAGATATGTAAGTGTGGATTTACGGAAACAAGCTTGCTGGTTGCCCAAACCAGCCTGTGCGTTTCGTTTGTTTGGACAAGAATGAAGGTCAATAATGGGATAAACCAAAAAAAAGCAAAACGAGGGAAAGAAAGCCAGCGGTGTTTCCCCGTATAGTGCAAGGCAAAGCCAACCCAAAAGACAGGGGAGATAGCGACAAATAGATAAGTGAATTTGGCACTGATAATTGCAGTTTGCTGGGTTGGCGCGACCAATTCCAGGCTATTAAAGATCAGCCAGCCTGTTACAGCTAGTAAATTGAAAGATAGCATCATGGCTCCTGGCATCAAGCGGCGGCGCCACGCATATGCTGCTGCCATAAAAGTAATGATGGCGATAATTGGAGCGAATATGATGAAAAAGTAGTATTGGTCCATAGTGGATAAGGTGTGATTCTCTACCGTATATTTATCAAAATCTTCGTATCAAAAGATACACGAACTGATTTCTCAGTCTGCTTGAGCGGGGCTTCGCAAGAGTAGCACGGCGGTGCACTAAAGTGTGTTTCGCGCAACCGACCGTGCTAGTGCATAATCAAGGGAAGTATTTGGAATAAACCTTGCGTGAGTTGATTTTTTACATGGTATTTCCATGATTTCCAACTCTCACAAGGTTCGTTTTCTACAAACATGTAGCTTGAAAAGACACTAGTTGTACAAAGTCCATTCGGACTGCAAACCTCCATCTTGAACTGACAGATATACAGTAGAGAAAGTTGTGAAAAAAGATGCAGTTTACTCAGTGTATCATATTTGCTTTCCCTAAATTAGTGTCAAAAGCATAATAAAAACCGCACTCAATTGTGCGGCTTTTCATTATGCTTGCTTCAGTACAGGAACATGTTTTTTGGGTTTTACCTCCGGGCACATCCAACCTTTGCCGGGATTTTCACGCCGTATATCTTTGAAGATGGGCAAAATGCCGCAGGCAAAACATTGTTCGCGACAGTCTACGCGAATTTCGCCTTCAAGAGATTGTTGATAGTCTTGAAAGATGAATTTTTTGTGCACGGCAGTGGAGATATGCTCCCACGGGAAGATCTCGTCCACGCGACGTTGGCGGTGGGTGTAGAATGCGGGGTCAAGATCATGCTCGGCGAAGGCATCCATCCAAACACCGTAACGGCGCTGGTCGCCCCAGGCGTCGAATTTTGCGCCATTCTTCCAGGCGGTGTAGATCACGTCCGCAAGGCGGCGGTCACCACGCGAAAGGAAGGATTCGATCACGGTATCTTCTGGTTCTGTCCAGGAGAGTTTGATGCCGCGTCCGAGTTCTTTTTTGAGCAGATCCTGTTTTTCGTTTATTTGCTCAAAGGTGTCCACAGAAACCCATTGAAAAGCCGTTTGCGGTTTTGGCGCAAAAGTGCCTACGCTCAAGTTTAATTTTGCTTTTCCGCCAATCGTATGGCGTCCTGCTGCCAAAACTTTTTTGCTTAAATCGGCAATGGCTTGCACATCTTCGATGGTTTCGGAGGGGTGGCCGATCATGAAATAGAGTTTGACCGTTGTCCAGCCGCGTTTGTAAATCTCAGTGGCGGTTTCCAGCAATTGCTCATCAGTGATGAATTTGTTGATGATGCGCCGCATTCGTTCTGTGGCGGCTTCGGGCGCGAGGGTGAAGCCTGCGGAACGACGTTTTTTGAGCCCTTCCATCAAATCCAATGAGACAGATTCGATGCGCAGGGAGGGCAATGAAATACTTAGTTTTTCATCAGGGAATCGCTCACTTACTCTTTCTACTAACTCAGCGATGCCGGTATAGTCGGAGGAAGATAGGGATAGGAAGGAGACTTCTTCAAAACCTGTGGATTCAACTGCTTTTTCGGCAGCTTCGAGAACTTCATCAACGCTTCGCTCTCGTACTGGGCGTGTGGTGAAGCCCGCATGACAGAATCTACACCCGCGCGTGCATCCGCGCATCACCTCGACTGTGGCACGGTTGTGGACGATTTTGATATTCGGGACGATAAAGTTGGTCGGCGGAGGCGGAAGTTTGGCAACGATGCGTTTTAGTACGGTTTTCGGCGCTTCTTCGACGAGAGGAATAGTCTCTGCAACGGTATCGTCATCCATATAGCGGATTTCGTAGAGAGAAGGAACGTAAACGCCTTGAATTTTCGCTAATTTCTTCAGCAAGTCATCGCGGTTGAGATCTTCTAACTTTCCAACCTTCCAACTTTGAACCACATCTACAATATCATGGATAACTTCTTCACCTTCGCCAACAACATAAGCATCAATAAAGGGCCACATCGGCTCGGGGTTTGTACAGGTATGTCCACCCGCGATGATGAGGGGGTGTTCGAGACCACGATCTGCTGTTTTAAGCGGAATCCCGCTCAAATCAAGGGCGTTCAATACGTTTGTGTAGAGGGTTTCGTAGGGGATGGTAATCCCGATGATGTCGAAATCCACAAGCGGGTGTTTTGATTCCAATGCATAGAGGGGAATCTCGTTTTCGCGCATGACTTCTTCAAAATCGAGCCAAGGGAGATAGGCGCGTTCGGCAAGAGCATCCTCACGCTGATTAATCTGGTCGTAAAGGATTTTCATCCCGACGTTGGAAACGCCGATATCGTAAATATCGGGGAAGAGGAAGGCGACCTTGCTTTGGATCGCATCCCAATCTTTGTGGGTGGCGTTATATTCACCGCCGACATAGCGACCGGGTTTCTGTACCGTTAAAAGTACCCGCTCCAGGCGGGCTTCAATTTCTTGAGGGGTTAACATGCAGGGGATTATAAAGGAAAGTGGGGATATGCGCTATTTAGAGAAAAAGTCTTTGTAACTCTACTTTATCCCACAATCCTCTACTGTGATTTCAACCCAAAATAAACCTGAACTCTCTCAAATATTTCATCGATACTCTGGCTACCATCGACCAGGATCGTCTCAAAATTGCTGTCTTCAGCTTGCCGAAGGATTTCCTGACCAAAGCGCTGGTCTCTTGCCATCCAATTGCTGAATGCCTCTTTTGGCTTTTCGCATTCCTTCAAGATATGCGCCACCCATTCCCGTTGCTGATAATACTCCCACTGAAAAGCATTTGTCGGCACCATGAAGATCACCCTTTGGGCGTTCACATCGCATCCCCTTAATAGCTCAGGCAAATAAGCAGCGCCCTCCATAACGATCGGTTTTTCTGCATCGTATTTTTCCAGGTCTTCAAGGATCATCTCAAAAAGCTCTCGATAATACTCAAACTCTTCCTCTACCTGAAAAGATACAGGTCGCATCTAAATTTCATCCCAACTCATTTTTTGATACCCAAACATCACCGGGTGGCGCTCTGGCTTGCATCGCTTGCTGTGCGCTTCTGCGTGATCATCAACTTTATAATGTTGGAATTCAAATTTATCAGATAATCGCTCTGCAATGGTGCTTTTTCCGCTGCAGGGAGAGCCGCCGAAAATATAGGCCTGAGATAATAATTGTCGAAGATCTGGTTTGATGATTTTCATCTGGGATCCTTTGGATTCAAAACTATTTCTGAAGCTGATACACTCCTTCAGAGTTAACGTAAACGAGAAGGGTGATTTACCCGCCTATCTCATCAAAATACGTCCAGCCATCGAGATCGGGCGGTTGGATGCCCAACTGCGTCAGGATGGTCATGATCTGGGAGCGGTGTTCGGTGGCGTGATTGATGGCTTGGGTGAGTAGAATAGTTTTTGGCACATCACGCGGCTCGCCATCCCAATTGATCTCAACAGTCTCATCGGCCTTCACGTCTGGTGCCTGCTTGATGAAACCTTCGCCTGAATAGCGAAGCGATTCACCGATCTCAGCGAGGGTCGGCTCTGCATCTTTTGGGTGGCGGTAGAGTTTGCCCGTGCTGACCCGTGAGAAATAGGCTTGTTCAGCTCTGGCAATATGCTGCCAAGTATTGCGAATGGAGCCAAAGGTGCCGTCAAGCGTAGAATCAAGTTGCTCGTCTGTCAAATTGGCGCAAATATCCAGAAGTTGAAGATTTGCCCAAAGATTGTGGCTAAAAAGGGTTGTGAGAGTATCCATTAGTTTATTCTCTGGAAAACAAATTTTCGATAGTCTCCCCTTTGGGTGTTGCTAAAATAGAGTAAAAAAGCAATCCAAGG
>CAZOOX010000208.1:0-4903 GCA_964581545.1 uncultured Anaerolineaceae bacterium
ATGGCATTGATGTGCAAACTTTTACCCAAACAGTGTGATTCTATTTCACATAAGGTGTAGCATATTCCGTTGATTTTTTAGAATCTGCCCTTCGATAAAAAAATGCTTGTCGATTAGCATCTTTTTGTCGAAGTTGGTGCGACGCACGCTCTTTTCTTGCTCAAAAGCGAATGCTCTGGTTTTATCTATTTTGTCAATAAAACTATGGGTTTACATAAACCGTATATTCAAAAACCTGCGAGCCAGCGGGGAGATCCATTGCGCCGTCGTTAATATTTTCTGCCCAGGTTGCGGTTGTTTTGAGATGATGTTCGCCAACTGCCCATTCAGACAAAGAAGCAAAATATACTCGGCAAAATTGTCCTCCGTAGGGATAATCAAAGTTGACGAATTGTTCGGGGGAAATACTCTCGTCTTCCAGCATAAATTCCAGATCAATTTTTGAGAGATTGTCCGCCAAAATTTCTTCAGATGCCGCACACCATCCCCAAACCCAAAGAATGTCATCATCTGGTGAAAGGGTAACGGTATAGGTTAGCGGTGTATCCATTTGCGTCATCTCAAGTTCTGTATAAACTTCTTTCGCGCGTTCTTCAAGTTGTTGAACGCCCTCTTCCGCTAATCGCGCTTGCGATTCTTCGAGACTCCCTATTTTAGGGGGAGCTTCTGGCGCAACGCCCAAAGATAATGGTTCTAAAACAGCTTTCTCCCCGGCAACAAGGACTACGTCTTCATCTGAAAATATGGTCGTTTCATCAATAGGCACGCGGATCTGGGGCTGCACGCCAACACCTTCAAGAAAGATGCTCCCGTCGGGAAGTTTAAATCTCCCGGTTGGGATCTGGAGCGCGAAGCCCTCCGGGAATTCAAATTGCCCTCGCGCAACCTCCGCTTCTACGCCTCCGGTCGGATACTGTCCGACGACGATCATCCCGGGTACTTGGCTGAAACCATAGGCTTCAATTTCGCAAGCGCTAAAACAGGCTTGCCCAACAAGCAGTACTTTTTTATCAAAATGATATTGAATTTCATTAGGGATAACTTTGTCTGGTAAACCTTCTGGCTCAAAATCTCCAGTTTTGTCGCTGTAGTATTCCAGTTGTCCCATTGCGATCTCTTCATCGTGGAGGAAACCGGCTAATTCGAGTGGCGCACCGCCAGAATTTTCACGCAAATCAATGATAATGCCCGGAACACCAAGTTCTTCAAAAGTTTTCAGCCCTCGCTCAAATAGACGGATGATGAGATTAAGATCATCGTAATTGGAATTGATCTTAATATAGCCAACCCCTGAATCCAGCAAGCGGAATTCTACCGGCAGTGCGCTGGGGTCAGATTCTGTGTAAATAGAAGTGTTGTTGAAAGATTCTCCTTCTCCTATGGCCGTTAAGTTAACAGTTTTTTCTGTGCCGTTTGCATCAATGAAGCTGATCGCTGCTTCTGTTCCCAATGGAACTCGAAGTAGATAGCGTGCCTGCTGAAAACGAAGCGCAAACTCTGTGGAGTGGGGTTGTGACCAGGGGCTCACTTCGGAGATGGCGTCTTTGATCGCTTTACCGTTATGTTGCGTGATCTCTGCTCCTAAGAATATGCCAGCCAGATCGGCGGGACCTCTTTCCAATAGATAAGAGGCGATTACGCGCCCATCATCCAGTTCGCGGATGGCAAAACCATAACCACCAGAGATGTCTTCCATGAAATATTCTTGAGCGATCTCCCCGCCATTCATGCCGACGTGCCCGTCCTTGAAGGCCCAGGTGAAATCACGCAAAGCCAGAAAAAACGCGCCAGCATCCTGATTTTGCTCGGCTTCTTCTACGCGCGGCATTAGCTCTGCATAGAGAGTATCCCAGTTGGGTTCTTTACCTTTAACGCCGTTGAAGGCATATTCTTTGCGCGCAATTTCAAACATTTTCTCAAAAGCTTCTGTGTAGCTATCTTCGGCGAAGTCTTTTATGGCAACATCATCTGGCTCGTAAAGGCTTAGTTCAGGCTCAGGATCGCGTGAGATGGTGAAGGGTTCCGCATCGATGTTGACGATAGAATACCCTGCTTCAACGGGAGCAAGCGGATCGTCGGCGGTGAAGAGTTTTCCATCCGCGCCAAAGCCCGAGGGGAACTCCTGCTCATTATCCGGAGCCCAGATCACTAAATCCCCGCTGATGACTTCATCTTTATTTTCAGTATCGGTGATGATCGAAGCGAGATAGGTTGGCCATCCCATAGAAGGGTCGTCGCCTTCTGAGTAAGGGCCGCCTGTGAGATTAGGCCAATAGGCTACCGCAAAAACTTGTATGCCAAGATCTTCTTCGCCATCGTTGTCCACGTCTGTCAAAAGGCCCGTCGGCTTAGCCGGGAGTTGCAGTGTATAGCTGCCTTGCATGGCTTCTGTGTCAAATTCCAAAAAGCCTAGTGTTTGCGAACTGAGTGGAATTTCCCATTCTTGGTCGCGGGTGATAAATGCGTACATATCTACCAAGGCAACAGCGTGTTCGACATAATAGGTAGTAATAATGTCATTCGTATAATCAAAAGTGCCTGTAATCTGATAAGGCTCTTCGCTGCTGATAGAGGGTACACTAATCGTCGGGGGAGTGGTTTCTACAGGCTTGGCTGGTTCGCAAGCTGTGATGATAAATGCAAAAAGAACCAAAAGAAGGATCTTGCGTGTTTTCATTTTTTCTCCTTGTTGAAATAAAGCATAGATTATAATCGCAGAATGACTATCTGGAAAAAACAAATTAAAACAGAATTCAAGATGGCGCAAAATGCTCTCGATGTGAAAAATTACGGGAAGATGCGTGTCTGTGCCCGCAGGGCAGCCGGCATTTCTATACGGGAATATTTGATAGAAAGCGGGATTACGCCGCCCAGCGTGAGCGCCTACGATTTGCTGAAGTTTTTGGAAGAAATGGACGATACGCCCGCGGATATTCGGCAGGCTTCCGCTAATTTGCGTTTGCGCGTCACAGAAGAATTCCGTCTCCCCGTGGATGTAGACCTGGTTGCTGAAGCCAAAAAAATCTGCTCCACCTTAACACCTAATTGGGAAAAATAAATCCTTTACTCCTCCAGAAAGCTGTACCCCCCCGGCGAAGTTTGGATCATGTATTCCCGATCTTCGCCGAGTTTTTTTCTTAAGCGATAAACCACGTTTTTTAACGCAGTTTGGTCGCTTACACCAGCCATTCCCCAAACCGAACGGATAATTTCATCATTTTGGAAAATATGCCCTGGTCTATTCATCAGTAAACGTAATAAGCGAAACTCAAGATTGGTGAGACTGATTTTTTCTCCATTTTCAACTAGAGCAAGTCGTCTGGCAGGATCAAGCCTTAGGCGTGGGATTTTGCGTGGGGAAAGCGGGGCTGTTGTGCTGCGTCTTGACCACGAAGTAATCTTTGCCAAAAAAATAGCGGGGCTAACGGGCTTTACGATGCATTCATCAACGCCTGCGCGATATGCTTCGAGCATTTCTGTCTCGTGGTGAGCTGGCAAGAAGAGCAAAATAGGCTTTTGACTCAAAGCACGATATTTTTTGGCGAGGGCGATCCTTTCCGGGTGGGGAGCGTTTACGTCTATAACGATCAGGTCGGGCATAATTTCCATTGCCCTGTCAATTGCTCGTTGTACCGATGTTTCAATAATGGCATTCAAGCCTTTTTCGCGGATCATATATCCCAGCAGAGGGGCTGTATCGCTTTGGTCGCAAACAATTAGCACACGGATAGATGGATTTATAGTGGACATGGCTTTTCCTTGTAAATTACGGAGCAATTAAATTTGATGTCTGCATTATATACCATAAAGTCTCAAAAAGTCGCAAAAAAATATCAAATTGTGACCATTGGGTGATAACAAAAAAAAACTCCCCCCGATATACTGGGCTTAGATTTTAAAAATAACGATTCTAAGGAGAATTGAAATGAAAAAAATATTTCCAGTATTAATGGTTTTGGCTATCTCCCTGACCGCTTGTGGCGCAATAGGTGGTAATGCTGAACCAACCCCAATTCCTATTGCTACCGCCATACCTACTGTAGAGATTGTAGCAAATGAACCCGCAGAAGCTGTAGCTGAGGACACAGAAGCTGGGACAGAGCGTGTTTCCCCTGTAGATGGTATGGTGCAAGCCTTCATTCCCGCTGGTAGCTTCCGGATGGGTGGTCTCGACGCAAAAGCCGAGCAAGACGAAATGCCAGATCACCAGGTCACATTGTCTGCTTTCTGGATGGATAAACATGAAGTCACGAATGCCATGTATATGCTTTGTGTTCAAGCAGATGCCTGTGAGCCGCCAACCGTCTTTCGTTCTGAACAGCATCAGAAGTATTTCAATACAGAAGAGTATGCCGATTACCCTGTTATTTACGTTACTTGGGGTAACGCCTCCGATTATTGCTCCTGGGCAGGCAAACGTCTTCCCAGCGAAGCAGAATGGGAGCGTGCGGCTCGCGGTGATAGTTTTGATACTTTCCCTTGGGGTGAAGAGCGTCCTGATGGCTCACGCGCTAACTTTGATCACAAGATCAACGATGTTACTCGTGTAGGCTCTTTCCCTGCTGGTGCCAGCCCCTACGGCATCCTCGATATGTCTGGTAATGTTGCTGAATGGGTAAATGACTTTTATGACGCAAACTACTACGGTCTTGGGATTTCAACTAATCCTACCGGCCCTCTCGCAGCAAAGGGCGCTCTTTCCCAATTGCGCGTTCTGCGTGGCGGCTCTTATCAGGATACTGAAAAGGATATTCGTGTTTCCAACCGTGGTAGCGCCCGTGGACCTAACCCGGATGCCAACGATATGGAGTCTATCGAATATCTGGGCGAATCTTCCCCGAAGATCGGTTTCCGCTGCGCTTCGGATAACTAATTTGCTACCGCTAAAATAGCGTTATTTGGT
>CAZOOX010000209.1:0-4881 GCA_964581545.1 uncultured Anaerolineaceae bacterium
TCTTTAAATATTTGGGATTTTGGTGGTCAAGAAATTATGCATGCTACACACCAATTCTTTCTGACCAAGCGCAGCCTTTATATACTTGTTCTAGATGCTCGCATTACTCAAGAGGAAAACCGCCTAGAATACTGGCTTAAGATTATCCAATCCTTTGGAGGGGCGGCCCCCATCATTTTGGTTGGCAATAAAATTGATCAGCAACCTCTTGATATTGACAAAAGAGGTATACAGAAAAAATATCCCCAGATCAAAGCTATTCTCGAAACTTCCTGTGTTGATGGGCGCGGTATTGATGAATTGCGCGCTAGAATGGCTACAGAAATTGCCCAACTTCCCCATATCAATGATGAACTTCCTGAAAAATGGTTCGATATCAAAGATGAATTGACAGAGCGTGATGACAATTATCTCCCTTATAGTGATTATATAGAAATCTGCAATCATCATGAAGTAAAAGATGAAACAAGCCAGCGCGCTCTAATTGGTTTTTTGCACGATCTTGGCACTATGCTCCATTTTCAAGATGATATTCGGCTCAGTGAGTTGGGTGTACTTAATCCCGAATGGGTCACGAATGGTGTTTATAAAATTCTCAATTGGCATCCTCTTTTTCACAGTAAAGGTGTTCTGCAACTTAAAGAGTTGGACGAAATTCTAAAAGTAGAAGAATATCCTCGTGACCGACATCTTTTTATCATTGAGATGATGGAGAAATTTGAGCTTTGTTATGCTTTTGACATAAAAGCGGGCCGGTATCTGATTCCGGATTTGCTCTCCAAATCAGAACCAGATACCGGCAATTGGGCTGATGCTATGCAATTTCAATTCGATTACCCAGTGTTGCCACCAGGCATTATCTCCCGCTTCATCGTACGGATGAGTTCCTTTATTAGCAAAAATACTGTCTGGCGTTCTGGGGTAATACTTAATCTTGACGGCAGCCGAGCCCTCGTTAAAGCAGATTTGGAGGATCGTCGTATTTATATATCGGTGCAAAATGGCAATCCACGCTTGGCACTTTCTGCGATTCGCAATCAGTTGAAATCCATTCATGAAACCATTTCAGGTTTGGAAGCGAGCGAAAAAGTACCTGTGCCTGGACATCCCGAAATCCCGCCCTTGGACTATGAGCATCTCGTCAGACTCGAAGATCTCGGTGAAGAAACCTATATTCCTGAGGGGTTAGGGGAACGCATTAACGTTCTTGATTTGCTCAACGGTATTCAGGCAAAAGCCCCTGAAAATAAGGATATTTTTATCAGCTATTCACATAAAGACAAAACCTTCGTTAAGAATTTGGCTGAGAATTTAGCAAAAGATAAAAACAGAGTGTGGTGGGATTATGATGCACTTAAAGGTGGCGATGATTGGCAAAAAGAAATTGAGAAAGGTATTGTGCAATCAAAAACCTTTTTGGTCGTTCTCACACCAGATGCGATGGAATCAGAATGGGTTGCAAATGAGATTGCTTATGCCCAAAATAAAGGCAAAAGAATTATCCCCTTGCGCCTAAAACCTTGTGATATTCCCATAGGGTTAGTTCGCAAACAATATGTAGACTTTACAGACAAAACGCATAAGGTTGCAACAGAAGAATTGCTTAGCATTCTATAGCGCGCCCTTGTTCAGCATCCTGTCCCCGCTTATACTCAACCCATGCAAACACACTGGCAAATCCAAGCCCCCCTTACGCCCGAAGCCGATGACGCTCTTGTAAAATTCCCGCCTGTTTTAAGGCAATTGCTCTTTAATCGCGGTTACGCCACTGATGCTGCTGCGCGCGCTTTTCTAAAAGCTGCCCCCGCGCACGATATGTCCCCCTGGAAGCTCAAGGATATGGACATCGCCATTCCGCGCATTTTAGAGGCGATTGAAAGCAAAGAGAAAATAGTCATTTACGGGGATTACGATGTCGATGGAGTCACCTCCTCTGCGCTCCTCGTGCAGCTTTTGCGGGCTTATGATGCCGATGTGGATGTTTATATCCCCAATCGTTTTTCCGAAGGCTACGGGCTGAATATGGATGCCCTGAGCCAGCTTGCAAAGAATGATGTGGACCTCGTCATCACCGTCGATTGTGGAATCCGCTCGTTGGATGAAGCCGAACACGCTCGTGGCCTTGGGCTTGATCTCATTGTGACAGACCACCACCATCCCGGAGAGATTCTGCCAAAAGCCTTGGCGGTCGTTAATCCCAAACAGGAAGAGGATATTTACCCCGAAAAAATGCTCGCTGGTGTGGGCATCGCCTATAAAATTGCTCAAGCCTTGCTTGAAAAGAAGCCAGCAAATGGCATAACTCCCGAGCATCTCCTTGATCTGGTTGCCCTCGGCACAGTTGCAGACCTGGCTCCGCTCGAAGGCGAAAATCATGCCCTTGTTCGCAAAGGTTTGCGTGTGATGAAGAATGCCCAACGACAAGGATTAGTTTCTCTTGCAGCGGTATCTGGTGTCAACATCAAGGAAGTGAACGCCATGAATATCGGCTTTAGCCTGGGACCTCGTCTCAACGCGGCTGGGCGATTAGATTCGGCGCTGAGAGCCTACGAATTATTGGTGGAAGATGATTTCATGAAAGCCGGGGGGATGGCACAGGAACTGGAGATCCAAAATCAGACCCGCCAAAAGATCACCCGTGAAATGCAGGAGAGTGCCGAAGCCATTGCGCTCGCATCCGAAAAAGATGCTCTGTTGCTTTTTGCTGCATCTCCAGATTTTAATCCCGGTGTAGTCGGATTGGCGGCGTCCCGTTTGGCAGATGAACATTATCGCCCGGCTATTGTTGGGTATGTGGACGAAGAAACAACTGTCTGCTCCTGTCGCTCGATCTCGGAATTTCATATCACAGATGCCCTCGATGAATGCGCCGACTTGCTCGTTCGACATGGTGGTCATGCCGCGGCAGCAGGCTTCACGATTAGAAACGAAAATGTTGGGGCATTTCTCAAGCGCATGAGAGAGATTGCAGCGGAGAAACTTGCGGGTGTAGACTTACGTCCGGTATTGGTAGCAGATATGGAACTTGCGCTCGAATCGCTCTCTTTCGAGATGCTTGAGCATCTAAATTATCTTGAGCCGACCGGCTACGGGAATCCGCGTCCGGTTTTCGTATCCCGTAATTTGCGTGTGAAATCATCACGTACAGTTGGGAAAGATCAATCGCACCTAAAATTAACAGTCACAGATGAAAAATCGACATTGGATGCAATTGCCTTTAGATTGGGGCATCTAAAAACGGATTTACCCGCAAGAATTGACTTGCTCTATACTTTTGAAGTTAACGAGTGGAATGGGCGGAAAAGCCTGCAATTGAATGTGAAAGATATTAAATTCTAGAAAAAACGCTTCCTTGAAGGAAGCGTTTTCAATTATCAATGAGCATCTCCGACTGTATGCAATAATGCCATATTTGGGGGCTTCATCGCGCCAACGGGGAAACCGCAAAGCAGCGCAACTTGCCCGCCTTCCTCTACGCCGCTTTGCAAAAGCGCTCTGTCTACGTGAGCGATCATCTCTTCGAGGGTATTGGCAAAAGGCACGAGCTGTGGGTAAACGCCCCATAAAAAGGCCATTTTTTGATAAGTCATATCAATCGGTGTAAATGCCAAGATTCGCTTTGCAGGGCGGATATTTGATAC
This sequence comes from uncultured Anaerolineaceae bacterium, assembly GCA_964581545.1. GTDB lineage: Bacteria > Chloroflexota > Anaerolineae > Anaerolineales > Villigracilaceae > Desulfolinea. The sequence continues at coordinate 3,642 of CAZOOX010000209.1, forward strand.
CAACCAAGCTGTGCTCCCTTGTGATGTGAAGACAGCGACAGCACTCACATTTTCATCATTTGCAAGTTCGTAGGCAACACGTGACATGGAAGCCGCATTGTCTTTTTCTGTACCACCAAAGCGGCCTAATTCCGTTCCCCATTCACTGCTATGTGTTTCTGCTTCTATAATGACCCGCGCCATGATCTTGACTGCTTCTACAGGATATTTCCCTGCCGCAGTTTCTGCTGAAAGCATAACGGCATCGGTGCCATCAAAGACAGCGTTGGCAATATCCGAAGCTTCGGCTCGTGTCGGCAAAGTGTTTTCGATCATTGACTCGAGCATCTGTGTTGCGGTGATAACGATCTTTGCTTTTGCACTTGCTTTCTGAATGATCATTTTCTGGAGTACGGGGACGCGCTCGGGAGGCATTTCCACGCCCAGGTCGCCACGTGCGACCATCACGCCATCCACAGCATCAAGAATTTCATTGAGATTATCAATGGCTTCGGGGCGTTCGAGCTTTGCGATCAACATGGGAGCAGGGTAGTCACCTGCAAAGCGCTCCATCTCTTTGCGGACTTGTATCACTTCTTCGGGTGTGCGCACAAAAGAGACAGCTACAGCATCCACGCTGTGAAAGACACCAAGTTCAAGGTCAGCTTGATCTTTGGGCGTATACCCGGCTATGCGGAGCTGAACGCCGGGGAGATTGATTCCCTTTTGGGATCTCAATGTCCCGCCTACAGCAACTATTGCTTGGAGACATCGTCCCTGAACGGCGTGGACTTCCAGTGCGAGTCGCCCATCATCAAGTAAAAGGCGATCCTTGGGCTGCACCGTTTCAAAGAGTTCCCGAAAATCAACAGGGATTGTTTTCTGATTAACTTTAGGAGCGTTGTCTTCTTCTGCATATAAAACGACTTTCTCACTTTGTTCAAGTTGTACTGGATCTTCAAGTTTTCCTACGCGCATTTTGGGACCTTGCAGATCCTGCAAAATGCCAACGGGAAGGTTCAGTTTTTTGGAAACACAGCGAATCTTTTCGATGCGCTCCGCATGTTCTTCGTGCGTACCGTGCGAGAAATTCAGGCGTGCAACATTCATCCCCGCAAGGATGAGCGCTTCGAGCACTTCCTCGCTATCGGATGCGGGCCCTATCGTTGCGACGATCTTGGCTTTGCGTTTCATGTTTTTCCTTAGCGGTTTTAAAACCGTATCTCATAGATCAAAGAAGTTTGAGCTACTTCATAAGAAC
>CAZOOX010000210.1:0-4750 GCA_964581545.1 uncultured Anaerolineaceae bacterium
TAATCTTAGAGATTATTCCCGATTTTTCAAAATTTGATTTCACATAAGCCGTATGGTTATGATTTCTATCAGCTTATGGTCTGTTTTGCCTTCCATCCGAGGGTCTTTGACTCTCCCAAAGTGCATTTCTATTGCGCTTTACGCTGTTTTTTTCATTTGTCATCCTCCAAAGTGAAGGATAACAGAGACAGCTAATTATTTTCATGCGATTGCCCTAAGAACAAGAAAGAGTGCCAGGAAAAAAGGGAGATAAAAGGCACCATAAAAACACCCCAGAATCGACTCATATCCCATCTACCTCATCGTTGGCGTTCCAATGCGATGCCATCTGCTCAGGCATTTCGTTATAGAAAAAAGTTCCTACTGCAAAAAGGACGAGAATTATTAGGACGGAAAATATGGCTGTTAATTTTGTACTCATCATTAGTTCTTTTTGTTTCATGTGAAACATGTTTCCACTGGTGGCAGCCTCCAAGCCCGTTATGACTTTGCGCTCTCCTCCTGCTTCCAAATCCAATACGAGTACCCAAAGAGCACAGGCAACGACAGGAAAAGCCCGCCAAAAAGCAAACCAAAAGTCAGTTTCCCGGAGCGGAAAAAGCCACTTAAAAAGGTAATCAGGCCGGTAGCGAAGAAGAGCCAGCCGCCGAGACGATGGGTTTTATTCCAGGCAAGTTCGCTGGAGAGTGTCCACGGGGTACGGATGCCAAACATGAAGTTGCTGCGGATTTTGCCCAAATAATTACCAATCGCCATAAAAAGAGCACCCATCAAAAAGGCCATCAACATGGGGACATTCTCTTCGTATCCCAACGCTGCTGAAATTGTGATCAGATGCAGCGCCAGCATCATCACTAACACGCCACCCCAAAGGGTTTTATATGCCTTCTGAGATTGTTGCAAATTTTCAAGGCGTGGTTCTATACGAGGAACAACAGCCAATAAAAGAGTCACAAAAACGATCAGCCCCGGAGACATCAGCAAGCCAATTGGCTTGCTGGCGTAGTTATCCACTTCGCCCTGTATATTCCAATGGATAGGAATTTGTGCATCTTTTGGCACGATTCCCCATGCATAGATCGTGACCAAAAGTGTAAGTAAAAATATCACAGCACTAAAAACCAAGATACCTTTGTAATCAAATTTATTTTTCATGATCATTTCCTCGATGTGCAAGTTTAAACATATCCATCATTGCCCACATCGCTTCTTCCAATACAGTGACGTTCAGGCGGTAAATAATGAAATTTCCTTGGCGCGTCCCTTGAATGAGATCAGCTTCCTGCAAGACCGAAAAATGCCGCGAAAGGGTGGGCTTGGTCGAAGCGAAATGCTCCGATATTTCGCCCGCGTTCATATCTCGCTCTCGCAGCAATTGCAGTATCTTTCGCCTTGTTGGATCAGACAAGGCCTTATAAACTTTCGTAGCCATATTGCTCCTATTTGCTTTGAATGCTAATTAGTCATTTAGCCAAACAACTAATCACATGATACAGCAAAAAATATCTACTGTCAATAAAAAAAGCCATCCGCAAGCGGATGGCTTTTCTCGATCATTAGTCTTTTATCTTTTTTTACTCAGACGGTGTTTCTTCTGCTGCGGGCACAACATCAGTAGAAAGTGCGGCTGCATCGTCTGCACTTTCTGGCATCCCTGCCTCGACCCAGCGGATGAACATATCAATATATTCGTCTTTGATCTGCTTGCCGTTTGGCGGCATAACCTGGATAACACCATTCACGCCTTCAACTTCGTGCTGTTGAATCGTCTGAAGCAAGATGCTATTCAAATCACCGGCAACGACGTTGGGACCATTGTCCCCACCGCTGACGATACCTTCGTAGGTATCCATCAGGTAATTATTATTCTCTTTGCCTTCAAGGTGACAAGAAACACAGTAACGTTTCGCGACAAGGGAGATATGAACTTCGTAGGAAGGCACTTCACCCTCTGCCAAAGCGGGAATACCACCTCCTACATCTTCGGGAACTTCGGCGCGGTCATCCCATGTATAGCGCATGAAGGTGACGATATATTCGATCTCGCTCGGGGAGAGTTCACCACCATAAGCGCCACCGTATGGGGGCATACCCAAGTTCGGCTGACCGTAGGCAATGATGTCGAAGAGCGACCCGTCGTTGCGGGTATACATCTCATCTTTACTGCTTATGGATTTGACTTCTGTGCCATCTTCGATTCCTTCGACGCCGACGATCGGGCCGCCTTCACCATCAGGTCCGTGACACTCCACGCACTGGATAGAATATAGATCTTGACCAAGCAGCATCTTTTCAGCAATGCTTGAAGCAACGTGGACTTCTTCTCCTTGCGGTTTCGCGGCGGCAGTAAGTTGATAACTCCAGCCCACAAGACCAAGGACAGCAAAACTTGCCAACCACAAAGCGGGTTTGCGCCAGGGGATATTTTGTTCAGGCTTCTTGTAAATAGAAAAGAAGAGTACACCAAATATTAAAACAAATAGGGCAAGCACCATCCACGCAGTCATCGCAGGGGTGGATGCCATCATCGTAAGCGTCACGATACCAGCTACGATGAAGCTCATCAAACCGATTGCAAACTTGCGTTTAGCATAATGGCGGAAAGGATTCTTGTCATAGAGCGGTAGCAGCATTAGCGCCATCACCAAAACGCCTGGGATAACAGCGGCGCCGACCCATTCCAGTTCGCCGGGGAAATATTTCAGGAACTCGAAAAGGAAAAGGAAATACCACTCAGGACGGGGAATATAGCTTGCGTCGGTGGGGTCAACCTTGGGTTCAGGGTGAACGCCAACGAAGGTTGCCAAGCCGATCAAAAGCAAAAAGAGCGCAAAGGAAACGAGCAGATCTTTATAAATGGCATCCGGCCAGAAGCGTTCGCCCTTTTGCAATTGCTCTTCATATTTCTTGTTAATCTTATCTTTTTGTTCTTGGTTCATCATCGTAGCGCTCCTTAATCTTCTGCATCAGGATAGGCAGATTCACCATGACGCATGATCAAATAAAGGTGAATGCCAATCAGAGCGGCTAAAGCGGCAGGCAACATCCAGATATGGGCAGAGAAGAAGCGCGAGAGCGTCAGCGCACTCACATCTGTACCACCTCGCATTGCCTTCAAGATGAAAGGCCCCACCCCAGGAACAACGCCGCCGATATTCGTCGCAACCACTGTCGCCCAATAAGCTCGCTGGTTAAAAGGCAGCAAATAGCCGGTGAAGCCCATGCCCAAAGTAAGCAGGAACAAAAGGCTGCCGACAATCCAGGTCAACTCACGGGGATATTTATAGGAAGCTGAGAAAAAGGTACGTAGCATGTGAATGAACACAACCAAGACCATCAACGTAGCGCCCCAATGATGCATACCACGGATCAGCCAGCCGAAAGCAACGCCATTCATAATATATTGAATGCTGTCGTAAGCATGGTCAGGCGAAGGCGTGTAATAAACGGTCAAGAAAATGCCCGTCAACCCCTGCATCACAAAAAGGAATAAGCTGGCGCTGCCGAGCGTATTCCACCAATTGCCGTGCGGCTCGGGGCGGTCGAGCAAGCCCTTGTATAGATCATCAAAGCCAAGACGTTCGTCCAGCCAGTCATAGATATTTTTGAACATATTGCTTATCCTCCGTGAGCTGGTACAGCCGGGAATTTGATATAAAGATCGCCTTCTTCCACTTTAGTCTCAAAATGGTCAAGCGCATGGGGCGGCGGGCCACCAGCCACTTCGCCTTCCATCGTGAAATAAGCTTCGTGGCAGGGGCAGGTATATTTCTCTACCTCTTCACTCCAGGAAACGCTACAACTCAGATGTGTACAACGATTAGACAACGCCAGCAAACCACTTTCACTCGCCGATTTGCGCACAACATAACCACCATAACTATTGACGGTTTTTTCCCACCCGTTGATATTCGAGCGAGTAAAGGAAAAAGACTTCGGTTCTCCAACAGGGAAATTGTCCAAAGGACCAAGCGGGATCCAAGCTTCGCCAGATTGCGCTTTCAGGGCGGGGTCGATCAGATAGCCGATCACCGGAATACCCATTGCCGCTCCCATAATGGTGCTGAGCGCTGCCGTTACAAACTTAGCAAAATCCCGCCGGCTTATTCGATGTGAACTTGCCATGCGTGCCTCCTTTTATTTAGGGCTTAATATACAACTGTGGATTAAACATTAGGATTATAAGGGTCTTCTTAATCTTCATTGGAGGAAGTCTGAACCAAATATCCGTGAAGATTGTCACTTTCTATCATTCAATCTGAATGGGATAATCAACACATTACCTTAATAAGGCTCTTTTTAGATTCATAAAAAGAATGAGAAGCTCGCACCGCTCTTAATTTTGGCTTGCTTGCTATTACCCAATATCTCCTCGGCTTTGGCATTTATCCGTTTACGCCCGGCAGATGCTTGAGAGCTGCAAGCAAGTTGAATACACGTGAGCGAAGCGGCATCTCATCCACCCAAATAGCTATCTTTCTCGCTACATCCAAACAATCCTTATTGCTGGAGGCGCAAATGGCACTTAATCGAAAAGTTGGTTTTCTTACAGGGCTAGGCTATAAAGGAGGCGGCCCGATGTGGGCGTGGTTGCTGCACCGCATTAGCGGGTTGGCAATGGTGCTCTTTGTTGGAACGCATATTCTTACCGGCTTTCTTAGTCAACAGTTCGGCGGCGGCGCATGGGGCGAACTCTACACTATCTACACCCATGATATTTTCCACTTGATTCTTATCTTTCTGGTCATCT
>CAZOOX010000211.1:0-4455 GCA_964581545.1 uncultured Anaerolineaceae bacterium
GTTCAGGTCTCTAAAAGCAATAGAAACAGTCTCTATGGGCGCAAAAATAAGGTAAGAAACAAAAAGCGGACGAAATTGCTCGTCCGTTTTTTGTTTCTTCTTAGCTTCTATCAGTTTTTATCAGGTGCGAGATAGATCATTGGCAAACTTAGTAAAGTGACCAAATACTTCACGATCAAATTAAAGGTAAAAATCTGCCAAACCACATTCCAAGGCAAAGTCAAGAAATGATTTTCCAACCCCGGTAATGCCCCAAAAGCTCCGACCGCAAAAATGACATTATCAATTGGAACACTGACACTATTGCTCGTCAACACGCGTGCCCACTGGTGCTTCTTTGTTATTTTAGTTACAAACCAATGATAGATCTCTGTATCCACCAACTCACTGACCACTTCCGCCAAGATCGAAGCAAAAACAATTCGCCAGAGGGGCCCTAAAATAGCCGAGAACTCATCCGTAAGTCCCCAATCAGCATCACCGGGTACGCTGGCAGCCCACATCAAATATCCTGCCATGAAGAGGTTGATCGCGCCAGCCGAAAGGATCAATACCTGCGTATTTTTCTTTCCCAAAACTTTATGTACCACATCTCGCAAGGTAAAAGTAATTGGGTAAATAAAAGTACCCATATCCACCGCAAAGCCGGCAACCACGCCTATTTTTAAACTTGCGATATCCGCAAGCATTTGCGCAGCGATATAGGATGCGACAAAAATGATCGCTAATTTAGGTAGGCGCAAAACAATCTCTGCGCCCTTATTTTCAGTTTCCATTTTCGATACTCCATAATTCCATTTTCAAATTCGCCGCTATCATAACATGAGAAACCAAAAAGATAAGGGGAAAGAAGAAAGAAAAGTGATAAAATCTCCTTCGTACTTTTGAAAAAAATTCTATATACACAGAGGTTTCCATGACCGTTCCCTATTGGGTACAAGACGCAATATTTTATCAAATTTTCCCCGACCGTTTCGCCAATGGCGATCCAAGCAATGATCCTGCTAACGTCACAGAATGGGGCGCAAAGCCAACCCTTTATAACTTTATGGGTGGTGATCTGCGGGGCATTATTCAAAAACTTGACTATCTTCTTGATCTCGGTGTAAACGCACTTTATCTCAACCCGATTTTCCTCTCCCCATCCAATCATCGCTACAACACCAGCGACTACTATGCAATAGATCCAAAATTAGGAAAAAGAAAAGATTTCGACGCTCTGCTTGATGCCGCCCATAGCAACGGGATGCGCGTGGTCATTGACGGTGTTTTTAACCATTGCTCACGTGGTTTTTTCGCCTTTGCTGACCTGTTGGAAAATGGCGAATATTCTGCCTACAAAGACTGGTTTCATGTTAAAGCTTTTCCGCTCAATGCCTACACAAATGGTGATGCTGAAAATTATCTGGGATGGTGGAACTTCAAATCACTCCCCAAATTCAACACCGATAACCCTGATGTCCGACAATATATTTTGGATATAGCCCGCTACTGGGTGGAAGCCGGTGTGGACGGTTGGCGGCTCGATGTCCCCAACGAGATCGACGATGACGTGTTTTGGGCTAGCTTCCGTCAAATAGTCAAATCGGTGAACCCAGATGCTTATATCCTCGGGGAGATATGGGAAGTAGACCCACGCTGGGTGGACGACCAACACTTCGACGGATTAATGCACTACCCCGTCCGCGACGCACTGATCGAGACTCTCAATGGCCGAATCAACGCCTCGCAATTTGGAGACAAGGTCGAATCGCTTTTCGATGCTTATCCGCAAGAAAATGTGCGGGCGATGTATGTGCCCCTCGGCTCGCACGATACCAAACGAATCCGCCATAAACTAAGTGGAAATCTCGACAAGATCAAATTGGCATTTCTTTTTCAATTTGCTTATCCTGGCGCACCGGCAATTTACTATGGTGATGAAGTCGGCGTAGATGGAGATAAAGACCCCGATTGCCGTCGTGCATTTCCATGGGATGCAAATGAATGGCAAGGCGATCTACACCCCTGGGTAGAAGAGTTAGTCGGATTAAGAAAAAAATTGCCCGCCATGCGACGTGGTGAATATATCCGCTTACTGGCAGATGAAAAAGGCTATGCTTTTGCGCGCAAATTAGGTGCAGAAAAAATTGTAGTTGCGATAAATTTATCAGAAAACGCGGAGACACTCCGCATTCCCGTGAGCGATTTACTGAAGGACGGAGATGAGCTGCGCTCTCTGCTCAATCACGAGAAATTTGGCGTGCGTGATGGATTTATTGAAGCAAAGTTAGAGGCGTGGAGTGGGGTTTGGCTTAAATAAATCATGTTACGCAAAAGATGCTTTTGGCAGAGATTGGGGCTGCCCTCACCCTCCGCCCTCTCCCAAAGGGAGAGGGGACTTAATTCCTTCTCCCTTTGGGAGAAGGTTAGGATGAGGGGAAATGATAGTCTATTGCTCACCACTGCGTAACATGACTAAATAAATCTCACGTAACAATTTGAAAAAGGAGTAGTATGTCTCAATTTTCGTTATTTGAAGAAGCAACTTCTTTAGGCTTTAATTCTCTTGATACGCTGATCGCATCCATGTTAGAGATGGACGATGATCTGCTCGCGGATGCGGGAACGCGCGTCGTTATCAGCCGAGGCAACCCTAAGGCGAAGATATTATTGGTTGGCGAGGCTCCAGGCCCACAAGAAAATGTTCAGGGCGTTCCTTTTGTCGGTAAAGCCGGTAAAATGCTTGATAAGATATTCGAGGCGGTTGAATTAAATACTGAAAAAGATGTCTATATTACCAACTCCGTTTTCAGGATGCCGCCCGGTGAAGCGGGAAAGAATTTCCGTAAACCAACAACAGCGGAGATCGAATATTATCGCCCTTATGTTTTTGAGATCATGCGCTTGGTAAATGCACCGATCATCCTGCTAACAGGGAATGTAGCATGCCAGGCTATCTTGGGTAAAACAGGGATCACGCGGTTGCGAGGAAAATGGATAAAGATGGGCAATTATTCGGTTATGCCTCTCTTCCATCCATCCTATTTGCTGCGAAACCCCTCTAAACAACCGGGAGCACCCAAATCTCTAATGTGGGATGACATAAGAGAAGTGCGACGACGATACGATTCTTTATTTTAGATAAAAAACTCATCAAAGCCTTAGGGGCAAATGTCATAAGGAATGCCGTATTTTGTCGTCCAAAAAGTTGACAGGCTACGCTATCCCCCCGTATAATGGTGATTGGTGCCTTAACTTGTTAAGAGTACGCTAAAACTCTAAGAAGAAAAGTTGGGGTATCCAATTCTTATAAAAGGCATTGTCAAAACGACATGCCATTTCACAAGTTCTCCGTTTTACGGAGGAGGAGAAGATTTATGAAGAAGAATAAAACGCTTTACTTGCTCTTTGCAGCTCTTTTGACCCTTAGCATGGTCTTGGCTGCCTGCGGTGGCCCCGCCCCGGAAGAGCCTGTTGCAGAAGAACCCGCAGCAGAAGAACCTGCTGAAGAACCTGCAGCAGAAGAACCCATGGCTGAGTTCGAAGGCAAAGTAGTAGAAGCTGCTGACTGCGAATATGGTGGAAAGCTTAAGTCCATTGTCGCTGTAGACGCATACACTGTCGAATTCACCATGTGTAAACCTGACCCCGCTTTCCCCCAAAAAGCTGCCTTTACACCCTTCGGCATTTATCCTGAAGAGTGGTTGGATGCTAATGCGAACGAAGCCAATCAAGAGACCTTGCTCTCAGCGCCTGTCGGCACCGGCCCCTTCGCTTTGGATACTTGGGCACGTGGCGAAAGCATCACCTTCAAAGCCTATGACGGCTACTGGGGTGACAAACCAGCTTACGACACCCTGGTCTTCCGCTGGGCAACTGAAGGTGCGCAGCGCTTGCTCGAGCTGCAGTCTGGTACTGTTGACCAGATCACCAACCCCAGCCCTGATGATTACGACACTATCAAGGATGATTCGAACTTGACCTTCCTGCCCGTTGCTAATCCCAACGTTCTTTACCTGGCGATGGTCAACGTTATCGATCCACTTGATACACGCCAAGAATCGATCTTTGGCGATATAAACATTCGCAAAGCGATTGCCATGGGCATCGACCGCCAACGCATTGTAGACAATTTCTACGCTGATGGTGCAACAGTTCCCACTCACTTCACCCCCTGCAGCCTCCCCAATGGTTGTGTCGGTGATGAATGGTACGATTTCGATCCTGATGCTGCCAAGGCCCTTCTGGCTGAAGCTGGTTATCCCGATGGCTTCGAGACCACAGTCTATTACCGCGATGTCTTCCGCGGCTACCTGCCAGAACCCGGCTTGGTTGCTGTAGAAGTTCAAGCCCAACTGGAAGCAAACCTCGGCATTACCGCTGACGTTGTTGTAATGGAATCTGGCGAATTCATTGACGAATCCACCAATGGCCGCCTGGATGGCCTGTACCTGCTCGGTTGGGGTGCTGACT
>CAZOOX010000212.1:0-4430 GCA_964581545.1 uncultured Anaerolineaceae bacterium
CCACCAATTTGATTCTCGCTTTATGTTTTTAAAGAACTTTTCGTGAAGTACTTAAGTAGACTACGGAAAGTTCTTTAAAAACTTGTGACAGCGCACCCTCTAGGGGTAAAGCAACTTTCCCCTAAACAGGCGGTTACCACAGAGATGTTGTTTTTTAGATACTTTCCGACAACCACTTATTTACATCTGACTACAAAAGTTTTCAAAACTTTTGTAGTCTCTTTTTCAAAATCTAATCCAACAACTCAAACCTTGCCTGGAAGAAACGCAAATACTCAGGTTCGTAAACCATCTTAAGCCCTTTTGTGCTTTCGCGCTGATCATAAACGGCTTTGAGACTTTCGGCTACAACGTCCATATGCGCCTGCGTATAAACACGGCGGGGAATAGTGAAACGAGTCAGCTCGAGAGCGGGATAACGATGTTCACCGGTTTCAGGATTACGTCCAGCGCTGACGACGCCGCGCTCCATCGTGCGAACACCAGAATCAAGATAAAGTTGGGCGGCTAAAGTCTGTGAGGGGAATTGATCTTGGGGGATGTGCGGATAGAAGCTTTTTGCATCCACGAAAATGGCATGGCCGCCAACAGGTTGCACGATGGGGATATCCCAATCAAGGAGTAATTTGCCCAAGTAGCGCACCTGGCGAACGCGGGAGGCAACGTGATCGTCACTTACGCCTTCAGCAATACCAATGGCGAGGGCTTCCATATCGCGTCCGGCCATACCTCCATAAGTGTGCAGCCCTTCGTAAACTACGACCATCGTGCGGGCTTGCTCGGCAACTTTGGGATCATTCACTGCCAGCCAACCGCCGATATTGACAAGATTATCCTTCTTTGCGCTCATCCATGCGCCATCGGTATAGGAGCAGAACTCAAGCAGAATTTCAGCGATGGATTTATCGGCGTAGCCTTCTTCTCGCTCTTGGATGAAGAAAGCGTTTTCGTACATGCGGGTTGCATCAAGATAGACGGCGATGCCTTGAGAATCACAATAAGCGCGTAATTCACGAGCATTTTGCATGCTGACGGGTTGTCCGCCTGCCATATTGACTGTTCCGGCGAGGCTAACATAGGGGATATTTTCTGCGCCGACTTTTTTGACGAGAGCCTTGACTTTATCAATATCCACATTGCCTTTGAAAAGATGCGGATCAAGCGGGTCGTGGGCTTCGTCAATAATTACGTCAACAAAGGTGCCACCCGCCAATTCTTGATGCAAGCGCGTGGTCGTGAAATACATATTGCCGGGGATATAATCGCCTTTTTTGATGAGGGCTTGGCTGATGAGGTGTTCCGCGCCGCGTCCCTGATGGGTGGGTACGATATGCTTGTAGCCATAATAGGTTTGAATGGCATTTTCGAGATTGTAGAAATTGCGGCTGCCCGCGTAGGCTTCGTCGCCCATCATCATGCCAGACCATTGGCGATCGCTCATCGCACTGGTTCCGCTGTCGGTGAGCAGGTCGATATACACATCTTCTGAACGAAGCAGGAAAGTGTTATATCCAGCATCAGCAGCGGCTTTTTCGCGTGCCTCGCGCGTGATCATGTGAATCGGCTCGACCATTTTGATCTTCCACGGTTCTGCCCATGAACGACGACCGAATTGTTGCCCCATTGTTTGAAAGTGTTTTTCTGACATTTATAGCTCCTTATTTAGTTGGGTAGTTTTTTCACCACAGAGAGCACGGAGAACACAGAGATTAAATATTTTGTTGAGCAAAAACAGAGCCGTTTTTTCTCAGCCTTAAAGTTTTTCTCAGTGCTCTCTGTGGTAGAGTTTTTTTTCTTACTTCAACGGAATTTCACTCGTACTCTTCGCCTCACGCAAAACCAAACTCGTATGAATCCGCGCCACGCCAGAAACAGGTGTGAGTCTATTCATTAGAAAATCCTCCAAGTCTTCTGTGTTGCGCGTAACTACTTTGAGCAAATAGTCATATTCTCCAGTTACATGGTGACACTCCAACACCTCAGGCATTTCTGTGATGATCTTTATAAACCCTGCTACTTGCTCTGTATCGTGCAATTGCAGGCTAATGCTCACAAAGCAAAGCAGATCGTAGCCGGCTTTTTTGCGATCTACTACAGTCGCGTAGTTTTGAATAAGGCCATCTTTTTCGAGGCGGCGCACGCGTGCGTGGGTGGCTGGCGGAGAAAGGCTTACGCGCCGTGCCAGTTCTGTATTGCTGATGCGAGCATCTTTTTGCAATACTTGCAGAATATGCTTGTCAAGTTTGTCTAGCATAAAGTTTCCTTTTAAAAATATTTCCTTGCAGTAATAATCTATCTAAAATAAAGGTTAATGTCAATGTAAATTTTGCTGTTGCTCAGAAATAACGAATTAATATTTGTTTTTAGGCTTCTTTTCCTTCGTTAATTTTTTATAAGCGAAAGATGAGCCTTTTGAAGAAATTACTTGACAGCAATTCCAAATTTGGATGAGTTTGCGAGGAGGGTGTACTTCCGACGAAGCAATCTCCCCGCAATGAGACCGCTTCATCGCAAGCGCATGCTCCTCGCGTGGTCATATTTAGAATTGCTGATCACTTGAAGAAATCAGCTTCTGTTTTATAATCCCTCTCATGCTTGAGCGTTTATATGTTTTTTTAAACTTGGTCTTTTACCTCTTTCTCTGTAGCCTTCTGCTTACGAGCTCTGTATCTCTTCCGCTTGAAAGGCTTGAGAGAGTGCAAGAATATACACATCGCATCGAGTATGACTTTCTCTCTTGGGTAACAGATGCTTCGTGGATAAAAATTCAACAAGCAGCACTGGGAAGCCCTCATTATATTGATCGCGCTGAGCGCAAAGAAATTGTGCTCGACTATTTTCAACTTATGGAACAAGTTCTCTTTGCGGAGTGGGAGCTAGATCAGATATACAGTGATCCGGCCATTAGCGACCCTGAAGTTGCTTCAGAAGATCTTCGTAGAAAGCTGGATGTGCTTTATGCAGAACAACGTGATTTGGCGCCTTTTGCCGAATCCGTGCTCGAGGCGCAGGTCAGCGTCATTTTAGCGGAAGCAGGCCTGACATCAGGAGGGCAGCCGCTCCCACAGCCGCTTTATCATATTTCCCCCTTGCCAACAGCCCTCATCATTTCGCCGCGCGAGACCATCCGTCAAGATAAAAATATTATGCTTTTGGCAGATTTTCCCGTCGATCAGCGAAGTGCCCTCGAGGAAAAAATCACCAGGGATCTCGATTTTTCTGCCCTTGTCGTGCCTGTTGGCGGAGTCGGGATCTACCCAACAATGGGCATGCGTTCTACAAATTTACCCTGGACAGTGGATACGGTCGCGCATGAATGGGCGCATAATTATCTGACCTGGCATCCGCTGGGGTGGAATTATGACACCTCGCACGAATTGCGGACAATGAATGAGACCACGGCTTCAATTGTTGGAGGGGAGATATCGGAAATGGTTTTGGCACGCTTTTATCCCGATTATTTGACAGCGGAACGCTCTCCTGTCAGCTTGCTCTCGTTAAATGAGCCGAGTCGCTACCCTGATGATGCTGCTCCCTTCGACTACCGCGCCGAGATGCACAAAACCCGCCTGCGCGCAGACGAACTCCTCGCCGAAGGAAAAATTGAAGAGGCTGAGAACTATATGGAAGAACGCCGGAAATTTATGTGGGAAAATGGCTACCCCATCCGCAAACTAAATCAGGCTTATTTTGCGTTTTATGGAGCCTATGCCGATGTGCCCGGCGGCGCGGCGGGAACAGACCCTGTTGGGCCTGCTGTGCGTGCGTTGCGCGAGCAAAGCGATTCTTTGGCAGATTTTGTGCACACGATTATGATGCTGGATTCCTTTGAGAAACTGGACGAAATGGTTGGTGAAAAATAAAATGAAAGCTAAAAAGATTACTTTTTGGTGGTTGAATAGTTCCGAGCGAAGTGAACGTAGCGAAGAGCGTATCGAAATCACAATAGGGGCTATTCTTTTTCTTTTGTTAGCGATCTTATTTGTTTCTGCTTGCACACCGAGCGCTGCTGTTGTGCCAACGCCAACGATGTCTCCACTTGTTTTCCCGCAAACCCCAACGCCTTTTGTGCCAGAGTGCAGTTCACTAGAAACGATCCCCACTCCCGCTGCTTCTGACGCTTCTCTTTTTCCGCCAGCCTCTGATGCAGATATGGTACTTGGCCCTGCAAGTGCAGGGACCAATTTCATCTTTTATGGAGATTTCCAAGACCCTCCTTCGGCTGAGTTGGCGTTGGTTTTGATTGAGCTGAGAGAAAAATATCCTGAAGAACTCCAAATAGTCTTTCGCGATTTTCCTCTTGTAACCAATCCTGGGCACGAAAAGGCAGCATATGCCGCACATGCTGCGCACGCTGCTGCTTTGCAAGGAAAGTATTGGGAAATGCACGATAGCCTTTTCACTAAACAGGCAGAATGGTCTCCGCTTTC
>CAZOOX010000213.1:0-4390 GCA_964581545.1 uncultured Anaerolineaceae bacterium
CTCTACTCCTTCGTAGATTATAGCCTGAAACATGCCTCCGAGCTGGCCAAAGCCGAATTCAATCTTGACCGGATGCGTGACCTGATGCGCTTGCTCGGCGACCCGCAAAATGACTATCCCATTATCCATATTGCGGGCTCAAAAGGCAAAGGCTCTACCGCTGCATTTACCGCCAGCGCGCTGCGTGCCGCCAACTACAAAGTTGGGTTTTATACCTCGCCCCATTTGCAGGAATTCACCGAGCGGATGCAAATTAATGGCATTCCCATCCCAAAAGATGAATTTGCCGCGCTCGTTGAAGAGATCAAACCCGCTGTCGCGCAGGTTCCGTACATCACCACTTTTGAGCTGACCACGGCGCTCGCTTTTCTCTATTTCTCTCGACAAAATATCACTGCTGCCGTCATCGAAGTTGGTTTGGGTGGACGTCTGGATGCGACCAATATCGTTACTCCTTTGGTTTCTGTGATCACATCCCTTTCCTTGGAACACACCGCCGTGCTGGGGAATACGCTCACAGAAATTGCCCGCGAAAAAGCAGGGATCGTAAAACCCGGACATCCCATTGTCGCTTCGCACCAGAAAGCTGAAGCTGTTTCCGTTTTAGATCTGGCTGCCGAAGAGCACGATGTCCCGTTAACCCTCGTTGGACGCAATATTTTCTACAAAATAAAGAAGAAAACCATAGACGGTCAAATGCTCGAAGTATGGATGCGCAACGGTGCAAAAATGAAACTCAGCATCCCGCTTTTGGGAGATCATCAAGCCGAAAATGCAGTCACCGCTTATGCCGCGCTGCTTATTGCTCGACAGGAAGGTTTGATCATCAATGCTGCCCAGATCAAACAGGGAATTGCTGATGCAGAATGGCCCGGGCGCTTTGAGATATGGCGTGAAAAACCGCCCATTGTGTTAGACTCAGCCCATAATCCGGACTCGATTTCGAAACTCCGTCAAACCTTGGATGAACACTTTCCCGAGATGCCCGTTGTGCTTATTTTTGGTGTTTCGGAAGACAAAAATGTTGCCGAGATGTTGCGTGAATTAGCGCCTAACCTAGAAAGGGTTATTTTTACGAAAGCAGAACATCCGCGTGCGGTTGGGGCAGAAGATCTGCTAATTTTTGCCGAGCAAGTTGATGTCAAGAGCGAAGCGATAGAACCTGTCGAAGCGGCTGTGGCTCGGGCTTTGGAAATTGTGGATGAGCAGAATATCCTGCTTCTATCCGCTGGTTCTATTTTTGTGACGGCTGCCGTGCGCGCAGTTTTGAGTGAAAAATAACATAGAAGGTGCGTCGCACCTAAAATAATGGAAATTGCCTATCGGTGAAAAGAATCTTTGATAGGTATTATTTTGTCGAAGGTGGTGCGACGCACTGCTTTCTATAAAGGAATTAAATGAATCAAAACGACTGGGATTTTGAAGAAGAAGAAAATTTTGGTGTTGCGCTTTCACAGCGGACAGAAGAGCTTTATCGTGTGCCGAACTGGGAGGTGGATGATGATGGCCTGATAGAAGCTTGGGCTGTGCCTTTGCGTGATCTGGTCATTTTCCCGCGAATGGTTTCTCCGATTTTTGTGGGGCGTGAGACATCTTTGCTGGCTATTCAGGAGGCGCAGGATAATAATCAGACCGTGATCGGTTTGACACAACGCGATGCCGAACTTGATAAGCCCGGTGAAGATGATTTTTTGCCCGTTGGCGTTGAAATGGCAGTTGGGCGTTTGCTGAGTATGTCAGATGGGGCGAGTTCTGCATTGGTGCAGGGACGACGGCGGGTGGAGGTAGTTGAGTTTGTACAGGTAGAGCCATTTATTCGCGTACGCGTTCGCCCTATTATCGAAGAAAAAGATGCAGGGCGCGAACTAAAGGCGTTGATGCGTTCTGTTTTGGAATCATTTGATAAATGCGTTCATTTGGATCGTGCATTGCCCGAGGAAGCCTATCTTTACGCACTAAATATCACTGAGCCAGGTTGGCTTTCAGATATGATCGCATCTGCCATTGCAATGGATGCGGTTGAGAAGCAGAAAATGCTCATGCTTCTTGACCCGGCAATGCGTCTGAAACGCTTAAATCTTTTCCTGGCGCAAGAAGTCGATGTGCTGGAGCTTGAAGACAAGATCCATTCTCAGGTGCAGTCTGAGATGAGTAAAAATCAGCGCGAATTTTATTTACGCGAGCAGATGAAAGTCATCCAGACAGAGCTGGGGGAAGGGGATATTTGGCAGCAAGATGTGATCGAATTGCGTGCGAAAGTTAAAAAGGCAAAGTTGTCTAAAGAGGCAAGAGAGACGGCTCAAAAAGAGTTGGGTCGTTTAGCGCAGATGCCGCCAATGGCGCCCGAAGTGGGCATTATCCGCACTTATATCGAGTGGATCGTGGATCTGCCCTGGAATAGATCAAGCAAAGATAATCTTGATGTAACTCATGCTGCAAAGATATTAGAGCGCGACCATTACGGATTGAAAAAGGTCAAAGATCGCATTCTCGAATATATTGCGGTGCGAAGTCTAAAACCGAAAAAAGAAAGACAGCCGATCTTATGCTTTGTTGGTGCACCCGGAACAGGGAAAACATCTCTGGGGCGTTCTATCGCCGAAGCGCTCGGACGTGAATTTGTTCGGGTTTCTCTGGGTGGTGTGCGGGACGTGAGCGAGATCCGTGGTCACCGACGTACTTATATCGGTGCGTTGCCCGGGCGGATTATCCAGACCATTAAACGAGCTGGCAAAAGCAATCCGCTTTTCATGTTGGATGAAATTGATAAACTCGGCTCCGATTTTCGCGGTGACCCGGCCTCTGCATTGCTCGAGGTGCTAGATCCGGAGCAAAATAATGCCTTTAGTGATCATTATCTTGAAATTCCTTTTGATCTCTCAAAGGTCATGTTCATCACCACGGCCAATACCCTCTATGATATCCCCGATGCTTTGCTCGACAGAATGGAAGTGATCGATTTTCATGGTTATATAGAAGAAGAGAAGATCTCAATTGCAGAGCAATATCTTATTCCGCGCCAGATCGCTGAAAGCGGTGTAGATGATCTGGGGTTACGTTTTTCTCCAAAAGCATTGCAGAGCATTATCCGCCAATATACCTATGAAGCTGGCGTACGCAACCTTGAACGTGAAATTGGTCGTGTTTGTCGAAAAATTGCGCGTTTGAAAGCAGAAGGAAAACGTTACCCACAAAGTATTAGTGAAAAGACAGTTGAAAAACTGCTTGGGCCACCTGAGCACTTTATCCCTCAGCCTGAAGAAAAGGATGAAGTGGGCGTTGCTACAGGTTTGGCATGGACAATGAATGGCGGTGAGATCATGCCGATAGAAGTTGCTGTTCTTGAAGGGAAGGGGAATCTTCAAATCACGGGCAATATCGGTGATGTGATGCAGGAATCCGTTCAGGCAGGGCTGACGTACATCAAATCTCGGGCAGGAAAATATGATGTGCCTTTTGATGTTTTTGACCGCATGGATATTCACCTGCATATGCCTGAAGGAGCGATTCCCAAAGATGGTCC
Organism: uncultured Anaerolineaceae bacterium; assembly: GCA_964581545.1. Classification (GTDB taxonomy): domain Bacteria; phylum Chloroflexota; class Anaerolineae; order Anaerolineales; family Villigracilaceae; genus Desulfolinea. The sequence goes on from CAZOOX010000213.1 coordinate 3,524, forward strand.
CAGTGCGGGAATTACTTTGACGACGGCTTTGCTCTCTGCATTAACGGGACACGCTGTTTATCGGGATGTTGCGATGACAGGCGAGATCACGTTAAGGGGGCGTGTGCTTCCGGTTGGAGGGGTACGGGATAAAGTTCTCGCCGCGCATCGTGCCGGGATGAAAGTCGTCCTTTTACCGGAAAAGAATATGAAAGATATGGTTGATATCCCCAAATCCGCACGTAATGATTTGGAATTGCTCCCTGTCAAACATATGGATCAGGTTTTGGATATCGCTCTTGCTCCAGAAGCGTCAATTGATCCGCCACGACCAACACAAAAAGAAGATAATGAAGAATAGCCAATAAAAACGAAAGGAGATACTATGCAGCTCAAAGATAAAGTCGTTCTTATCACCGGTGCTTCCTCGGGCTTTGGTGCGCGCGCATCGCATCTTTTCGCGAAAGAAGGTGCAAAAGTTGTGTTGGCTGCACGTCGCCTTAATCGTTTGCAAGATTTGGTAAATGAAATTCAGGACAATGGCGGTGAAGCTTTAGCTATGCCTGTAGATGTTGCAAATCCCGATGAAATTAGCCTTATGGTGCAAAGCACTATAGATTTTTACGGGAAAATAGACATCCTTTTTAATAATGCAGGTTTTGGCCGTTTGGATTGGCTTGAAAATCTTAATATGAAACGAGATATTGAAACTCAAATTGCCGTTAATTTGACAGGGTTGATTCAAGTCACACGGGCAGTTCTCCCGCATATGATCAAACAAGGCGAAGGACATATTATCAATATGTCTTCTGTTGCTGGCTATACTGCTGCGCCGCTATATAGCGTTTATGCTGCGACTAAATTTGGCGTGCGTGGTTTTACCGATGC
>CAZOOX010000214.1:0-4385 GCA_964581545.1 uncultured Anaerolineaceae bacterium
TCGTAATCATATGAATAGATTACAGCTTTCTCGATCTAAGCGAAAGTCCTAATTAACAATCAGCTTTAGGAGTAAATTATGAGCAAAAGGTCGAGTAAATTTATTCAGTTAAAGTGGGAGTGCCCGGGATGCGATGCACGTAACCCTGGTCCCGAAGAGAATTGTCTAAGCTGCGGCGCACCTCAGCCTGATGATGTGGAATTTGTTGCCCCCGCCGAGCGAAAAGTTGTTACTGACGAAAAGTCGCTAAAACGCGCCAAAGCTGGTGCCGATATTTACTGTGCTTTTTGTGAAACACGAAACCCTGCTACACAAGAGGCTTGTATCCAATGTGGAGCAGACCTGACAAAGGGCAAACGACGAAAATCGGGTGGAGAAGTGCGTCAGAGAAAGGCGGAGAAAAAGATCGCCTGCCCCAGTTGCGCAAGTGAAAATCTTTCGTCGAATCATACCTGCTCAGAATGTGGCGCTCCGCTCATGGGCGAAAATGTGGCAACTGCTCGGGTGATCCCAAAGTCGACTGGCGCCGACCAAGCCAAAAACAAGCTCGATGCAAAAAAGAAAAACAAGTGGATCGTTGCTATCGTGATCGCTACCATCCTTTGTTGTATCGCAGGCGCGATTTTCTTTTTCTCTCCCAGCAAAAGCGTGATGGGCACTGTCGATGATGTTTATTGGCAGACCAGTATCCCCCTCCAGGAAGAACGTGAAGTGGATTATAGCAACGAGCGCGGTAGCCCTCCTTCTGGTGCCTATGATGTTTCTTGTCATACTGAGAGCGAAGAAGTCTGCACAGAGCGGACGGTTGACCAGGGAAATGGTTTTGCCAAAGTAGTCGAAGAGTGCGAAACACACAGTGAAGAATATTGCTCTTATTCTGTGATGGAATGGCAAACCATTGAAACTTTTACGCTGGATGGACATGATCATGACCCGGAATATGCCAGCCCTTCACTGAGTAGCGGCCAGCGTTTGGGGAGTGAAGATGTGAGCTATACAGTCACCTTTAGCGCGGATTCTGAGATGCTCGATTACAGCGTAGATGATCTGGATGAATATAGGCAGTTCCAGATTGGCTCTGAGTGGACGCTAAAAATGAACCGACTTGGCGGCATAGTTTCGGTGGAGCGATAATTTGGAACTTTCTCTTTTACTAAAAGGCACCCTGATCGGATTTTCTATCGCTGCGCCGGTAGGACCGATCGGGGTGCTGTGCATAAGACGCACTATTGCACAGGGGCGAATAGCCGGTTTTATTTCGGGCCTGGGTGCAGCATCGGCAGACGCGATCTATGGTTGTATTGCTGGTTTTGGTCTAAGCTTTATTTCTCAGTTTTTGGTCAAACAACAAAATATCTTAAGCCTTGTTGGCGGAGTCTTTTTGCTCTATTTGGGCATTAAAACTTTTTTTGCAAAAAGTTCAGGAAAGCAGCTTGAAAATAATGAAAAAGGGCTTTGGAGCGCATATCTTTCTACTTTTTTTCTGACGCTGACAAACCCGATCACGATCTTATCTTTTGTGGCAATTTTTGCAGGGATGGGCATCGCTAGCGAGAGCAGCGACTATCTCTCTGCGTCAATGCTGGTTCTGGGTGTTTTCATTGGCTCCATGCTCTGGTGGGCGCTTTTAAGCGGTGGAGCAAGTTTCTTTGAGAAGAAGGTCAACGCAGAAGGGCTGGGTTGGATCAACAAGATATCAGGTGTGATCATTACCGGTTTTGGTGTGGCTGCGCTATTTAGCCTGCTCTGATCTGCTTATCTGATGTTACGCAGTGACGAGTAGCAGTCTATCGTTTACCCTCATCCTAACCTTCTCCCAAAGGGAGAGGGCGGAGGGTGAGGGCAACCCCAAAGTCTACAAAACGTATCTCTTGCGTAACATCAGCTGCTTATAAATCTTTTTCTTGGGGAACTAACAAATATCTTAACTTGTGAGGAAACTTTTCTCAACAGAATTCTCCCTATCTGCTATAATCAAACTATCAACAAATTTTCTAACACAGGTTATGGGAAGAAAAAAAAGCAAAACGAAACTCGGGGGGATTTTTCTTTTCGCTTTGAGCGGCTTATTGGCTCTGCTTAACACGGAAAGCGTATTTGCTGCGCCAGAACCTCCTTCTGAACCAGACCGCTACACATCCGTCGTCGTTGAGTACACAAGTTACAAATGGTGGCTCCTACGCTGGGAAGATAGTGAAGTTGTCTGTGAAATGAATATAGAACACGAAGGGAAACCAACCCTCGACGAAGTCTATATTGATTGCGGAGAAGCCCTCTACACTGCCTGGCTCGAACAAGAAGCTTGCCCGCCAGAAATTATCAGCCGTAAACCCACCGAATGCCCCGGATATTATCTCCATTATTCGTCCAGCATCCCTAAAGAACGGGAAATTGCTCTTGCGTTGCCTCCTCCTGTAGTGTGGATCACCCTCGAAAATTGTTTTTCTGAAAATGGAACAAACCGATGCGACCTCCCCCCTACGCTTGTTCTGCACGGAGATGAGCCGCTTTCCGGAGAGAAAATTTTGCGTATTAACGGCGAACTCGATGGCGAATCTTTCTCCTGTGATTCTGCCCTATGTGAACTGCCTCTCTCCGAAACAGATGAAGAAGGCGTCGCGCTCAGTTTTTGGGCAGATTCGAGCTATGGTGATAGCAGCTATCTCTTCGACGCATATATTCGTGTCATCTACGCTGAAGATGAAGATACAAACGAGCACTTTTGGTATGTGGATGTGCTCAGCGCCCAATGGCGTGGCGAAGCAAATGCTAGCTGCTCCGAAAGCTGGGATGCCTTCCCCCCCGTTGGCGGCGTTCCGGAATGGCTCTCCACCCCCGAAGATGTAGCTGACCTGGAATCTGATCTCCCTTATAACTATCTCGCAGGAAATCTGATCTCAAGAAATATCGTCGATGCCAGCCACTGCGCTGATTTTGGCATAGATGCCTATGGTCAAGCGACTCCCTGTGGTCTGGATGCCGCAGAACCTGCCATGATCGAATGGCAAAATCGCTTTGATGCACTCATTATGAAAGCCTCAGAAGAAACCAGTATCCCCGCAACTTTGATCAAACGTCTTTTTGCTCGCGAAAGTCAATTTTGGCCCGGTGTATTCAACGCCGGTGACGATGTTGGGCTGGGGCAATTAACTGAAAACGGCGCAGATATTGCCTTTCTCTGGAATCCTGTCTTTTTTGAAGAATTTTGTCCGCTCGTCTTCGAAAGTGATGAATGCGATGGCGGCTATCTTGACCTTAATGAAGCCCAGCAAGAGAGAATTCGTGGGGCTTTGGTTTATAGCGTTAATGCCATGAAGGATGATGCCCCCCTTGGTGTTGACCTCGCTCAGGCTGATTACAGCGTAAGCATTTTTGCAAATACCCTCTTGGGGAGCTGCGAACAAACGGGAACGGTCGTTTTTAACAATACCGCCCAATCCCCGGGTGCGCTGACCAGCTACGAAGATCTCTGGAAATTTACCCTCGTCAATTACAACGCTGGCGCAGGCTGCCTTTCTTTGGCACTCGGAGAAACCATCGGCAATAATCAAGAGATCAATTGGGAAAATCTCTCATCCAATTTGACCGTTGTCTGCATGGGGGCAAAAGATTATGTTGAGGATATTAGTCAGTGAGTTTTTTTGAAGCACGACATAATCCCCTAAAACAAACACAAAATAATATGTGGACACTTTACAAAGATACTCAACATTACACAATCGAATACTCAGATTTAGCATTCCGATTTACTTTCCCGCATAAAAAAATAGTGGTATAACGTTCTTCTAGAACTTTTCATGTTCTTGATACTTATCTCAATTTTTTATCCTTCACTTCCTACATTAATAGTACTCTCTGAAAGTATTCAATCTCCCGCTTACTTATTTATATTGTTCTTGAATATGTCAATTGTCGCGCTTTTCATCGGAACATGGATCCTTGAATTGTTCTGGCTCTTGATGGGCAAAGAAGTAATCGAAGTTAGCGTCGATGCAATCCTAAAACGGCACAGGATTCTAGGTTTTGGCATCTTGAAAAAATATCAAGCGAATAAGATAGACGGCTTATTTGTATCTCAAAAAAAGAATAATTGGTGGCTTTCTCCTCATTTTGGAAGACACTATGGTTTCTTTTGGTTCAAGAGTGGAAAAATTGCCCTAAATAGCGGAAAATGGTTTTTATTTGGCGTGAAAACGTTTCGCTTTGGTTCAATTTTAGAAAGAGCTGAAGCAAGGAAAATAGTGGCTCTAATTCACAAGCGATTTCCGCAGTATAAGTACAAAATAAAGAGAAATAACAATGAACCCATCCTTTAAAAGAAAATTACTCCTCCACAATCTGCTTATCGGAACGATCGTTACGCTCTCTTCGCCCGAAATTACCGA
>CAZOOX010000215.1:0-4325 GCA_964581545.1 uncultured Anaerolineaceae bacterium
ATAAACTTCGGGCTATAATGCTAGAAAAACCTCCTTCGTGCGATAGTTTTAGTAAATGATAGAATAATCTTACACAATCTACTATCCCCCCCTAAACAGGAGCACCCCATGACCAAACTCATCTACCAAACTGCTACTGAATTGGCCAAAGCCATCCGAGAAAAAAAAGTTTCTTCCCTCGAAGTGCTCGAAGCCTACCTCGCGCAAATTGCCAAATACAACTCCGAACTCAACGCGATTATCACCCTCGATGAAGAGAACGCCCGCAAACGCGCCCGCGAAGCAGATGAAGCCCTCGCAAAAGGCGAGAACTGGGGTCCACTTCACGGTGTGCCTATTACCATAAAAGATGCCTACGAAACAGCCGGCTTGCGGACAACCAGTAGTTTCAAACCCCTTAAAAACTACATCCCCGAAGAAGATGCAACCGTCGTCGCTCATATGCGGCAGGCAGGCGCGATCATCATTGGAAAAACCAATATGCCCATGTTGGCATTAGATATTCAAAGCAACAGCCCTTTATTTGGGCAGGCAAATAATCCTTGGGACATCACCCGCACCCCGGGCGGGAGCACAGGCGGCGGCGCAGCCTCTATTGCAGCAGGTTTTTCACCCTTAGAGATCGGCAGCGATATTGGCGGATCGGTACGAATTCCTGCTCATTTTTGTGGCATCTATTCGATCAAACCCACCGACCATCTCATCTCGCTCGCGGGGCATATCCCCGAACCGCCCGGATCACCAAATGGTGTCCGCCGCATGGGAATGCCCGGCCCCTTAGCCCGCTCCATTGAAGATTTGCGCTTGGCATTGACCCTGCTTGCAGGTCCCGACGGCCGCCGCTGGGAAGCGCCGCCCATACCGCTCACACCTGCACCGAAGAAGCCGCTCAAAGGGTATCGCATTGCCTGGACAGACCACTTTGGCGGCGTGACGGCTTCCCAAGAAACACAAAAGACTCTCCAAACATTAGCAAAAGAACTCGAAAAAGTTGGCTGTTATATAGAAAAAGTGTCTCCATCAGACTTCGACTTCGAATCAGCCTGGCAGGTTTACGGCGAAATTGCGGGAGCAGAAATTGGCTCGGGGATGGATTTTATCTCCCGTTCTTTGACAAGATTGCAGTTTTATATGACAAAAGACCCCACCCCCATTAAAAAGGGCTACTTGAGTGGGCTTCGTCTGAAAATGACACGCTACGCAAAAGCGCTCACAGAACGCGATAAACTGATCTCAGAACTCGAGAACTTCCTCTCTCAATGGGATGCCTGGCTATGCCCCGTCACAGTTGACGCAGCTTTCAAACACAGCAAAATGGGGAAAGCCATAGAAGTGGAGGAGCAAAAAATGCCCTATTACACAGCCAGCATGAGCTTTACAACCCCATTTAATATGACGGGCAACCCGGTCATTGTGCTGCCTGCTGGTAAAACGGAAGGTGGTTTGCCCATCGGCATTCAAGTCGTTGGGCAACGCTGGAAGGATATGGAACTCCTCGCCACAGCAGAAAGCATCACTCAGATCACCGGAGCTTTTCAAGCGCCATTGGGATATTAATGACAAAACGCAAAATCGCCGTGATCGGCGCTGGTCCCGCCGGGCTGATGGCGGCTGAAACCCTGCTCGCAGGTGGCGCAAGCGTGGACATCTACGACGCCATGCCCTCCGCCGGAAGGAAGTTTCTGCTCGCGGGCAAGAGTGGGTTAAACTTAACCCACTCCGAGCCTTACGAGCAATTTCTCTCTCGCTATGAAAATAACTCACAGTGGATAAAGCCCCATCTCGACAAACTCCCTCCAAAAGCCTTGCAAAAATGGGCGCGTGAACTCGGCGTTGAAACTTTTATCGGCTCTTCGGGCAAAATCTTCCCAAAAGGGATGAGCGCCCTCCCCATGTTGAATGCGTGGTTGGCACGTTTGCGCGAGCAAGGCACAACTTTCCATTTTCGACACTGTTGGCTGGGCTGGGGGCAGGAGGAAAATACCCTTCGTTTCGATACTGCTCAAGGCGAAATCTTAACGGTAGCCAATGGGGTCATTCTCGCGCTCGGAGGCGGTAGCAGACCCAAAACAGGGTCGAACGCGGCGTGGATTCCCATTTTGGAAGAGCGCGGCATCCAGATCGCGCCGCTAAAAGCATCCAATTGCGGTTTCGACATCCAATGGACAGATTTCCTGAAAGAGCGTTTCGCGGGGCATCCCATAAAATCTGTCAGCCTTTCTTTTGGCGGAATTTCGCAGCGCGGCGAATTCGTCATCAGCGAAAATGGCATCGAAGGTTCATTGATCTATGCCTTTTCTGCCGCGCTGCGTGATGAAATTGAAAAGAGCGGCAGCGCCACAATTTGGCTCGATCTGATGCCCGATTGGACAGATGAAAAGTTGAAAAAATCTCTTTCCGCAACACGCGGATCGCGGAGCATAGGGACTTTTCTTAAAAAGCGGATCGGCTTATCGGGGGCAAAAGCAGCATTGCTCTGGGAAGTTTTGCCGCGCGGAAACGCCCTCGATTTGGGCTTGGTCGGCGCGACCCTGAAATCGCTCGAACTCAAACTGATTGCGCCACGCCCCCTCGAAGAAGCGATCAGCAGCGCCGGTGGGCTTTGCCTGAACGAACTCGACGAAAATCTGATGCTGCACAAGATGCCCGGCGTTTTTTGCGCTGGAGAAATGCTCGATTGGGACGCCCCCACAGGCGGCTACCTACTGACAGCCTGTTTTGCAACGGGGCGTGCGGCGGGAGAAGGCGCACTTAAATGGCTTTCACGGAGAAGTCATTGAAACTTATTTCTCTGTGATGAGAAAGTTATCAGAAAATAGGTCAACGGTCGCGCGACATATTTTCTGAAAAACTTGCAGCCCAAAGCAAGAAAAGTTTCAAGCAGATCAATTTGAAAAGTTTCAATTACCTCAATGAGTGAACTAGGGCTTTCTTAAAGTCGTGTTTTTTCACGTCTTTGCGAGGGCGAAGCCCGAAGCAATCTCCTCGTTATGTGTTTTTTCTCTTATAAGGAGATTGCGTCGCCTCCGCTTCGCTACGGCTTGCAATGACATCCCGGACTTTAAGAAAGCCCTGCACCATACGAAAGAATAATTTGACAAGTGCATGGATTTTTGCTACACTGGTAACGCGCGTTAGTAACGCGCGTTACTGTCTAAGGAGTCTGAGTGGTAAGAAAGCGTGCAACAAGCCAAGACGTAGCTAATTTAGCAGGTGTATCACGCACCACTGTTTCGCTTGTACTCAACAAAGTGAAGCGAGCAAGCATTCCTCCTGAAACACGTCAAAAAGTTTTCGATGCTGCTGAAACCCTCAACTATGTTCCAAACGCAACAGCACAAGCTTTGGCTACACAACGTACAAAAGCGATTGGGCTGATCATGACACGAAGCCCGCACCACATTTCTTCAGATACATTTTTGCCACAAATCATCGGGGGATTATTAGAAATCACAAAAAAAGAAAATTTTCGCTTATTAATTGAACTTGTAGAAGAGGGGCATCAGGAACAGGTTTATTTAGAACTTGCAAGAGCTAAGCATATTGACGCAATGATCCTGCTTACCCCACGCCTCGATGATAAAGGAATAAAAAAGCTGGAGGATGTTGACATTCCAACCGTTCTTATGGGAAAATTGGAAGATCTAGAGCTTTATGCTGTTGGTGTAGACAATCGCAGCGCAGCAAAAAAAGCGACACAACACTTAATTGACCTTGGACATACAAAGATCGCCTGCATTGGCAATGCTCGCCCATCCTACGGGGCAACAAGAGATCGTGTTCTTGGCTACAAAGATGCGCTGCTCGAGGCAGGGATCACACCAAACGACTCCCAGATTCGCTATGCAGATTTCGACCCGAAAAGCGGATCTGAAGCAATGCAATCTTTATTATCTTCAGAGCAAGAATTCACTTCTGTATTTGTTGCAAGCGACAATGTGGCTATGGGAGCTAAATCTGCGCTCCGTGAAGCAGGCTTATGCATACCTGAAGACATTTCTCTTATTGGCTTTGATGATATTCCTTGGGCATCCTACTCAGACCCACCCTTAACAACAGTGAGGCTTCCAGCTCACGAACTTGCTTCTAAAGCCTGCCTGTTATTACTCGACCTGCTGAAGGGAGCAGAAATAAAAGAACGAAGCCTTATCCTGGACACAGAACTTATTGTGCGCCAATCATGCAAGGCAATTTGACCCCTTTTCAATCCAAATTTCAATATAGCAACGTTCACAATCATCCAAGGAGGTGATGTCCCGGAAGGAAATAACAGAAACTTACCCTAACCTATTTTTTTAAACCCTATTCGGAGGAATACAAAGTAA
>CAZOOX010000216.1:0-4287 GCA_964581545.1 uncultured Anaerolineaceae bacterium
CACAGATGGATTTTGAAAGCCATATAAAACTTTATATAATGACTTAAACCTTACAAATTTGAAAGGTGTGTTTTCATCTTGGAGGGATGCTGCCATGAAAAAGATTTTACTACGCCTGTTCTGCCTAAGTATTACAATCTTGCTAGTCTTATCCGCCTGTGACTCAAAAAAAACACCAACACAAGCGCCGGATGTCTCCGAAGTTCTTCCTACAAATTTACCCGAAACAGAGACTCCTTTGTTAGAATCCACGCCTACCCTCGAGCCTGTCAATCTAGCCGGACCACCCATAGAAGTTGGCTCCACCGCCCTGTATGTGGATGGCAGCATAATTGTCGCTGTCCCTGCCGGGGAATTCATTATGGGGCATGGCAGCGATGACAACCCCGAACATATAGTGTACTTGGATGATTTCTGGATCTATCGCGCGCCGGTTACCAATCAACAATATACCTTTTGCGTGGAATCCGGAGCCTGCGAGCCGCCGGATCTGAACTTGAATGAATCTTATGATGACCCGCTGCGCGCGAACGATCCTGTTACAGGCGTAAATTGGGAGCAGGGAGCTGAATACTGTGAATTTGTACATGCCCGATACCCAACCGAAGCTGAGTGGGAAAAAACGGCACGCGGACCAGATGGAAACATTTATCCTTGGGGCGATTCCGCACCTTCCTGCGACCTGCTCAATGCCGCAGATTGTGTAAGACAAACCACAGATGTGACAACTTATCCACAAGGCGCGAGCTATTACGAAGTGCTTGATATGGCAGGAAATGTATTTGAATGGGTGGCTGATTGGTACAGCCCAATCTATTATGGAGAATCGCCCGCCGAAAACCCATTGGGTCCGGAAACAGGCGAACGCCGCTCTGTCCGCTCCAGTGGATTTTCCACAGCATTTTTTCAAACTGAGCTTGCGCGTCGGCTCAATTCCAAACCGATAGATGCCCGCAATGACCTCGGCTTCCGTTGTGTGGCACTTGACCCGATGTACTTTGCACCCTATTGTGAGCAGATGGTCATCTATGGCTCGGATGCAAGCGGGATTGAGCCAACTGTAGGCAAACCGAATCTCACCAATATTTGCCCGAACATTTCGATCAGTCAGGCTCAGTGGTGTGGCAAGGGGGATACGCCATTTACCAATGTGCAAATTAATATTAATCCCTCAGCACCGATCACATACCAGGTCCTTAATTGTACCGATATGGGTGGCGGTCTCTACCTCTGCGATCAGGAGCAGTTGACCACGATCTGTACAGAGTGTACGTTGGCAGTAGATAACGCTGAACCGCAATGCCCTTTGGGATATCACCTGGATGGGTTTACCTGTATTCCCGACCAACCTTTTGAGGGCCGTTGTGTTCCGGGCATAAATTACGATTCTGAGAGGATGTGCTGTGATGCCCTGCCTGGTAACTTGCCCGATGGAGGAGGCAGCCTGCCACCCTGCCCGGCGGGTACCTACTACTATAATCCACCAGGAGTCTGTGCCGCTCTGCCTGGCGTTGGCACAACTTGCAAAAATGCCACAATCGGTCTACCAACCTGCGAACAGCATGGCGGTGATGATCCAGGAGGGTGTATTAATCCTCCGAATTGTGTAAATCCGGCTACTGGTCGCTGTGGACAAGCGGGATTACCTCCATGTTGCTGCCCGTAATCCCCCTCCGCAAGGCAGGAAGAGAGGCTACAAATCGCTCTTTGTTCTCATTTTTCCCTTCACAGGCGGATAAGCTTGCATAAAAACATCCTGCCCATTAAAAAAGCGTGATACCAAACCACGAATCCCCTTTTGCATCTGCATCCCGCCCTGGCTGGCGTGACAACGCCCTGCCGCTTCCTTTTTCTTCACCACCGAGCGGATATTAATTTTCGCATGGATGGGGAAAGAGACTTTCGCCAGTGAAGCCAGATCAATATCGCCATTCTTGCCAAATTTGCTGGGGTCTTTGCCAAAGAGATGCAGTAAAAAAACGGTCACTTTCAGGAAGCCTTTCGAGAAGGTGTGAAAGTATAGTTTGCGCGGCTGAAAGGGGACACCGGCATCGGGGGCAAAATCGGCATTATTCGCATTCTCAAAAGCCAGCACGGTTGCCTGCTGAATGGCGATATGGTCGGGGTGACGATAACCACCAATTGGGTCAAAGGTCAACACAACATCCGGCTTGAGTTTGCGGATATAGGTAACCACTTCTTCCGCAATCTTTTCTATAGGTTGGGCAAAAAGAGCTTGAGGATGCTCATTATCGGCAGTGCCGGGCATTCCGGAATCGCGGTAGTCGAGAAAATATACGCCTTCAAGCCCTAAAATCCCTGCCGCGCAACGCAGCTCTGATTCGCGGCGGTCGGCGATGGAATTGAAGCCCTGCATATATTTCTCATCCATCTCGCCAACTTCCCCTCTTGTGGCACAGATTAGGTGAACATTCGCGCCGCGTTCGGCGTAGAGGGCTAATGTCCCGCCCATACCGAAAGATTCATCGTCGGGGTGTGCAAGAACGGAAAGGATAACGGGTTTCTTTTTCATGGAAGGTATTGTACATCAAATTTGGACACGACTTGTCAAATTTGGCTTTTATAATAAAATTCTATTATTCCCCCCTGAAAAACTCAACTAAATCACCCGTACTGCCTCCTGGGGACAAGCTCGGACGCAGAGAGCACAGCTTAGACACATTGATGCTTTGGCATCTGGCGTTTCGTACGGCGCTTCTTGCCTAAGGAGCTTTTTTTCACAGGCCAGCATAGCCAGGCAAATTCCGTCTTCACATTTTTCAGGCTCGCAAGCTTTGTAATCTACAACCACTGTTTTCTTAGGCACTAGATTCACCTTGAGAACCTTTCTTTATTTCTGCCGCCAAAGCTTCTTCGAGATCGTCTAATTCTTGCAACATGACTGGAGAGACAGAGTGCGCAGGCCAACGTTTTTTCAGCTCGGCTATTTTCTCTTCTAACTCTTTGATCAGATCGTTCTTCATTTTTTGCTCAGTCAAATTACTTTCTCCTCGTGCTATTTAGGGAGTATTCTAGCATAAGCCAAGACATATATGCATAAAAACTTCTTTTCCCTTTTTACCTCAAAGCTCAGCGAGTATAATCTTTTATTATGAAAACTTTTCGTTCGAAATATTTACGCAAACAGATTTATCTTCCCCAAGATCACGGCTCATGGGTTTTTATTTTAATGCCCCTTTTTATTGGTTTCTTCGCAGGAAATAAAATCTCTACCGCTGCCATATACTTGATTCTCGCAGCAATGGCCGCATTCTTCATCCGACAGCCTGTAACGGCTGCCGTTAAGGCTTATGCCGGGCGCCGTCCACGCACAGATCTGCCCGCCGCGCGCTTTTGGATGCTGATCTACGGTTTCATCGCCTTGTTGATGCTAATCGGCTTGATATTGCGCGGCTTCGCCAATGTGCTATATCTGGCTATCCCCGGATTTGCAATTTTTGGATGGCATCTTTATTTAGTGAGTAAACGCGATGAGCGTAGACAGGCAGGTTTAGAGATCGTTGCCAGCGGAGCCTTGGCTCTTGCTGCTCCGGCAGCGTTGTGGGTCGCAAATGGTAAATACGATGCTCAGGGATGGGTACTCTGGCTATTGGTTTGGTTCCAGTCTGCGGCATCCATTATTCACGCATATATGCGTTTGTCACATCGGGATTACCCTAAAGGGCACAGGCAAGCCCAAATCCCGGAGCGTGCCGAGAAAATCCAGTTAGGAAAACGCGCTTTAATGTACACATCCTTTAATTTTCTTGCCTCTCTCCTGCTGGGCATCTTCGGTTTATTGCCGCGCTTTATCTTCGCCCCCTTCCTTTTACAATTGGGGGAGACAGTGTGGTGGGTGTTTAATCCTGCGATCAAGGCAAAACCGACCGCAATCGGATTTCGCCAATTGGCAATAAGCACCCTTTTTACTACCTTATTTATTATCTTCTGGAGTGTCTAAAATGACTGAAATGACTTGGGAATTACTGACAAAGGTTTATGACCGCATCGAAGCGGAGATGATGAAGGCTGCGCTCGAAGCGCTGGGAATCCCTGTTGAGTTAGCACAGGAAAGTGTGGGAGGAACGATCCCTGTAAGTTTTGGGAAATTTGCAGAAATTCATATTTTTGTTCCCAAAGAAAAGCTTGTAGAAGCTCGCGAATGGCTTGAAACTTATACCGACAATGAGTTTGAAGTAGAAGAGGGAGATGAATGAACACATCGGATACCGTTATTCTCGTTACAAATTACGGCATGGGAAAGTCTAATGAAAATCTACAAATAAA
>CAZOOX010000217.1:0-4072 GCA_964581545.1 uncultured Anaerolineaceae bacterium
AGCCTATGTTTTTCTTTCAAATCGAAACTGATTTTGTTAATGTACGGTAGAGAAAAAATAACTTAAGATGCTCCCTGCGCCGAGGACGGCGGCTAGAGCATTCTAAAACAGATGTGCGTCGTACTAAAACGACGAGAATCAACCCTTCGATAAGCAGAAAATTTGTCGATGAGCATCCTTTTATCGAAGTTGGTGCGACGCACCCTCCTAAAATTTTAGGAAGAGAGAAAATTATGAAAACCAGAAATAAATTATTCCTTTTGTCCATTCTTCTTCTAACGATCATGGCATGTTCTTTGCCGTAGCTTAAAGTGGAAACCGTCCCTGTCATCGCGCTCACGCCAGCCCCTGTGGTACAGCCGATGACAGCCACACCTGTTCCGCCCTCGCCCCCAACGGCGACGATTGTCGTTGAGCGAGAATTCAATACTGTGTTGGATACAGCGAACAGCGGCATCGGTTCCTTCCAAGAGAATGGGCGCACCATGAACTTCAAGAATTGCTCGCCGGGCGATATTACCATCACCAAACACGTTGCTTCTCGTGTGGAAGATGGCGCAGAGATCATCCAGATCCGCGCTTATAAAACCTCCAGCAACTATTCAAATGGCGTAAGCGATTATGTCTCCTTCAACGGAACCACGCCAACGCTTATGATCAAATATCGCTAAGTTGAAATACTCATCGCGCTACGCAGATATTTCACAAGATTTTTCTCACTATCCCGAAAGCACATATTCTCAGACTATGTGCTTTTGCTCTTCCCCTTCTCATCAAGCTGTTTTATATTTATCGTGTTTTTATAGGTAGATCGAAATAGTTGATAACCACTCAAGCAATTTGAAAAGGAGAAAAAAATGGAATACAGAAATTTAGGACGCTCAGGGTTAAAAGTTTCCGCGCTATCTTTTGGCGCGTGGGTCACCTTTGGCGACCAAATCGGTGAAGATGCTGCACACGATATGATGCAAGCTGCCATCAATGCGGGCGTGAACTTCTTCGATAACGCCGAAGTCTACGCCGGCGGCGTGGCAGAGACCATCATGGGCAACGTGGTCAAAAAAGCGGGTTGGAAACGCTCTGACCTGGTTTTCTCAACCAAGATTTTCTGGGGCGGCGATGGTCCCAATGACAGCGGGCTTTCCCGAAAACATATCATCGAGGGCGTAGATGCCGCGCTTGAACGCCTTCAAATGGATTATGTCGATTTGGTTTTCGCCCATCGCGCAGATATGCACACCCCAGTTGAGGAAACCGTGCGCGCATTCAACCATGTGATCGACCAAGGCAAAGCTTTTTATTGGGGAACGAGCGAATGGAGTGCGACCCAAATTATGGAAGCGCACGGGATCGCGCGTGAATTGGGCTTGATACCGCCATTGATGGAGCAGCCCCAGTACCACATGTTCCACCGCGAACGCTTCGAAAAGGAATATGCCCCGCTATATGACCGCTTCGGGATGGGAACAACGATCTGGTCTCCGCTGGCAAGTGGCCTGCTGACCGGCAAATATAACAAAGGCATGCCCGAAGGGACGCGCGCCACGCTCGAAGGCTACGAGTGGCTGAGTAGACGCTTCACAGATGAGACCGCGCTGGCGAATATCGCCAAAGTCGGGAAGCTGATGGATATCGCCGATGAGATCGGCTGCACGATGGCGCAGCTCGCCCTGGCGTGGACGTTGAAGAATCCCAACGTCAGCACGACGATCACGGGCGCATCCCGTGTGGATCAGGTGGTTGAGAACATGAAAGCGATCAGCTATGTCGGTTCTCTCACCCCCGATGTGATGGAACGCATCGAAACAATTTTGGAAAACAAACCTCAACCCGAAACAGATTGGCGCGGGTAATCACGAATTGTACGAATTTCACGAATAGCACATAAATGAAAACTCCCCGCTCTTTCAAAAAGAGCAGGGAGTTGTATTCTAAGCTTTTCTATATTGAGTTCTATTTATTTTGAATATACTCATCAATAGCAGCAGCGGCTTTGCGACCAGCCATCATCGCGGTAACTACCAAATCGGGACCTGTAGCAGCATCACCACCTGCGTACACGCCAGGAATAGAGGTGGCGCCTGTTTTATAATCTGCTGTGATCAAACCCCAGTCATGAGTTTCCAAATCGGGCGTAGATTTGCTGATGGTCTCATCGGGCCAATATCCCAACGCCAGCACAGCTGTATCTGCTTCAACGATAAAGTTGGAACCTTCAATTGGGATAGGACGACGGCGACCAGAATCATCGGGAGCGCCTAATTCCATGCGCAAACATTCAACGCCTGCCAATCTACCATCATCACCGGGGATAAATTTGATGGGCTGAGTAAGGAATTGAAAATTGGCACCTTCTTCACTGGTCATTTCCCGATCTTTCGCACCACCGGGCATTTCTCTTAAAGTACGTCGATAGAGGCAGGTCACTTCTTCCGCACCGAGCCGCAAGGATGAGCGCAAAGCATCTGATGCTGTATCACCACCGCCAATAACGACCACTTTTTTTCCCAAATCCGTGAGCGGCTCCAAGCCTTCAGGAAGATATTCTGAATTGACATTTGTGCGGATAAGAAATTCAGTCGCTAAATGTACACCTGGCAAATCAACACCTTCGGCTTTTAGAGGAGCATCAACTTGAGTGCCTACACCAATGAAAACGGCTTCAAAACCTTCGTTGAATAGATCATCAATGGTTTTATCTTTTCCTATAAAACTATTGTATACAAATTTTACGCCTGCTTCTTCAAGATCTTTTACAGATTGAAAGACAACGTCTTTCGGAAGTTTAAAATTGGGAATTCCGTAAGTGAGCAAACCACCCGCAGCCGGTTTGGCTTCAAAGATGGTAATTTGATACCCTTTTTGAAGAAGTTGTTCTGCACAACCATAACCAGAAGGACCTGCGCCAATAATTGCCACTTTTTTTCCATTTGATTTAGGGGCCGGAATGCTGTAGCCTTTTTCTTCGCGCTCATAATCCATAACATAGGCTTCGAGCATACCCGTTAGGACAGGCGCACCCTCATCTTTGGCAAGCACACAAGACCCTTGGCATAATTGCTCATGCGGGCAAACGCGGCTGCAAACTTCGGGCAGAGAGCTGGTTTGTCGATAAAGTTCAGCGGCTTTTAAAAACTCGCCTTCCTCGATCAACCACATGGCTGAAGGGATATCATTATGACAAGGACAGGCAACCACGCAACCGGCAGGGTCCGGGCAATGTATACACCGAGAAGCTGCCATCTTCGCACACTCTTCTGAAAAGGGGATGACGACATCATCAAAATCGCCAATTCGTTCATCAGGAGGGCGGAGTCGAATGCCGTCACAAACTGTCAACGCACGTGATTTACGATCAATAGCTAGATCTTCGCTGGGAACCGACTGTGTCATTTAGAACTCCTTTATAATGCCTGAACATTGACACGATTTGCTTACCCAATCATAGTGAAGACAGCCGCTGCTTATTAGTTCCTTTTATCACAACTGTTAGTTCTTTTTGTCACAAAAATTCCCCCTAGATATCACTTGCGCTGTTTATTAATCTGATATTCTCTTTCCTTTGAGGATAAAAAATCCCCGCGATAACAAAAGCGCAGGGACTCTTTATAGATTTATTTATCTTCAATCAGCTAAAACTTAGCCAACCCATTGAAACGCTGTATCTGATCAGCATCGCTCCACACATCAGGACGATCAGAATTCTGAGATAAGAGGGATTGATCTTGAAAAGAAATTTAGAACCCAACCATGCGCCAATCCCCTGCCCTACAATCATAAAAATGCCAGCAACCCAGGCAATTTTTCCTGTTGTTAGAAATACAAGCAAGGCAGCAAAATTTGTAGCAAAATTCATCGTTTTGGCAACAATCGTTGCGGAAATCAATCCGCGGCCCCGGAGAGATACGCCTGACAAGGCAAAAAACGAGCCTGTGCCGGGGCCGAAGAATCCGTCGTAGCTGCCAATCAATGGCACAACGATATTTCTATATTTTTGATGCGATAGTTTTGGCTCGCCATCGCTTTCTTTAGGTTTTGGCGAGAGCAGAAAGTAGAAAGCTATAAATAAAAG
>CAZOOX010000218.1:0-4015 GCA_964581545.1 uncultured Anaerolineaceae bacterium
GTTCAGGTCTCTAAAAGCAATAGAAACAGTCTCTATGGGCGCAAAAATAAGGTGTGAAGCTATATGAAGCTCAAAAACTGATCAAAGAAGGAAAAAATGCTAGCGAAGCGGGCTATTTGGTCGGCTATAAAAGCCCTGCTCAATTCAGCAGAGAATATAAGAGGCATTTTGGTTTTGTCCCTTCGGAAACCTGAAAAGCTTAGAGACGATGCAAGCACGCCCGACGCAGGCGTTGAGTTAACTAAAAGAGACCGAGCACTTCGCTCGGTCTCTCATCTTTTAGCCATAGCCTAAACTAATCTAAATTAGGCTTCCACTTCAATTGTCGCATTCTTCGGTAATGCCAACCCGGCTGCAACTTCAACAGCTTTGGTGATATGTGGGCAATCGGTCACGATATTTAGTGCAACACGATATTCTTCGATCACCGTTGCTTCTACTGCTACCGTTTTACCGCAAATGCCAGCATCGATCTTTGCTTTTGCCATCCTTTTTCTCCTACGCCCCAACTTCCTTCAGGGCTTTTAGCGCGGCTTCGTGCACGAATCCGTTCGTTGCAAGAACACCGCGGTTATTCAGCAGCATACGTCCCTGCGAAAAGTCGAGCGGTTTTCCGTCCAAATCGCTGATGCGCCCGCCCGCTTCAGTGAGTACGATCGAGCCAGCGGCTTGATCCCAGATTTTTTCTTTGTAATCCAAGCGTTTCGGTGAAAGCAGGCGCAAGATAACTTCACCGCCGCCCACAGCCAAAACAGAATATTTTGCCTGACTATCCATGCGCACAGGGTCAACTTCTACACCTAATGCGGATGCGATCTCGTCGATCTTGCTTACATCCGTATGACCGGATTCAAAGGAGCGCATCAGACGGGCATCTTTCGGGTTCGCTCGTGGGGAAACTTGAATCCTTTTCCAGTCTTTTTCTTCGCCTTCGGCCATATCCGTTAACCACGTTCCCTGACCTTTGACGGCCACCATCAACGTGCCTGCGCCACCCGGCTCTGAGATATAGCCATCGGTCAGGTTTGGGCAGCCGAGCACGCCGATCTGCACTTCGCCGTTTTCAACAAGGGCAAGGGCAACGGCATATTGATCACCGCGGATGAAGCCCTTGGTCCCGTCGATGGGATCCAGTGTCCAGAAGCGGTTGGTGGGATCTGCTGCGCCTCGGTCGATCCATTCACAAACGGTATCAGGATCACTTTCCGTGATGAAACGGGAGACATATCCCGTAACTTGCTCAAGCAGATGTTCTGCACCTTCTTCTTTGAGAGCATCTGAGGCCTCTTCCCCTACCAGAACAGCATCGGGGAAGTTTTCCATCAGCATATGCGAAACAAGGGCCTGAGATGCGAAATCTGCAACTGTCACAGGAGACTTGTCGCCTTTTGTGAGGGCATTCTCTGCGGTTTCAGTTTGGACCGTTTTTACGAGTTTTGCGGCCTGACGGACAGCGTCAAGGGCAAATTTTACTTCGGGATTGTTGATATCGAACATGTTTTTCCTTTGTATATTTGCAGGGGCGGGAAAACCCAGCCCTTAGGCTAAAGCGCCGGTAAGATCATAGGCCATCGCGCCCGTGATACGCACGGGGACGATCTCGCCGACGGTGGCATCGCCTTCGATGAAGATCATGCCGTCGATCTCGGGGGCGTCGCGGTAGGAGCGGCCGATGGAGATGCCCTGCTCTTCGTCGTAGCCTTCGATGAGTACGTCAAGGGTTTTGCCAACAAAGGATTGGTTGATCTGGAGCGAGATATTCTGCTGAAGCTCCATCAGACGCTCCCAACGTTCGTCTTTTACTTCCTGTGAAACAGGGTCGCCGAGCGGCTCGGACGTGGTGCCTGGCTCGAAGGAGAAGGTGAACGCGCCCACGCGGTCGAAGCGAGTTTCTTCGAGGAAGTCGAGCAATTGCTGGAATTCCTCTTCGGTCTCGCCGGGATAGCCGACGATGAAAGTCGTGCGAATGGTCAGGTTGGGGATGCGTTCGCGCATTTTGGTGAGGGTCTTACGCACCCAGTCCATATTGGCGGGGCGCTTCATGCGTAAGAGGGTTTCGCGGCTAGCGTGCTGGAGCGGAATATCGAGATAGGGCAAAATCTGCGGTCGTTCTGCCATCACGTCAATTAAACGGTCAGTGACATAACCGGGATAAGCGTACATGATACGGATCCAATCTATATCAGGGACGGCGTCTGTGAGCGCTTCGAGTAAAATCGCAAGCCCGTCTTTCATGCCGAGATCATGACCATAATCAGTGCTATCCTGCGCGATGAGAATGAGTTCTTTTACCCCATTCTCTGCCAATATCTGCGCTTCTTCGACAATATCTTCGAGCGGACGACTGACGGCAGTGCCCTTAATGAGCGGAATGGAGCAAAAAGCACAAGGGCGGCGGCACCCATCGGCTATTTTTATGTAAGCACTGGAACCAAAAACATTCGCGCGTAAAACATCACCTTCATCTTTACCAACGGTTTTGGCATTTTCTGGCAAATGGTACAAAATTTCGGGGCGATAATTATTACGCATCTTGCGCAATTTTTTGACCACCGTCACAATATCCATCCAGCGGCGGGTGCCGAGCATCCCGTCAATAGCGGGGACTTTTTCCGCGACATATTCGCTGAAGCGTTGCGAGAGACATCCTGCTGCAATGAGCAATTGCCCTTCGATCTTTTCTTCAGCAAGTTCGTTCAGAACTTCGATGGATTCATCGCGTGATGGCCCGATAAAACCACAGGTGTTGACGATGAGTACATCTGCTAAGGCAGGGTCTTCGGAGGCGCTGTAGCCGTCGGTTAATAAAAGCTGTGCCATTGAATCCGAATCAACGGTGTTTTTGGCGCAGCCTAGTGAAACTAAGTGAAAAGTATTTTCTTTCATGTTTTAACCAGAGATAAAAATAATCTTATTTATATATGTCTTTGTCAGTTTCATCGCCGAAGCAATCTCCCGAACAGAGACAATTGAGAGTAGGCTGCTTATTGAACAGCCTCAGTATTTACTGCGGTAGGTGTTTGTGTCGGCGAAGGCGTAATTGTTGGCGTAGGCGTTTCTGTTGCAAGGCTTGTAGGGGTTACTGTTGGAGTTAAGATACCACGCGCGCCATAAAGACGTTGCACGACCTCGCCAAATCCGCCCATCAATCCCATATCCTGTTGATTATAAGCAATTCTTACACCCGCACCATTTGCCGTTAGCACCTCTACACTTTCATTGCCTTCATATACAAAGGTAGCATTTGGTTGTGAGCGTCCTTCAAAAACGATTTCCCCATCCACACTCACGCGCAGCCAGGCTCGTTCCATCATGGTCACTAATATCTGTACGCCCAAATTTTCGCCTTCGGGCAGCGCATCTTCAATGGGCACTTCTGTAGCCCCATCTGCTTCTGGAGCGGGGGTATTAACGACAATGGTCGGTGTGGGGGGTTCCGTGAAAACCACAGTTGGCGTTATCATCAAAACTTCGGCAATGGAAGGTGCTGTTGCCTCTATTTCTGCTTCCACGCGGGAGTTTGCGATCCTTCCCAATCCCCAAACTGTAAAAGCGATCAGCAATGCAACCATGCCTATACCAAAGATTAAATCCGGGGCAACAAAAGAGCCAAAAGAGAAGCGGCGTCGCTTTTTCTGTATGCCTTCAAGGTGTTCGCGTGTTTCAATATGTCGTTCAAGGCGTTGAGCTTGCAAACCCTCCGCAAAATGGATCAGCAGTCTTTCGCTGTCCATATCCAAAAAATCGGCATAATTGCTCAACATACCCCGTGTTTGGACAGGTGAAGGCAAAGCGCCAAAATCTCCAGCTTCGAGCGCAACCAGATAATGCGGACGCAGGTGGATATGCCCTTCGATCTCCGAGTGGGTGAGCGAAAGCATCTCGCGTCGTTCACGCAAAGCTGTCCCGATGGATTTGAATATGACCTGAGATTCTTCCTGTTTTTCAGATGTTGCCGTCTGGAGCCTTTCCTCCACATCAACGGCTGTTTCGGGACGCGCTCTTTTTGGGCTTG
>CAZOOX010000219.1:0-4010 GCA_964581545.1 uncultured Anaerolineaceae bacterium
AGGTCTCTAAAAGCAATAGAAACAGTCTCTATGGGCGCAAAAATAAGGTGTTAGACGGTCTTTATGAACAAAGTCTGTCGCGCCAGCCTTGATGCTGTCGATGGCTAGTTCGGCCTGCAAATTGCCCGTAACAAAGAGAACAGGGATATCCAAATTATGTTCTTTAAGCAGGTGTAAGGCTGTCATCCCATCGAAGGCGGGCAGGTTGTAGTCGATGAGGATAATGTCGTAACTGGGTGTTTTTAGCGCGTCGAGAAATTCTTTTCTTGTTTGGACGCGTTCCCATTCACAAGCATAGCCTTCTGCTTCCAGCATGGTGATATTTAATTCGGCGTCGAAGGGGTCATCTTCGAGTAGCAGGAGTTTTAGGGGGATAGTCATAGTGGTCTCACTAATTTGGCGGTTGCTGATCGATTTCTGCTGCAATATTATCGATATTTAGGGAAAAATAAAAAGTCGCGCCTTTACCTTCTTTGCTTTCTGCCCAAATTTTGCCACCGTGGCGTTCAACAATACGTTGCACAATGGTCAAGCCGATACCTGAGCCTTCGAAATCATCGCTTTTGTGAAGGCGCTCAAAGGCAATAAAAAGCCTATCACGATATTCGTTTGGAAAGCCTGTGCCATTGTCGCGAATAAAGAAGATGGTCTCGTTTTTTGAGTCCAGGGTGCTAATTTCGATGGTTGCTTTCTTGCGTAGACGAGTATATTTTAACGCATTCCCGATTAAATTTTCCCAGAGGATTTTCATTAAGCCGGCATCTGCCAGGGTAGATGGGAGGGGATCAATTTTCCACGTGATCTGGCGCTCATTGACCTCATCAAATTGTTGAGCACGGATGCTATCGATGATGGTATTAGGATCAAGGGATTTAAGATGAAGGTCCACCCTGCTTGTGCGCGAGAGGGTGAGCAAATCCTCGATCAGGTTTCTCATTCTTTGGGTTGATAGCATAATATTCTCAAGATAGCGTTGAGATCTTTCACCTAGGTTGTTATTTTCCTTTGTATGTAGTAGTTGAGTGAAGCTTTCAATATGTCGCAGGGGCGCGCGAAGGTCATGGGATACAGAGTAGGTGAAGGCCTCTAACTCTTCGTTGCTTGTTTCAAGGGCTTGAGTTTTTATTTTGGCAAGGGTGTTAGCATGGTTAAGGTCGGCCATCATATTGGTCATGCCGGTATTCATCTTTTCAACGGTTCTTACGCGTTGGTTAAGCTCGGCTGTACGCTCTTGAACACTTTTTTCCAGTTTGATGTTATGGTTTTTGAGTTCTTCTTCTGCCCGTGCTCGTAAATTTATTTCTTCTTGTGATTGTTCGAAAAGACGGGCATTATTTAGAGAGATACTTATTTGAAAGGATAGTGCTTGTAAAAAGTCAAGGTGCTCTTGTGTATAGGCATTATTTTTATAGCTCATTACCTGCACAACGCCAATGACCTCACCTTTTATCTTGAGAGGTGTTGCTAAAAGTGAGCTCGCTTTTTCCTCATCTTTTGGTGCGTTTTTATAATCGCTAATTTCCCCTTCGTCGTTTACATAATATGCTGTATCAATGTTTTTTACTTTCTCTTGAAGATTGCTTATGATCAGCGCTTCTCCTTTGCGAATAACCAGACTTTGAGTGCCTTTTCCTTCAGGCTCCAGAGGGATAGGTGGTAAATGGCTAATATCCTCTTCTTTGCCTTCATGGATGATAAAATCGCAATGGATCATTTCGTCTTCGGCATCGTATTTTGAAAGTATAAAGGTATCGCATTCCATCAGCTTTTTGATGATCTGATATAAGTTTTGGTATAGGTTTTCGAGACTTAGCGTTTCGCTGAGTTCTTGAGCCGCTTCAAAGAGTAATGCGTTGCTTCTTGCATAAGCGTGAGTTTCGGCTTGTGCTAATTGGCGGGAAATAGCACTGGCTATGGGGGTAGAGATCAGCTCAAGGGTTTCTTTTTCTTCTTTGTTGAAGGCTTTGGCATTATGGTAATCTTGGAATGCCATAACACCGATGCTCTTCCCTTGTGAGATCAGTGGGATGCCGAGCCAGAGTGCGGCTTCTGCCCCTCCGAGATTGATCTCACCTCGTTCTTGCATGGCTTTAATTTTGTCTGAGGTGCCCATGAGCGTTTCTTCTGTTCGGTGTACGTAATCGCTTAACCCATTTTTTGTCATTATAACGGGATTCGGGGCAATTTGATCGTTGACATAAACCATTTTTAGCCGATCTATGGAGTGATCGTAGAGTGTAATATAAAAGTTTTTTACAGAGACCGTTTCTTTTATGATCTCATAGAGGCCAGAGTAAAGCTCTTCGGGTGTTCTGGCGCGATTCCCTTTTTCTGATATGCGGTATAGAATACTTTGCAGACGTTCTGCTCTCTCTTGCTCGGTGATATCGTTGATCATTACCATCAAACCGGATTTGCCGTAATAATCGATCACGATGACAGAGGCATCAACGGTGATCACGGAGCCATCCCCTTTGATCATCCGTTCTCGTATAAATTCTGGTCCTTCTTCTCCTGATGATCTTTTTTGAATAGCATCCATTACCATTGCCTGGTCATCAGGATGGACAAACTCCAGAACGTTTTTGTCCAGAAAATCTTTTGTAGATTTTTGTCCCAGCATTTTTACCAGAGCTTCATTGGCAAATACAATTTGATTATCTACATGAATCGCAACGCCAATGAATAATCCGTTGATCATATTGCTATAACGTGTTTCACTATTTTTAAGTTCTTCCTCTCTTTTTATCTGTTCAGTGACATCATGAATTGTGCCGACAGAGCGAATTGCTTCTCCATCATCATCGTAAAAGGTCTCGCAGTACTCATTGACAAACTTCAAAACACCATCTTTTGGTTGCAGGCGATGAGTGATGTTATAAGTTTTTTTCTCTTTTACAGATTCCAGATAGACCTGGTTTACTAACTCTCTATCTTCTGGGTGGATATTATCAAGAAAAGCTTCATAGGTAGCCTCAAATTCTTGAGGTTTCATCCCGAAAATTCTATAGACTTCATCTGACCAATAAAGCGAGTTTGTTTTTAGGTTTAATTCCCAGTTTCCGATGCGAGCAATACGTTGCGCCTCTTTAAGCCTCATCTCGCTCTCGCGCAAAGCCTCCTCTGCCAACTCTCGCCAGTATATATCATGCTCTAACTGCTTGTTCTTTGCTTCCAGGTTCAAGGTGTGTTTTTTTGCCTTTTGGCGGGAAAGCTCTAAATCGTTTGCCATCTGATTGAAAGCAGAAGCAAGTTGTCCCACCTCATCCTTGCGGGATGATTTTATCCGATGGGATAAGTCTCCGGCGCTGATAGCTTGTGAAGATTTAGCTAAGAACTTGATCGGCTCTACAATCTTTGCTGAAATATAGATCGCAAACCATGTCGCTAATACAAGAATAATCAGCATGATAAAAATTATCAGCGCAAGGCTATCTGTAGCCAGCTTGAGCACAATATTAGCAGGCTGTTCAACGATTACATGGAACTCCTGTTCTTCCAGTTGAAGAAGGTTCTTTGCGGCGATAACATCTTGTCCAGATAAGCCTTGTCTTCGAGTACCCTCTTCGGGAATTTCTATTGTCGTTTCGCGTAAAACAATTGCAGGGTTTTTGTGGGCAATTACTTGTCCACCTTCATCAATAACATAGGCAGTCCCTTCACCCTCCAATTGAATTTCTGAAAGCAAGTCCCAGATCACAGCAAATCTCATGTCTACTACCAAAACATAAACGATCTTTCCTGTATAGTGATCATAAAGAGGCAATGAAATTGTGAGCAGCGGTTCCCGAAGGCTTTCATCAAAGCGGACTGGGCTATAGTAAATATCCCCGTTTTCCATCGGATAGAGAAATTCATCCTTTTTTGCCCTGCTTCCAAGATCGCTTTTCTTTATAACACTATCACGCGACAATCGAATTGTCTCTTGTCCTTCCGCATCAAGCAGAGCCATTTCCTGATAGGCTCTCTGGTGTAGCAAAAAGACACTTAAAATTTCCTTCTGCTTGTCA
>CAZOOX010000220.1:0-3943 GCA_964581545.1 uncultured Anaerolineaceae bacterium
AATAAATTTTCTAGAGAAGAACCAAAAAATTCTTGGAGAGCTATCTATTGATTTTTTACTCATTGATACCGTAAGAGAATGGGATGAATCTTGGCATTCACTAAAACAAGGGGTAGATAACTATTTTCGCAAGAAACATGGCTCAAATTGGAGAAAATGGCCAATTTTGGTGAACAGATCATTCCTACCTCTTGATGCAACAAAAGTAAGCGACTACTCTAATTTCCCAACTAGATTTAGCGATATTGATATTTATATTTTTTCGTACATCACATCGGAATTAAAAGGGGAAACAGACAATTTCAGTGAAGTAATTGACTTTTTGTCTGCTCACTCAAAGTGATAATGCACTTTTTTTCTTTATTGACAGGAATGAAGCAGTAGTAAAAAATCTTGTGAATAGCATAATAAAAAAGAACAAAGCCCTATCACTGATTGAAAGCAACACATTCAGGGGAAGAAAAGATTTTGATTTGTCATTGTTAGGAGAATGGTATTTAAATACCCCATCTTTGCCTCGAAGAAGTTGGCAGGCTTTTTCCTCCATTGCAATTAAGTCTTAACTTTTTCTGTTACCCATCAAATTATCATTCAGACTGCTAAAATAGTACTCATAATTGGAGTTGGAATAGGATACTTGATCGCAGGCTCAATTCCAATTGGGAATAGAATACCTAAAATAGACAGGGCAGAAAGATTGCTCTGTTTTTTCTTTAAACCCTGAAAACCACCCAAAATCTAATTTATAATCAGGGCGGTCTTTTTTGCATCTTATGATGCATATTTACGTAAATCTACTTAGCTATAATTACTTTAAACTTAGGAGAAAATTCATGCCAGACTGGATCGTAACATCTATAAACGTACTCACCCTAATCGTAATGCTCTTTGGGCTTTTCGGCCTGATCATGCCCGTTTTCCCCGGCTTGGTCATTATCTGGCTCGCCGCATTGGGCTTTGGCATCTTCGGCGGCTTTAGCGCAGGCGGCTGGGGATTCTTTATTGTCATCACGATCCTTATGCTGATCGGCAATATCTCCGATGGTCTTTTGATGGGCAAAAAAGCCCTCGATTATGGTGCAGCAAAAGTATCGCTCGTGATCGCCGCCGTTGTCAGTATTGTCGTCAGCCTGCTCTTCTCTCCCATTGGTGGCTTGATCGCCGCACCCATTGCACTCTATCTTTCGGAAAAAAATCAGGGGCACAGCTCGGAAGAAGCGAAAAGAATCACCAAAGGTCTCATGGTGGGCTGGGGCTGGGCTTTTGCCCTCCGCTTTGCCATCGGCATCATCATGATCATCCTGTGGACTTTGTGGATGTAGATGGAATATCACTCCCTATTTAGCGACAAATCTGATCTCTACGCAAAAGTACGCCCCCATTATCCGCCAGAATTATTTAGCTTCCTGGCCTCCCTCTGCAATGAACAAAAAAGCGCCTGGGATGTTGCCTGCGGAAGCGGTCAAGCCGCCATAGATCTGGCGATGCATTTTGCCGAAGTCCACGCTACTGACGTCAGTGAGCAACAGATCACAAACGCGATCCCGAATCCGCGCGTGCACTATTCTGTCCAAGCTGCGGAGAAGACTGATTTTGCCGAGGATCAATTTGATCTGGTTTCTGTCGCTCAAGCCTTACATTGGTTTGATTACGATCTCTTTTGGCCTGAAGTCAAACGTGTCCTCAAGCCAAATGGTATTTTCGCAGCCTGGGGATACGCATGGTTTTTAGCCGAAGATATCAATGATGTGCTTCAAAAAGATTTTTTCCCTGCCATAGAACCCTACTGGGCAAAACAAAACCAGATCTTGTGGAATGGCTATCAAGATGTGCCATTTCCCTTTGAAAGAGTAGATACACCCGAATTTGAAATGAAAATGGAATGGGACCTCGACCAGCTATTTTCCTATCTGCAAACCTGGTCTGCGGTACGACAGTATTTACAGAAAGATGGGGATGAAGAGTTTCTGACGCGCAGCTATGAGGCACTAAAATCGATGTGGGGGGATGGTAAAGAAAAGAAATCCATTTTGATGGATTTCACACTGCTGGTTGGGAGAAATATTTTTTATTAACTGATATTGTGCGGAGTCAACAAAATTCTTGATCTTTGCCCCCTCTGCCCTAGCGGGCATCTCCCCTTGCGTAGCATACTTTAGTGCAAATTCCAAAAGCGTGGAATTTAGGGGAGAAATAGATGATTATATTTATAGCTTGCGCAAAAAATAGGCTCCTATTCCAAAGGCGACGGTCAGGTTAAGGGATTCTTTTCCTCCCTGCATGGGGATATATAAAGTCTTTTCGCAAATCTGCAAAAGTTCCGGGTCTATGCCCGCGAGTTCATTGCCGATCACCAACACGATCCGCTCATTCGATTGGGGAGGTTCTGCGTCAAAAAGAGAGACCGCCCCTTCACCACCTTCGACTGCCCAAAGAGAATATCCCTTTTTCTTAAGCTCTTTCCCCGCGAGCAAGGCATTATTGTAATATGCCCAGGGAAGCGCTTTCTCTGCCCCCAATGCCGTTTTTGCAAGACGCAGATTTTCGGGTGTAGCGGTCATACCGCATAAATGTAGTTTTTTGATCCCAACACCTACCGCTGTCCTGAACACAGAGCCAACATTATACAAGCTGCGGATATTATCGAGCAGAACGTGCATCTCAAAAGAAGATGTAATATCCCCGCGTTCAACATAATGCCGCCCATAGGAAAGTCCATCCCCTTCAAGCTGTGTACCGCATTTTGGGCAAGATGAAATAACCGCTTTCCCTTCCATCACAGGGAAACGAAAGCGGCAACTCTGATCAATACACTCTTGGGTGCGAAAAGATAAACTTTCTTTCATAACAGAAAATAGATATCAACAAAAAAAACTGCGCAAAGCCGTACGAAGCAGCAATTCCAAATATGACAACACCGCGAGAAGTATGCTCGCCCGCACTCACTGCACAGTGGGTGTACGACAAAGCGGTCTCATTGCTCAAGATTGCTTCGTCGGGTAAAGCTCTCCTCGCAAATTCATCCATATTTGGAATTACTGTGTAAGAAGAACTATGTCCTCCCCATCTAAAGAAATGAAATAGAAAAACCTTTTTTCTTTCTTCTCCTTTCTGCAACGCTCCCTTAATCTATGAAGGGAGCGTTTGCGGGTAAGATACAAGGAAATAATCTCAAAGGAAATTTCATGGAACTCAAACATGCCGCCCTTGTTATCGTCGATATCAGCGGATATACAGCTTTTCTTCGTCAGAGAAACCTAACCTTACTCCACGCAGAAGAAATTATCACGCAGCTTTTAGAAGCCGTTATTGACGCAGCAGAATATCCGCTAACGCTGAACAAATTCGAAGGCGATGCTGCTTTTCTTTACGCGCTGATGGACGATGATCATGAAAAAGTGGCTAAAGATATATTGAAACAGGTTTTGGCTTTTTTCCCCGCTTTTGAGCGAAAAGCTGCTGAACTGGATCAGGATACTGCTTATTGTAACTGCGATGCCTGTTCTCAAATCAGTCATCTTAAACTAAAAGCCTTCGTGCATCATGGCGAAGTGGTCATTAAACAGATCCGTCAATTTGAAGAACTTGCCGGAGAAGAAGTCATTCTCATTCACCGTCTTCTTAAAAATAGCGTAGAAGCAGATGAATATATCTTGATGAGCAGTGCCTTTGCCAAACTAACAGGTGGAATTTCCGAACTCAAAAATGAGAAGCGCACAGAAAAATATGGTGATGACCCCGCTATAGAAGTGAAGGTTTTCTACCCCACGCTCAAAATTCCGCCATTGGAAATTCCCGCCTATACACCCCAAAAAGCGAATATGTTCGGCGCACAGATCAAACGTCTTTTTTCGCACGCTTTTGGCAAAAAGAAAGATTTCACTCACCTGCCAAATGAGAAAGTGGGGGTACTGTCTTATTTTCGGGAAATGATGGGGTAAGC
>CAZOOX010000221.1:0-3903 GCA_964581545.1 uncultured Anaerolineaceae bacterium
CCTTGGATTGCTTTTTTACTCTATTTTAGCAACACCCAAAGGGGAGACTATCGAATTATACCTTTTCCCTTAACTAAAACACCGAGTATCTTCAAGATACTCGGTGTTTCCGAAACTTATGCTCTATCTACTGCGATTTTTGTCTTATTTCTCAAGCGGTAATTGCCGTCTTTTGCCAAAACCTTGTCTACAAATTGCTCTGGTACATCAACGAAGGTTTGGTTGTCCTGAATGCTGATCGCGCCGATCACTTTGCCGGGGATATTGGCATGGTAAGCGATTGTTCCGACGACTTCACCCGGGCGGATTCCGTCTGAGCGACCTTTGTCCAGGCTCAGGCGTACCATGCCTGCTTCGTGCGATCGGCGTGAAGAAAAGTTGGCACGGTCGCGTTTTTTGCCGCGTCCTTTATCTCGATTATTGCGCGCATTGCGTAATCTTCCCGGATCGCGACGTGATTTGAAATCACGAACATCGCCGATATTTTCGATGGGGCGTTGTTTTTCGCTTTCGCGCACAATTCTCATTGCAGCTGCTGCAATTTCGAGTGGTTCATGCCCTGTTTCGACCAATTCTTCGACCATTGCCATTTCGTTTGCATAGCGTCCACGTCTGAGCCAGACTTCCATGCGTGTTACCAATTGGGCTTTTCGCTTTTCCTGGATTTCAGCTTTGGTGGGCAGATCGGCTTTTGTTTGTTTTTGACGGGTATAGCCTTCAATACGGCGCAGCATTCGGTTTTCGCGCGGGGTAAGTAACGAGATCGCGATACCCTCTTTTCCGGCCCGGCCGGTGCGTCCGATCCTGTGGACGAAAACTTCGGGGTCGTCTGGCAGATCATAGTTGAAAACATGGGAGATGTCATCAATATCGAGACCACGTGCGGCCACGTCCGTTGCGACGAGGACTTGGATCCGGTTATTTCTAAAGCGAGACATAACGCGTTCGCGCGCGTCCTGAGAGAGGTCTCCGTTTAACATTTCAGCGGAGAAGCCCCGAGTGGATAGTGCGCTGGAGAGTTCCCCCGTCCCTGCTCGGGTGCGGACGAAAACAAGTGCGCGGCTGATATCTTCTGTTTCAAAAAGACGGGTCATTGCGGCAAGTTTATCTCGCCCGTTGACGAGATAATAGCGCTGCTCAATTGCTGCAACGGTTAGTTGCTTCTTTTTGATACTGACAGATTGCGGTTCATTAAGATATTTTGAAGCCAAATTACGGATCGCTTTTGGCATTGTGGCGGAGAAAAGCGCGATCTGACGCTGGTTTGGGGTAGCGTCCAGAATGGTTTCGATATCTTCAATAAAGCCCATGCTGAGCATTTCATCTGCTTCGTCAAGGACGAGGGTGCGGATGGCGCTGAGATCCAGGGATTTCTTTTTGAGCAGGTCGAGTAAACGCCCGGGGGTTCCGACGACCACGTCTACGCCACGTTTGAGCGCGCCGATCTGGCGTCCATAAGAGGATCCGCCATAAATGGAAAGAACGCGAACGCCGGTATAGGCACCGTATCCTTCCATCGCTTTGGCTACTTGCATGGCAAGTTCGCGCGTGGGGGAAAGAATTAATGCTTGGGGTTTGCGTTGCCCGGGGATAAGATTTTGAAGAATGGGGAGGGAGAAAGCTGCGGTCTTGCCTGTGCCCGTTTGTGCCTGACCGATCACGTCTGCACCGGTCATCATGATGGGGATCATTTGCGCCTGAATGGGGCTAGGCTCTGTATAGCCGCGCTTCTCAAGGGCCTCCATCAGCTCTGGATGAAGGTTTAACTCTGAAAATTGGGTGGACATTTTGTCTCCTAAATTGGGTAAATCTCACCACGAAGGCACGAAGAAACACAAAATTTTTCTTTGTGTCTCTGTGGTGACTAGGGTCTTGATAGCATCAACTTTTCAGTCAATGCGCCTGTCCTTCAACAGTTGACCCGTCCCAAATTAAGAGCCACTCTGCTGCAAGAAAAACGCCCGATCCTGTCGGGCGTTACGAAAAAACCAAAACCGAGAATAAAAACTCCTCGCGGAGCGGGCGAGAGTATACCATAGTTTTTGGCGTAAAAATCACAGATGCGATTATTTTTTTTGCCAGCAAATCCAATTTTAATGACTCTGCGAGGCAGTTTCACCGCCGAAGCAGTCTTTTGCGAGATGTGAGACCGCTTCGTTACAAATGCATGCTCCTCGTGGAATCATGTTTTAAGTTGTTGTTTTTTCACCCAACGGACCAAGTCTCGCTTAGTCTATGTTCATGCCATCTGCCACGCTCAAGCAATTTATCGAAATAGGCTTCAATACTTTTTATTTTTATGATCTTGCCATCAAATGCTAATTTTTCTTGCCAGCTTTTTTCGTCATAATCGCGAAGAGATATTTCTTCGTCTTCATATATAAAGTTTTCGGCCCAAGGCTCAACTTCATGATCAGGGAATTCCTCTAATATCCACGGCTTATATCCCTTAACTTGTTCGGCTCGCTCCAAAACACTGGCATGGATCTTGGGTAACCCAAAAGTTTCTTGCGCAGTTTTTGACCACTTTCGCTGCATTTCGGGATAAATTTTGCCAGGCCCAACACGGGGTAAATGAATATCATCCGTAACATCTGGAGCAACGCAAAAATTCCAATATTGTGTTGAGCGCAAATATAACTTTATCCCATGTGCAACCGCTTTTTGTACCATCCACTCAAGGGTGATATCAGATAAACCAGGCTCTCGGAAGCCGCCGCCGACATCGGTATGAGAGCCGCTAAACCAGACCTGCTCCACTTTTTGATAATTCTCATTACACGAATTCCAAATGGTTGGCTGAAACCACTTGCGATCATCATCAATGGAAAGGGCATGATAAGCGTTTTTGACACTGGGATGCAAAGTGAAATCATGGTAGCGATGTTTCCATCCGGGGATAAAGTTGACAAAAGTGTCGATCACGGCACCTGGCGCGCCCAAAGCGGGGACAGTATCCCAAACACCTAAAAATTCGATGGATGCCCACTGGTTTGGATGTTCGCGGACAAATTTTCTCGCTTTTTCATTTAGGGATGAACCTCGTGGCAGCACACCTGTAATTGGGTTTGCTTCCGCTATTTCGATAAGTTGCTCTATTAAAAAGTTTTTTTCTTCTTCGGGCACTTCATTCTCTCGTTCTTCCCGACCGATTTTGTAGAGCGCGTAAGCTTGTTTTATTAATTCTGGGCGTGATTTTGGCAGAATGCCAAAATAATGCACAAAATTAGCTAAACTTCTTACTGTTGCAGCTCCGCGACTAAAGCCTAAAAGATAGATCTTATCGCCAGCATTATAGTTTTCGTAGATGAATTGATAACATTGCAAAAGATTCTCTGAAAAGCCAGCCCCAGCAAGATTCCCCGTAATTTTATTGGTATCTGTACCAATGCCACGATCATAAAAAACGATCTGTCGCTCTGTTCGATCTTCCAGCATCCGCATTAGTTTATAAACATTCGTATCGTGCCCTTTGCCGCCCTCTTGCCCTGTCCCATCTGAAAGGATAATGATATTTTTTGCCATATTTACCTCAGTAATTCATGTTACGCAGTGATGAACAATAGACTGTCATTTCCCTCATCCTAACCTTCTCCCAAAGGGAGAAGGGATTAAGTCCCCTCTCCCTTCGGGAGAGGGCGGAGGGTGAGGGCAGCCCCAAAGTCTGCCAAAGACATCTTTTGCGTAACATGAGTCAGTAAAAAATGAATTAGATTTATTCTTCTCTGAATACCCCGTAGCTTGCTACGAGGGTTCCGAGCATTAAGAAAAATCTGTACCCGTAGGGGCAAAATTCCGTAATACCCCGTCCGCTTGCGGCGGGGATAGGAATTTTGAAGATTTTTCAAATTTATTGTGACATAGAAGGTAAACATATGCAAGATAAATTTGCCGAGATTGATA
>CAZOOX010000222.1:0-3841 GCA_964581545.1 uncultured Anaerolineaceae bacterium
GCAACTCGCTTAGCACCACTGTTTGTCGACATTTTTTCATTGCTATTTGCAACATGATTTTCTTGTTCTTCTTCAAGATATTCAATTTCATCAGACATAATATTTTCTCCCTGCTAAAAGTCTTGGAAAAGTTTATGATGTATTCTAGGAGAACGCTCTTTTCTAGTCAAGTACCATACAATGAAGATTTCTCATAAGGTAAAATAGCCTTTATGCAAGTCTCTGAACACATCAAAAAGACCCTCTCCACACTTCCCGATAAACCCGGCTGCTATATCATGAAAAACGCCGAGGAGAAGATCATTTATATCGGCAAAGCGGTTAATCTCAAGAACCGCGTACGCTCTTATTTTCATGCAAGTGCAGCGCACGACCGAAAAACGCGACGGCTCGTACAAGAGATCGTAGATATCGAATGGATCGTTGTCGGCTCGGAGCTGGAAGCGCTCATTCTGGAGATGAATCTGATCAAGCGCCATCGTCCGCATTTCAACGTGCGCCTGAAAGACGACAAGCGCTATCCCTATATCAAAGTTCATTGGCAGGATGATTTCCCCAAAGTAACCGTCACCAGACAATTGCGTAAAAATGACGGCGCGCGCTATTTTGGTCCTTATACTTCCGTTTGGGCAGTGCATCAGACATTGGATCTGCTGCGGCGCATCTTCCCTTATCTGACCTGTAACAGAGAGATCACGGGGATGGACAAACGCGCCTGTCTCTACATGGATATCAACTTGTGTGCTGCCCCCTGTGTGGGTGCCGTCACCAAAACAGAATACCGCCAAATGATCACCGATCTGATGCAATTTCTTGATGGACGCACCAAACCCATCGTAGACAGGATGCAAAAAGAAATGGCAAAAGCGTCTGAAGAAATGCGTTATGAAAAAGCGGCTGCCCTGCGAGACCAAATTAACGCCATAGAAAAAGTCGTTGAAAAGCAAAAGGTCATCACCAAGAAACAGATAGACTCAGACGTAATCGCGATGGCGCGCGAAGACGGCGATGCCTGCGTGCAGATTTTCTTCATCCGTGCGGGCAAAATGATCGGGCGAGAGTATTTTATGCTCGAAGGCACAGAAGACAGCGCAGATGAAGAAGTCATGGCACAATTTGTAAAGCAATTCTATACAGAGGCTGCAAATGTTCCATCTGAAGTTTTGCTGCCCAAAGAGATCGAAGAAGCCCAGATCATCAAGCAATGGCTAAATACCAAACGCAGCGGGCGCAGGGTCGAGATGCGTGTTCCCCGTCGCGGGCAATCGCGTCATCTTGTACAGATGGCAACTGAAAACGCGACTGAGACATTAAAATCGCTCCGTGCGCAATGGCAGGCAGATACCCATAAACAAGAACAATCTCTGGCAGAGTTGCAAGAAGCCTTTAAACTCAAAGACCCGCCCAACAGAATTGAGTGCTACGATATTTCAAATACGCAGGGTGTTGCCACCGTCGGGAGCATGGTTGTCTTTACACAAGGAGTACCAGATAAGAAGCTTTATCGGCGTTTTAATATCCGCAGCGTGACGGGACCGGATGATTTTGCCAGTATGGAAGAGGCGTTAACGCGCAGATTCAAACGCTGGGAAGCTGCTCAGGTTGAAACGAGCAAGCCTAAATCCAAGAGCGATGCGTCCTTTTCCTTCCTGCCAGATCTATTAATTGTAGATGGCGGCAAAGGGCAATTAAGTCGCGCTGTCGAAGTTCTTGAGAAATTCGATCTGATGAATAAAGTCCCCGTTGTGGGATTAGCAAAACGTGAAGAGGAGGTTTTCTTCCCGAATAATCCGCAAAGCATTTTATTGCCGCGTCACTCACAGGGTTTTTATCTCATTCAGCGAATTCGAGATGAAGCACATCGCTTTGCGATCACGGCACATCGAAAACAGCGAAATAAGATCGGTATGACCTCGGCTTTGGATGTGATTCCCGGGATCGGACCTGCAAAAAGGAAGTCCCTCTTGCAACATTTCGGCTCTCTGGATAAGATAAGGATCGCCAGCGTGGACGAATTAGCCGCTGTTTCGGGCATTAATATTGCGTTGGCTGAGACGATCAAGGCAA
This sequence comes from uncultured Anaerolineaceae bacterium, assembly GCA_964581545.1. Lineage (GTDB taxonomy): Bacteria > Chloroflexota > Anaerolineae > Anaerolineales > Villigracilaceae > Desulfolinea. Next base: position 2,068 of record CAZOOX010000222.1, read on the forward strand.
ATTTGGAATAGCCCTCACCCTCCGCCCTCTCCCTGAGGGAGAGGGCACTTATAAAATGAAAAAAACAATTTGGCTCGTTGACGATGATGAAGAAATGTTACGTGCAATGGATCTGATGCTGAAAATGCTCGGTTTTGAAACACGTTTTTTCATGAGCGCTCGCCCGGCAGCAGAGGCTTTGCTTGCCGGTGGAAAACCAGATGCCTTACTACTTGATATAAATATGCCTGAAGTTTCCGGGCTGGATATGCTAGAATTCGTCCGTCGCCGTGCCACCTGGAAGAATTTGCCCATTATTATGCTTTCAACTGAAGCCGCAGATGTGACAGTAGACCAGGCTTTTGCTTTAGGCGCAGATGGTTATGTAACCAAACCTGTAATGATCGATGAACTTGAAGCCGAGATCGAGCAGGCGATGAAGAAGAGAAATTCGTAATAGAGAAAAGGAAAGAAGAAATGGCTAAGAAAAAAAAGAAAAATAAAAAGAAAGCACAACCCGTTAAAAGAGAGTCAACGTATAAAGCAAGACAGGCACGGACAATGCGCATTGCTGTAATTATTGTTTCTGTAATTATTGTTCTCTCTATGGCTTTATCATCTATGGCACTTGGGTCGTAGGTATCACAAATTCTACAAATAATACGAATAGCACAAATAGAAGCGAATAAAAAATCGCTCTATTCGTGGTTTTCATGATATAGGATCATTATGCTTGAAAAATTAGCAGGAATAGAAAAGCACTACGAAGAACTTGGCAACGAACTCATGGAAGTTGGTGATGATTATATGCGCGCAGCTGAGATCGGCAAGGAACGCTCAGATTTGGAGCCTATTGTTGAAAAAGCACGCGAGTATAGAAATTTGCTGCAAGGAATTGAAGAATCGCGCGCCATGATCGAAAACGAAAGCGACGAAGAAATGCGCGAGCTGGCAGAGATGGAATTGGCTGAACTAGAGCCGCAAGTCCTTCCATTGGAAGATGAGATAAAACTTTTGCTCGTGCCCAAAGACCCGCGCGATGATAAGAACGTAATCATGGAAGTCCGCGCTGGGACAGGCGGCGATGAAGCCGCCCTTTTTGCGGCAGATCTGTACCGCATGTATACACGCTACGCTGAAAACCAGAAATGGAAAACTGAAATTATGTCGCAGAGTAATATCGGCATTGGTGGATTAAAAGAGATCACCTTTTTGATCAAAGGCGATGGCGCATACTCCAAACTCAAATTCGAGTCAGGCGTGCACCGTGTTCAGCGTGTACCCAGCACCGAATCGCAGGGGCGCATTCACACATCGACCGCAACCGTTGCTGTTTTGGCAGAAGTTGAAGAAGTGGATATTAAAATTCCTGCCAGCGATATTCGCATTGACGTTTATAAATCTGCGGGTGCAGGCGGACAAAGCGTGCAGAAAAACTCTACAGCGATCCGCATTACCCACGAGCCAAGCGGATTGGTCGTCGCCTGTCAGGATGAACGATCACAACTCCAAAACAAACTCCGTGCAATGGCAATACTCCGCGCCCGTCTTTACGAAGCCGAAGAAGAAAAACGCCGCACAGAGCAAGCTGATGCCCGCCGTTCACAGGTCGGCACCGGTGAACGTTCTGAAAAGATCCGCACCTATAATTACCCCCAATCACGTGTTACTGACCATCGCATTAACCACTCATCCTACAACCTGCAAGGCATGATGGAAGGCGATATCGACGAATTCATTGAAGAGCTGACCACTCGTGATGAGGCAGATCGACTTGCGGCGGTGAATGAATAAA
>CAZOOX010000223.1:0-3787 GCA_964581545.1 uncultured Anaerolineaceae bacterium
CTTAATGCTCGGAACCCTCGTAGCAAGCTACGGGGTATTCAGAGAAGAATAAAATGCTAATAAGAGCTGCTATAAACAAGATTATTGCTATAAACTTTTTGAGCAAAGATGATGATTGTTTTTCTTGAGCTTTTGATCTCTTCATAGCTAAGACCTAAGTATTTGATTCGTTAGGGTAAATCTGAAGTCTGAGGGCTGAGTATTTATATTTAATGATCTAAAACTTGGATAATATCCGCCGCCATATCTGCACCCTCTGTGCCATAAGCAAACATCAGGCGCATATAACCATCGGGGTCGATCAATATTGTGGTGGCAGTGTGGTCAACAAGATAGCCCATAGCTGATTCGGATTCTTGTTTTTCGTAAAAGATGCCATATTGAGTGGCTATTTGAGCAACTTTTTCATCTTCACCAAGTAAACCCATAAAGCTTGGGTCAAAATGCGCCAAGAAGGCAGCTGTTCGTTCTGCGGTGTCTCGCTCAGGGTCAATCATGATCATCAAAAACTGCATCTCATCATTACGCCCTTCTTCTTTCAAGATGTCGTTTGCCTGCTTTATTTCAGCTAGAGTAGCGGGACAAACATCCGGGCAGGCGGCGTAGCCGAAATATAAGAGCACTACTTTGCCTCTATAGTCACTCAAAGAAGTCTCTTGACCGTAATGGTTGAGTAATGTGAAGTCTTGTGCGGGGTTAGGGGATTGCAAGATTGCGCCGTGAAAGGCATAAGGTTTGAATGTAATCATGACGATAAATAAAGCACCAATAACGCCCACAATCCATAGAATGACTTTTATGATTTTTTTCAATGCGGTTTCTTTTCGTTCTTCTTTTTCTATCTCACTCATGCATAGCACCTAAAAAATATCAGCCTTTTAAAAAGTAAATCAGCTCAAATGTTACATTTTGTTATATTTTGATTTTATAAAACATATTTTATCAACATTTTGTTTTTAATGCAAACGCTTACTGTAATAGTAATCTTTTATGCTTATCCCCTACTTTCATTGCAAAGATATCCATCTCCGGGCAGGTGTTGACAAGCGGAAGCAAGTTAAAAACAGGTGCGATTACTGCTTTTTGTCCCCAAAAAAGTAGATTAATCTCGTATAATCTTTTATATGATCCATTCTTATCAAATCGAGGGGCTGGTTGTACAAACCGGCGACATTATTTGCACACGGAACGGGAAACCCGATATCTTGCCCGGTGAGTTTTGGTTTCTTGTTGGCTTGCTTGTGCCCGGTGATGTGGATCATATCGCCATTTATTTGGGGCCAGATGGACGCTGCATCGAATCTGGATCACGAGGTGTAACCCCCTTTTCTGTACACCATGGTATTTGGGATTCAGAAAAAATGACAAAAGAGCGTGGCTTTTTGATCGACACTTTTTATGGTGTTGTTTCTCCCCTGAGTGGACTGGAGCTTTCAGAAAGCGAAGAAATACATATGCGCGCAAAAGTCGCAGAATATTGCCTGGCTCAAGTTGGCAAGCCTTATAATCTTAATTTCTTTAATGCCGAAAGTGATAAGGCTTTTTATTGCAGTCAATTGGCCTATAAAGCCTACGAGCAAGTTGGGATCGATCTGAATACAGGGATGGCGATGGAACAGCTACCGGGTTCAAATGAGATCGTTTACCCCCAGGAGATTTGGGACAGTTTTTCGCACAGGTTGAGCGGAAGTTAAATTTACCTGAGTTATGGACAAGTTTTTTTTCCTTGAGCTTCGTCTGAAATTAGCCACGGATGGCACCGATTTACACGGATTTTCAAAGCTTTTATCTGTGAAATCCGTGAAATCTGTGGCTGAAGGCAAAACAGTCGAGGTTATCCATAGATCAGGTTAGTTTACGAAGAGCGCTTGACTTCTTCATAGCGAAAACAACTGACCAAATGATCGTTCACCATCCCGACTGCTTGCATAAAAGCATAACAAATGGTTGGGCCGACAAAGCTAAACCCCCTTTTTTTCAAATCTTTCGACATTGCATGAGACTCAGGCGAAGTCGCCATATAGTCTTCTTCTGAACGCAAGACATTCACGATCGGTTTTCCCTCCACAAATCCCCACAAATAATCACTAAAAGAGCCAAGTTCTTCGCGCAGGCGCAAATAGGCTTGAGCATTTTTTATTGCAGAATTGATCTTCTGTCTATTACGGATAATCCCAGCATTGCTCATTAGCTCAGCGATCTTTGCACCGTCATAACGCGCCATCTTTTCAGCATCAAAATTATCAAATGCCTGCCAATAATTTTCTCGCTTCCGCAAGATCGTGATCCAGCTCAAGCCAGCTTGTGCGCCGTCGAGAAGCAATTTCGCAAAAAGCAATTTATCATCATACACGGGAAAACCCCACTCTTTGTCGTGGTAACGAATATAAAGCGGGTCATCACCAGGCCAGGGGCAGCGAATGAGATCATCTGTTTTTTTCATGCCATTTCCTTTTGCATAAGATCATTTTCTGCAAGAATTATCTTTACATCATAATCTGCTTTCATCTTTGCCGCAAAAGTCTCCATTTTTTCAAGACTAAAGCAATTATCGTCACTATCCGGAGTCGGTTTCCCCATCATGACATTATCGATTCCCATCTCTTGGCATATTGCAAAAATTTCTTCAAGAACACCACCCTCTCGCACAAAGGTATCTGCAACCACACCTTCTCGAGCAGCCATTGCCTGCGCCATCAAAAGTACATACTCCCCCATGCGGCGTAATTCGATCGCCATACTCTCGATACGATCACCACTCGAAGAGAGAAAACGGCCAAGGTTGATAACATATAAAAACACCAACCGCATTCGCTCTTTTTTTGCCAGAGCAATCGCATTCGCGATCGTTTTCTCACTGCCGGGGCCACCACGCACCGCGCAAAGAATTCGATTCATTTTCTCCCCCAGCCTTTTACTTGCTCAAAAAGATGTCCCAGGGGGTTCAACGCTGCGACAGGCACAGCCAAATTTTTCGTCCGTGTACTACTATATTGAAAAACGCGGCTACCGGCAGATAATTCTTTTGCCTTTTCGCGGAATCCCGCCCGTGTTAGATATCCAGCCAATACTACACGCATTCCATAAACCCAAATATTTTTCCATTCTGTATATGGGATCAAATAAGTCTCGTCTTTTTGGGGACTGTGGATTCCAATTCGTCCGCTCGGCATTTTATCCACGTGGACGTAGGCGAGCGTGTGGAAACTTGCCTCCGTTTTAAGGCGTTCTCTCGGCTTCAGCGTGATCGTCTCCGATAAGAACTTCCTTTTGGCATCTTGCCCACCCAATTCAATAGTGAGCGTCTCATCGCAATCGCTTTTCAACGCCAACGCCCCAAGCGGATGCCAGCCTTTCGGCTTTGCCCACGCTTTTGGCATCGTGTGGATGAGATGAACAGGCTCACCTGCATCGATCGCTTTTGCCATATCCTTTTGCGATGAAGCCTGCAACCCTGTCAGGAAGGAGAAAATATAAATATCGCTTTCATGTTGATTTGACGCGGCAAACTGATCGGAGGGGATCAACGCCGAAGCATTGAGCAGCAAGCCCCAATCACGGTTGAGATCGGTGATCTGTTTTTTTCGAGAGAGCATGAACGATTTCACATCGCAGCGATGCCCGCCGAGCGCAACATCATATTTATCCGGGTCAGTAAAAGGCGTTGCACCTTTTACATCAAAGGGAATTTCCTGCTCATTGAGATAACGCCGAAAAGCCAACTCCACCGCGATTCCGCCGACAATGCGACGCATCCGCTTTGCATTTGAGCCACCCATCCGATTAT
>CAZOOX010000224.1:0-3436 GCA_964581545.1 uncultured Anaerolineaceae bacterium
TTCCTCTTCAGAACTATAAAAGGTATTTATTATGAACAAAACTATTCGAAACATCATTATTGTCGCATTTTTTGCAGTAGGCGGCGGCTGGTTGGGCCTTTGGCTTAATCAAATTACGGGAAATACCCAACCGCCTTTGCAAAGTTTGGGCGCATTGGTCTGGTTGGTCACCCCCGCTCTCTCAGGCATCTTATTACGCGCCTTTGGTGGGGATGGCTGGAAGGATGCCGGCTTTGGGTTGAATCTCATCTCAGGCTGGAAGTGGTATCTGCTAGCGATACTCGTCTATCCGCTCGCTGCGCTCCTGGTTTTTGGGCTTGCTACCCTTATGGGAGCAATTTCCGTTAACGGATTTGCCAGCCAAGGTTTCAACGCATATTTGAGTGCCGTGGGTATCATTGCCGCTGGCTCATTGATGAAAAATATCTTTGAAGAATTTGCCTGGCGCGGCTATCTCACGCCAAGGCTAAAAGCGGCAAAAGTACCAGACTTGCTCAACCATTTCATAGTCGGAATCTTATGGTGGGCATGGCATATTCCCTATTATTACTTTTTTCTTGAGCGTGACCTTCTGGACACCTATCTAGGAAATCTTAGTATCCCCACTTTTTTAGTGCTTGCATTGATCAGTTTACTACCAACATCTATTCTTTTCGGTGAGTTACGTTTAGTAAGTAAATCTGTCTGGCCCCCATTCATTCTGCACAACCTAATTAATGGGCTGAGTATGCCGCTCATTCTCAATGGCTTCATCAAACTCAATGGTTCGTCGGGGACTATTCTATCGCCCACCAATGATGGGATCATCACATCCATTCTTTTGGGCGTGGCAGGGTTATTCTTATATCGTTATCGAATGCAAAGGGAAAGCAAATAAATATCCGAGATGCATCAGACATGCAGATGATTAAACCTCAACTCCCCGCTTTCTTCTCAAATATCTAAGACTCTCATTAATATCCGCCGCCGATGTGGGCGAGCACGATGCTCAAAAAGATAAACACCCTGCCATTGCCCTAGCGAAATATCTCCATTATCAACAGGAATAGTAATGCTTACATCCGTTAGCATTGCGCGGATATGCGATGTCGCATCATCTGGCCCTTCGAGCGTATGCGTATACCATCGCTCTCCTTCTGGAACAAGTTTCTCCATAAAGGTTTCCAAATCTCCACGCGCAGAAGGATCCCAGCTTTCTGTAATAAGCAAAGATGCGCTGGTATGTTGCAAGAAGAGATAACACATCCCTTCATCAACTTGCCATTCACGCAATTGGGCACGGATCTCATCTGTTACTTCGTAAAGACCTTTTCCTGATGTTCGAATATCGAGTGTTGTTTTATACCAATTCATAGGGATATTTTACCTGATGCAGAAGCGTAAACAAATTACGCTTCTGCATATTTTTTAGCGATGCTTTATTAACAAAAAAATTAGTAAACTGCGCGTCAGTTTTTTTGGATAATACAGAGAGTGATTCAAGGTACAATCTTCGCCATGTCTAAAACCAAAGAATCCCCTCTCCTTTCTTTTCTTCTAGCCCTTCTCGCTATCATCATAATGACCTTCTTCGGACCCGAAGAAGCGACTCTCGGTCCCAGCGTGCGGCTTGTCTACTTGCACGGAGCCTGGGTCATGACCGCAGAACTTTTATTCTCCCTTGCCGCTCTAGCCGGATTGGCAGCACTGATCACACGCAAGGACGCTTTTCATCGCTGGTCAGCGGCTCTTGGGCGTAGCGGAATCTTCTATTGGATCACTTACTTGCCCCTCTCTATGCTCGCGATGCAAGCTAATTGGAATGGTCTCTTTCTCGCTGAACCACGCTTCCGTTTTGCAATGACATTCGCCATTGTCGGATTATTGCTTCAAATCGGTTTATGGATGCTTGATATCAACTGGCTTACAGCCACAGCAAATATTCTTTTCATCGCCGCGCTGCGTTATATTTTCGCTACCGCCGAAAATATCATGCACCCTCCTCCTTCACCGATATTTAATTCCGGGAACTGGACAATTATCGGCTTTTTCGTTGGGCTAAACCTGCTTGCATGGGTCTCTGCCTATTTCGCCACGCGCTTCTTTCTCCTTCGTTCAAAATAGCGCCAACCCACTATACCTAGAAAACGGGCATACCCTATGCAGCTAGCACTATTCGCCTTTATTCGCACCATTTTCAACACCGCCTACCGTATGGTTTATCCCTTTTTGGGTGTTTTTGCACGCGCGCTCGGTGTAGATATCGAAACCATGTCGCTTGTTCTCTCTGTTCGCTCTATCGGCGGTGGGATCATCCCCTTCATTGCCCCTCTTTCCGATAGTCGCGGTCGAAAATTTGGCATGCTGCTTGGGCTGGGGCTTTTCACCCTTTTTGCTTCGATCTTTTTCGCCACCCTCGCCAAATATATCTTTGATCCTGCCATGCAAGCCTATCTTGGCGACCGCACGCCTTACGAGCGGCGTGGGCGCGTCCTCGCCATTACCGAATTAGGCTGGTCTCTCGCCTTCATCCTTGGCGTCCCGCTTGTGGGTTTCCTCATTGCCCGTAATGGATGGATGTCTCCTTTTCCTCTTCTTGCCATCTTAGGAATTCTGACCTTCGTCCTGATCATCTTCCAGATCCCCAACGACGAAACGACCGTGCTTCAACGTGGTACCACCCGAGCAAATTTTCGACGCGTCTTTACCCATATCCCCGCAATGGCAGGCCTCAGTGTTGGTTTATGGGCAACCGTAGGTAACGAGATCGTTAACCTCGTCTTCGGCGTTTGGCTGGAAGATTCTTTCGGCTTGCAAATTGCTGCTCTGGGCGCCTCTGCAGCCGTGATCGGCTTCTCCGAATTCGGCGGAGAAGGCTTGGTAGCCCTCTTCTCAGATAAACTTGGTAAAGAGCGCTCCGTCGGCTTTGGCTTGGCAGCGAATTCGATCGCTGCACTACTTTTGCCCTTTTTAGGACAAAGCACTTTTGGTGCGCTTCTAGGGCTTTTCTTCTTCTATATCACCTTTGAGTTTACCCTCGTCAGCATCCTCCCTATGATGACAGAAGTGATGCCCACTGCGCGTGCCACGTTAATGGCTTTTAACGTAGCCGCCCTCTCTTTAGGGCGTGCCATCGGTGCACCTTTAGGGACTTTTCTTTATCACTTTGATTTTTCCTTTGTCGTTCTAGGTGCGGTGCTCTTTAACATCATTGCTATTTTGGCTTTACGAAAAATGCAAAAAATAAGTTAACTGATGTTACGCAGTTGTTCAAAAATGGTGTTTTTGAATTCCGCCCCATCCACAATGTACAGTTTAAAATGTCGCACTTGTGTTTTTTCCAGTGGCGGTTTCATGCCAAGCGAAATATGTGGCCTCACATAATGATAATACCCTAACCATTCTTCAACCAAAAGAGTTAGCTCTGGGATTTCTGCTGCCTGATATTTGCTCCACC
>CAZOOX010000225.1:0-3417 GCA_964581545.1 uncultured Anaerolineaceae bacterium
ATCCGTTCACAGGGAGCCGCAGATCATGGTCGCGGTTGCCCCAGTATTTGATAAAAGCGATATTAGGATGGCTGATAGCGGTAGATTTCATAGGAGAGAGTTTACCATTGGAAAGTAGCAAAAACTATCAAAATTTATGGTGTTTTCCTACAATTACATTGCAGATTTCAATTGCCTTAGCTCAATTGCCCAGACACAGGATGTCGTTTATACTCTCTCTAAATGCAATTGCAAACTCCCCCTCTCGAACTCTATATTTTCAGCATATTTACTTCAGTTTTGCTAGCCTTTGTGCTCGCCATATATAGCTGGCAGCGTCGGGAGACGCCGGGCGCGCGCCCGCTGGCCTGGCTGATGTTGACTATGGTCGCTGCTTCGCTGGCGCTTGGACTTATCTGGTTAAGCCCTACCGAGTCCGTAGCCCGCGTCAGGTTCTACATCTCAACATTCATTGTATATTTTACATCGCTCAACTTCTTGATCTTTGTTTTGGAATACGCCGGCTGGCGGGAGAAATGGCTACCCCCTTCACGCATGAAACTAATCGCCATTCTGCTGAGCATAATGACAATAGCGCTCATGCTTGACCCGCTCTTTGGCTGGTATCTCTCAAGCATCACTTTCATGCATGTTGGCCCACTCATGATGGTGGATACGGTGATCCGTGGACCCTGGGGATGGCTTGAAGTCATTTACGCTTACTTTAACATTTTTCTTGGAGTCATTCTGCTCCTGCGATTATATATTCAGGCCTCTCAACAACATCGCAAACAAATTGCACTGCTTCTCGCCGGAGCCTTCTTGCCCTGGGTAGCGAATATCATTCAGGTTTTCGTCACAGTAAAACCCAAACTTCCGCTGACATACGTAGCCTTTGCCTTTACAGGGTTGGTTTACAGTTGGGCTATCTTCCAGCAGCGGCTTTTCAACCTTACGCCGGCAGCCCGCAGTATGCTGGTAGATACGATCAGCGACGGGATGTTGGTTATGGACAAAGACGGACATATTACTGATATCAATCCCGCAGCGAGTAACACTCTGGGTGTTGATAGAAACGCGGTTATCAGTCAGCCAGCCACCAAGATATTAGAGCCTTGGCCTGAGTTAACCGAGGCTTTACAAACAAAAACTGCCGCTCAGATCGATCTTTCTATTGAACAGAACGGAAAATCGTACCATTATAATTTCAGAATTACCCCTTTAGTAGACCAACAGGGCCGCGTCTCAGGACAATTGGTGGTTTGGAATGACATCACCGGGCATATAGATGCCGAAATCGCCCGCAGAGAGTTGGCTGTCTTGGGCGAACGCCAACGCCTGGCACGTGACCTACACGATTCTGTAGCGCAAACGCTCTACGGAGTAAATCTCTTCGCGTCTGCGACAGCCGATTCCGTGCGTGCCGGGAACGAAGCTCAGGTGCATGAATATCTGGAGAGTCTCGGAGATGCCGCCCGACAAGCTCATAAGGAATTGCGCCTGCTGATCTACGAACTGCGTCCATCGGCACTGGCTGATGAAGGACTTGTGGAAGCCCTGCGCAAACGTCTGGAAACTGTGGAGAACCGGGCCGGGATCGAAACCCAAATGCAGATTGAGCACCCGGTGGATCTGACGGATGACGTCCAGAGCGACCTTTACCACATAGCCTTGGAAGCCTTGAATAATGCCCTCAAGCACGCTCGGGCTTCGAAAGTCAGCGTATGCATTGAACAGGACGAAAACGGTTTACACCTTGCAGTGGAAGATGACGGGGTCGGTTTCGAGCTTGATACTGTCGAAGATCGTGGTGGGTTGGGGCTTTCCACGATGCGAGAGCGCGCCAGCTCCCTGAGTGGAGTTTTGACGATAGAGACGAATGCAGGGAAAGGCACTTGCGTCAAGGTTATAATTCCAAAATGATGAAGAAGCAGAGCGATCAACCCATCCGCGTATTTGTCACGGATGATCATGCCATTGTGCGAGGTGGGTTGCGGGCATTGATCGGTGGCAAACCCGATATGGTACTGGTCGGCGAAGCTACGGATGGCGCTGAAGCTATCGAAGCGGTGCGTGCCCTGCAGCCGGATATCATCCTCATGGATCTACTCATGCCCAACGTGGATGGCATCACTGCGATCCAGACCATTCGGGAGGAAAATCCTGCGGCTCGCATTTTGGTGCTGACCAGTTTTGCAGAAGAGCATCAGGTCATTTCGGCCCTCAGACTCGGGGCCTTGGGATATATCCTCAAAGAAACTTCGCCAGAAGAATTGGTCGAAGCGATCCGTTCTGTTGCTCACGGGGAGCCTGCCCTGTGCCCAGCGGTGGCACGCAAACTGGTCTTGGGACAGCAGAAAACCCGATCAGAGAGGGAAAAGCTGACCAAGCGCGAGACCCAGGTGCTTAAATTGGTGGCCCGTGGGTTGACCAATCAGGTCATTGCGATGGAGCTTAGCATTGGAGCAGTGACGGTGCGTTTTCATATCAGCAATATACTCACTAAATTACAGCTTGAAAACCGCACCCAGGCAGTGCTCTATGCCCTGCGAGAGGGGATCGCCAGTTTAGACGATCAAGTGCCTTTCTAAACGATTTCAGGTGAGTATTTGATGCACGGAAGGGGTGAAAAACACAAAGAAAGCTATTTTCATGTCTTTAAAAAGCTTATGGGGGACGGCAAGGCAAAACCTAGCATTTTGCTAGGGTAAAACTGTCCTTTAATCTAGTACACCAAAAGGGAATATCGAAATAAATTTGAAAAATCTTCAAAATAAATTTGAAAAATCTTCAAAATTCCTATCCCCGCCGCAAGCGGACGGGGTATTACGGAATTTTGCCCCTACGGGTACAGATTTTTCTTAATGCTCGGAACCCTCGTAGCAAGCTACGGGGTATTCAGAGAAGAATAAAGTTCTTATGCGTTTGTGATTTATAGCGCACGTTTTTCTTCACATACCAAAGATGCGCCATGACCTTTTTTAGCTTCCCTCTTCACACCTTGATTACAGAGGGGAATACCCATGATCTGTTTCCTTAAAATTTGGAAATGGAAGTACGAAAAACTCTACTGTAAGAGAGGAAGAGAGAAAAAAATGAGATCATCACTAAAAAAAACACGCCCTATTAGCCTGGCTTTTGTTCTTTTGCTTGCACTTTTTATCAGCACCAACGCGCTGGCGCTGGGCGTACTCGAGCGCGTCTCGGTCGATTCCATTGGAGCAGAAGCGGATTCCAACTCTTATTATCCCTCCATCTCCAGCGATGGGCGCTATGTTGCTTTTGAATCCGGTGCCAGCAATCTGGTCGCAGGGGATACAAATGGACAGGTTGACATCTTCGTCCACGACCGCACTACAAATACCACCACCCGCGTCTCGGTAGATTCCATTGGAGCAGAAGCGGATTCCAACTCTTATTATCCCTCCATCTCCAGCG
>CAZOOX010000226.1:0-3294 GCA_964581545.1 uncultured Anaerolineaceae bacterium
GAAAATATGGCTACATCACTCATTGTACGAACTTTATCTGATTTATCCATTAGATCAAGATGTATAATAATTCCGTTGATTCTTTATAAAATAAGGGAGAAGAATAATGGACAAACTAAGCGAACTAAAATTCGAGGAGTACAGAACCTTCATCGAAGATACAGGGCGTTTCACAGAGAGAAGACAGAACACATCGAATTTATATATAAGCATCAACTCTCTACTGCTAACAGGATTAATGTTTGTCGAAGTTGATCTAGATGCACAGAAGTTGACGGACCTGCTCTTCCCTCTCTTGATCATTACTGCGGGTATTTTTATTTCTCTTCTTTGGAAACAATTAATTCAAAAATATAAAAAACTTGTCGGACTACGCATTAATATTTTGCGTGAAATGGAAAACGAAGAACATCTTTCCTGGATGACAAGAATGTATCACGCAGAAGACGAACTATATCCAAGAGACGGCAAAAAGAAAATGCTTAATTTCTCAGATAAGGAATCCCAACTCCCCTCTGTCTTTATTGGCCTTTATACAATCGCGGGGATATTTCTCCTCGCGTCTTTCTATATCAATTTTTAGTAAAAAGGAGTTTAAAATGTCAGAAAAAGAAGAACGTGATATCGAAAAAGTCTACGCAACTAAAGAAAACGTCGCCAAGTTGCGCCGTTTGGCCGATGCACTTGAAGCAGGCAAGGCCTTCCAGATACAGGTTGCAGGTGAGCGGATCTATATCCCCGCCAGCGCGGAGTTCAGCATCGAGCACGAACGCTCAGATGATGGCGAGGAGCTTGAATTCCAATTGAAGTGGTAGGAGCATCTTTCTTACCACAAAGAGCACGAAGAAGAACTGCATCTTTGTGCTCTTTGTGGTTTAATCTCTATATCCAATTTAACCTTTATGCCAAAGGAGCCTCCCATGACCATCAAACCTGATCTGCACATCTTCCGCGACAAGAACGGCACCATGCACGTAGAAGCTGATACTTTTGACGACATGTACTGGGGGCAGGGATTTGTCCACGCGCAGGATCGCGGTGTGCAAATGTTGATGATGCGCATCCTTGGGCAGGGGCGCCTTTGTGAATTACTCAACGACAGCGATGAAAGCCTCGGCATTGACAAATTCTTTCGGCAGATGAACTGGCATAATAATCTCAGCCGCGAATTCGATAAGCTCGAAGAAAAGTATCAGGGTTATCTACAGTCCTACGCTGACGGCGTCAACGCCGCTTTCGCGGAGAAGACTCCCTGGGAATATAAACTCCTCGGCTACAAACCCGAAAAATGGACAGCCAACGACTCGATCATGATCTCGCGTATGGTCGGCTACCTGACCCTCGCGCAGTCACAAGCCGAGATGGAACGTCTCTTCGTTGAGATGGTGCAAGCCGATATTTCGCAGGAGAAGCTCGAAGAACTTTTCCCCGGTAATCTCGGTGAACTCGATATTGATCTGCTCAAAAAGGTGCAGCTCGGCGAGCGTATCGTCAATCCGTCAGCGCTCTGGGATATGGGCGCACCGCGCATGATGGCATCCAATAATTGGGTCATCGGCGGGGCGCGTACCAAATCGGGGATGCCCATCGTCGCCAACGATCCCCATCTTGAAGTTAACCGCCTGCCAAATGTCTGGGTCGAAAATGTTCTCTCTGGTAGCGGCCGCTATGTGATGGGCGGCTCCATGCCCGGCGCGCCCGGCGTCCTGACCGGCCGCACGCCCGATCTCGCCTGGGGCGTCACCTACGCCTTTGTGGATGCTGTCGATTCGTGGATCGAAGATTGCAAGGATGGCAAATATCGCAAGGAGGGAGAATGGCACGATTTCCACGTCCGCACCGAGACAATCAAACGTAAAAAAGCGGATGATGTGAAAGTGGATTTCTACGAGAACGAGCACGGGGTCTTGGATGGAAACCCGCATCGCCCCGGACTTTATCTTGCTACGCGTTGGACGGGGGCGGATTCGGGCGCAGTCACCTTCCGTGCCCTTTTCGACATGGCGACAGCATCCACCGCTAAAGAAGGAATGGACGTGATCGGGCAAGTCGAGACGGGCTGGGATTTCGTCATCGCCGACATGGCGGGAGACATAGCTTTCCAAATGACAGGCAAAGTCCCTAAACGCCGAGCAGGTATAAGTGGGTTCGTCCCGCTCCCCGGCTGGGATGCCAAAAACGATTGGGATTCCTACATCCAGGTAGATGAGATGCCGCGCATCCTGAATCCCGAATCCAATTTCTTTGCCACCGCCAACCACGACCTGAACGAGTACGGGAAGATCCCGCCGATCAATATGCCGATGGGCTCCTACCGCGCCGAACGGATCGACGCGCTGCTTGCCGAAAAGGATGGTTTTACGGTGGAGGATGTTTTCGCGATGCACGCCGACCTGTATTCGCTGCAAGCCGAGCGTTTTATGGCGATCCTGCGCCCGATTTTATTAAACACAAAGGACACAAAGGGGCACGAAGAAAATAAAAAAGGTTCTTCCTTAGAGAACCTTCGTGCTCTTCGTGTTAAAAAACTGCTCGACTGGGATTTATGCTACGACGCCGAGTCACAGGGTGCGGTGCTTTTTGAAGCTTTCTACAAGGAACTTTATCGTGAAGTTTTCGGGCAGAACGGCTTGGGCATGGATGCGCTCGACTTCCTCTACGACGAGACGGGCACCTTCATCGACTTTTACCAGAATTTTGACCGCGTTTTATTGGCGGAGAACTCAAGCTGGTTTGGCGACCTGAGCCGTGATGAGTTGTATCGTAAGGTGGCGGGGAGAGTTTTAAACACAAAGGACACAAAGGGGCGCAAAGAAAAAAACAAAAAAGGATTTTCCTTTGTGAATCTTCGTGACCGTCGTGTTAAAAATAAAACCTGGGGCTCACGCCAACAATATATGATGAGCCATATGCTCTTCGGCGGGACCTTCCCGCGCTTCCTCGGCTTTGACCGTGGTCCCATCACCGGCGTGGGCGGACGTGCGACCATCAACCAGGGGCAGATCTACGAAAGCGCCGGACGCACGACGACCTTCTTTCCCTCACTGCGAATGGCAATGGATCTCTCAGATGAGAAAATCTATTCAAACCTGGCGGGCGGCCCCAGTGATAATCGCTTCTCGAAATGGTATGTCTCCGATCTGGAGAATTGGCTGAATTATCGCTATAAGGTGACGATGCCTAGCGATGATAGTGAAACAGACGTTTTTTGATATTCAAAACCCAGCAATGTGCGGAGTTGATTCCGCATATCATCTAGCTGGGCTGTTATCTTAATAGGCTATGGACAATAAA
>CAZOOX010000227.1:0-3017 GCA_964581545.1 uncultured Anaerolineaceae bacterium
TTTCAACCTGCTTTTGGGGAGAATAAAGTATTCAGCTCCGGAATGTCTTTTTATTGATGACTCTCTGCCAAATGTAGATACTGCCATCTCTCTGGGTTTTCATGCTCATCATTTTAAGTCCCCCAAGGCGTTGGAGATAGGGCTAAGGGAATATCAAATTCTCTAATTCTATGAAGCCCGATGTGCAACGCATCAAAGGCAGATGCAATGCACATTTTGCTTAAATAAAAAGGTCATCCATTGTTATGTAGATGACCTTTTTTGGATTAAGGTGAATAGTTTCCGTCTGGCAAAGTTGTAGGGGAGTGATATTGTGGGTCAGTTAACAAATCGTAGATGGCAGGGTCGCCTTCGCGGAGTTTTTCGGGGGTGTTTAGTTTCCATTCATGGCCAATCTCTTCGCCACGACCGGGGAGGTCTTGCCCGCCGAGAAGGGATGGACTCTATGCTTAACTCAGGTGAGCCAGCGAGTTCAGCAAGCTCTTCATTTTGAGCTTCTTCAACATCTTTTTCGTAGGCTTCTTCTTCAGCGTATTCATTGTCTTCGTATGATTCTGAAACGTAAGGATCGTTGTCATAATCGTGTTCATCTTCGAGGAAAAAGAGATTGCAGCCATAAAAAAGGCTTGCCGTAATAAAAAGGATGGTGAGTTGGTGTTTTGTCATCATGGAGTTATTTTAGCTGATTTCTGTGAGCAAATGAAAAATGCTGTAAGCAATTTTAGATTTGTAAGGTGCTTTATTTCTTGTATAATTCTTTTACAAGAAGGATCGTTTATTCCTATTTAGAGGGCTTTCGTTTTGACCGCACCACAAAAAGGACGCATTTTCATTAGTTATCGCAGAGCCGACTCGCAATTCGCGGCTGGGCGGATCTATGACCGTTTGGTTGTGCATTTTGGTGGAGAAGCGATTTTCATGGATGTGGAAGCCATAGATGGGGGCATGGATTTCGTCAAGGTGCTCGAAGATGCCGTTCAATCCTGCGATGTCGTCTTGGTCGTGATTGGTAAGCAATGGCTGAATGTCAGAGATGAGCGCGGTGAACGCCGTCTGGATAACCCCGAAGATTTTGTGCGCATTGAAGTTGCTGTGGCTTTAGATCGAGAAATTCGTGTTATTCCGGTTTTGGTTGAAAATTCAGGTATGCCGCGTTCGATAGAATTGCCTAAAAACTTGAAGTCTTTAGCGCGACGAAACGCTTTGCAGGTTAATCACCGTTCTTTCCATGCCGATGCGAATCGTTTGATAGCGCATGTTGAACGGGCGTTGGAAGCAGCAGAAGACTCGCGGGATTTGAAAGCGCAGGAACTAGAAAAAGAGCTCAAGGAAAAAGAAGCTCGCGACGCGGCTGTCAAAGCTAAGCAGGAGCGGATTGCAAAGGAAAAACAAGAAGCCGAAGCAACAGGCCAGCGAGAGCGCATA
Organism: uncultured Anaerolineaceae bacterium; assembly: GCA_964581545.1. GTDB lineage: Bacteria > Chloroflexota > Anaerolineae > Anaerolineales > Villigracilaceae > Desulfolinea. Next base: position 1,426 of record CAZOOX010000227.1, read on the forward strand.
GAAAATCTCAAGAAATCATTCGCCAGCAAGGGCAAGTTGCTATTTTTTGTCGGTAGTGGAATAGTATTACTTTTCTTGCTCGGTTATATCTATAGTAATCTTGAAATTCCTGCAACAGCAACCTCTGTACCCGCGGCTACTGCAACAATAACTCCACTCCAAACAGCTGTTCCTCCTGATGCTCCTGCTGTGGGAAGCACTTGGTATCAGGTAAAAGACGGAATGATGATGGTTTATGTGCCAGCAGGGGAATTTTTAATGGGCAGTGAGAATGGTGAGATTGAGGAGCAACCGGTTCATGCAGTTTATTTGGATGCCTACTGGATAGACCAAACTGAAGTTTCGAACAACCAGTTCAGTGTTTTCATAGAGCAAACAGGTTACAAAACCCACGCTGAAAAGATAGGGGTATCTTGGGATTATATGCAAGAGGCAAAGGGTGTTGATTGGCAACATCCACGGGGATCAGATACTAATATACTAGGACTAGATGATCATCCAGTTGTGCATATTTCCTGGAGTGATGCAAAAGCCTATTGTGAATGGGCGGGGCGCCGCCTACCGACGGAAGCGGAATGGGAAAAAGCGGCTTCTTGGGATGATGCACTACAAAGCCAACAAATTTACCCTTGGGGCAATGATTTTGGTAGTGAACAGGCAAATTTTTGCGATATCAACTGTATTTATAGCCACAAAAATAGAAATTATAACGATGGCTATGCAAATACCTCTCCAATAGGGAGTTATGAAAGCGGCAAGAGCTTTTATGGCCTTTATGATATGGGGGGGAACGTTTGGGAGTGGGTGAGCGATTGGTATGATGTATATCCAGGAGGAGATGAAAACGCATCGGAACTTTTTGGACAAACACACCGAGTGCTGCGTGGTGGTTCGTGGGATCACGATGGTTACTATCCACGTTCCGCCTACCGCTACGGGGCGGATCCTTTGTATACGAGTGATCATGTAGGTTTCCGTTGTGCTAGCTCACCATAATTTGTTTGTTCAATTTTGTTCTACCGATTACTGCTTCAAAAACCGAACTTACTTCCCCAACTTCGTCTTCATCGCCTCATTCAGCGCAGAGACGATCTGGTGAAGATCGCCGCCGACACCGCAACGAGCTTTCTTGAAGATGGGGCGTCGGGGGTCTTTGGTGGTGGCAGCGATGACTTTAAGCAAAAAGAAACCCGAATTCTCCAAGAATTCGGGTTTCTGCGTCTGCAAGAAACTGATTTCTAATCCCTAATGGACTAATAACCTGAGTTATGGATAAGAAAGGGTTCCTGATTAGATTAAACTATTGGTTAGCACACCATAGTCTCTAAAAAGGAACCCTAGTACCTCACCCATCTAAATTTGTAGGGTAATGTTCTCTAAAAGCTTTCCGAGCTTCCTCCACAGTGAAGTTCCATCGGATTTTAGCCTTCTTGGCATTTCGTACTTCTTCCCAAGCAACGATTTCTGTCCCTAAAGTCCACTCATCTGGGATACGGCGAGACAAACATTGTTTTGTTAAAACACCAATCTCTATTTCTGCCACCTTATTTTTGCGCCCATAGAGACTGTTTCTATTGCTTTTAGAGACCTGA
>CAZOOX010000228.1:0-2700 GCA_964581545.1 uncultured Anaerolineaceae bacterium
AATTTACGCTTTGCCATGCACTTATTATACGAATTCTAAATGTTTTGTCCATAAGAATTCCATAATTTGTATTGCTTTATTCTATGCGCGAGAAATATTCTTTTTGCCCTTGCTCCACGTCCGGGATGCAAAAGAGCGCGCCCGCGCCTTCTCCTGCCTCTTCTTTTGTGCCCCCATCCAGCGCGGTGGTGACGTAGAGATTGTTCAGGTTTTCGCAGCCGAAGGTGAGGCTGGTAACTTTTTTAGCGGGGATCTCGATCTTTTGCACATTTTCACCTGTGGGGGCATATTTGTAGATGGCAGAACCATTCCAACGGGCAGACCAGATGAATCCATCTGCGTCCACTGTCAGACCATCGGGGACGCCTTCGTTGGGGGGAATTTCTTTCCAGATGCGTTGATTGCTGATCTCTCCAGATTCTGCGTCATAGTCGAATTTGTAAATTTTGCGGGCGACTGATTCAGTGTAGTAAAGTGTTTTTTGGTCGGGGGTGAAGCCGAGCCCGTTTGAGATGTTGATTCCGTCGAGAAGCGGAACCAAGTTTCGGTCAGGGTCGAGCCGATAAAGTCGCCCTAAATCCGTAGCTGAGGGCATTGTCCCGCAGAAAACGCGACCTTGCGGATCAGCGATCACGTCATTGAAACGGCTCTCTTTTTCAGCAGGAATTTCTTCGATGATAGTTTCCAATTCTCCATCTTTCCATGCAGCGATTTTGCCGCGTGCCATGAAGAGCAGCAGCCCACCATCGGCTTGAAAAGTGAAGCCGCCGACGATTTCGCCGCTATAGATCTGCTCGGTTTGGGCGGTAACAGGGTCGTAGCGAAAAAGCCGACCGGTGGGGATGTCTGTCCAGTAGAGTTGTTTTTCAATGGGATGCCAGAGCGGGTTTTCGCCGATCTGGTTTTCCTGGTCGCTCATCAGCTTAGGAAGCATATTTTCTCCTAAATACTCTATTGTGGTTGGCCTGCAGTTATATTCTTATTCTTCAAAATCCAAAGAGCTCTCAGTGTTACCCATTTATTCGCTTCTTTCTTTTCACCGAACTTGACCCAGGTTTTTCCTGAATAATCATATTCTAATGCCCAGCGACCATCTTCATCTTGTTTTTCCTGGATCAAATTGAGCGCATTGGATAATCGAGAATCACTTCCGTACCCTAATCGAAGCAAAGCTTCGATATTTTGCATTAGATCTGTTATATAAAATAGGGGAAAGCCAAATTTCCACCAGTTCCTGCTCGGCTTTTTGCTATAGCCTGTTGGATAAGATGCTTCTGCTGGATCAATGCTTAACAGGAAATCAATTCCCCTTTGTATAGCATTCTTTATTAGAGGATTGCGTTCTTCAAGGGGAATTTTGCTGAAGGCCAAGGTCACTTTCACTGCGCCCCACGCACATTGAAGTTTATTATTTGCTCCGCAGACAAAATCAGGCCCACATTTTCCAGCATAATATCTTAATGGTGCTTTTTTATCTTCGAGCGGCGCTACGCCATCGCCTGTTACGCTCCGCGCCATCCAATCAAAGGCTTTCTCCAGGCGACTATCATGAAAACCCAAATCCAGCATAGCTCCGCATAAATTACCTTGCAGACAATCTGCTGTACCTGAAGGTGTTCCTGATGTACTGAATTGCCCGTTTTTTGTTAGCGCATTCTCAAGCAAATATTGACAGGCTTGTTTTATCCGCTTGTCGTACTCAGCAGAGGCTCCTAACTGGGACAACAGGATAACTGACCAGACAGTTCCCCGATATTTTGGATAGTATCCTGCTCCCTCTTTTGCCCAATACCCGCCTTTTTCTATATTTTCTAATATGATCGCAATTGGCCCCTCTGTATGCGCTTTTTCTTTTGCATTGATCAGTTCGCTATCATTCGCTGAACGATCCAGTAAATCTCGAAGGGCAAGGTATCGAAGGCCCGGATCACTTTCCTCCAAAAGCCACGCCAAGGAGTTTCCCTTAATTTCTTCTTGCCAAGACATATTTCTCGTCCTTTATGGGTATTTCTTAGAGTTCTTTTTCCATTATATAATTTCCCCTTTCATCTTCAAGTGCTATTCCATTCTGATAATGATAGCCAATTTTTTCATAGAAAACGCGGGCATTGACCGCGGCGCGGACGGTGATCTTCTCCGCCCCTAATGCTGCGGCTTTTTCTTCCAGCTTTTGCATGATGCTTTTGCCGATCCCTTTTCGATGAAGCTCTAATTTCACAAATACTGCTGTGCCGTAATAGCGTGGATTTTCTTCACCCCCAAAATCGGATAATGTCCCCGTCCCCACTATTTTCCCTTCTTCCATCGCAACGAAAATATGCTCTGTTTTTGCCAACTCTATTAAATTGGCAGCAGATAAATGACGCATGATGCTGGCAATATACTCAGGAGAATAATATTGGCTGCTGATCTCCAGCAAGTTGCGCTTTATTAATGCTGCGACTTCTTTTGCTTGGGTATCGTGATGCTTGTTGATTTGCATTATTAACATCGTCTTTATGCGAAAGGCGTTGCTTATTTTTGGCGATAGCAATTAGTTTCGTGTCTGTTTTTTCTAAAATCCATCTAGTTTCTTTTGAATCGGAATCTGATTTGCTCCTTGGATTCAACTTGTAAGTGCAATTTTTTGATGGTCGAAGAATACTTCATAGGGCGTGTGAAAATCAAGACATTTTCGAGGTCTTGAGTTCAGTTTGTCCA
>CAZOOX010000229.1:0-2606 GCA_964581545.1 uncultured Anaerolineaceae bacterium
CGCGCTTCATCGCCAAATGGGTGGATAAGTTTACAGCTGGGCAGGATCACTCTACGCATAGAAAATTAAAACCTTAACCTGATTTTTATTAGAACTATCTTACCATCACTTCCTATATATCAGTAAAAAATCAGAAGAGAAAAAGCCCTAAAAACACAGCAGCTATCGTAATTGTGAGGTTATCAATGTCTTTAAAGGGAAGGGATTCGACGAGCATCCCGCCGAAAGAAATAATGGCAATAGGCACAAGCAATTTAGCGGATGAAAAACCCGCAACGCCCGCGTACCCGTAAATGGCTACCACTAAAAGAGCAAGTGCCCATCCGCCAAAAAATACCGCTAAAGAGCCTGCTACGGACTTCTCTTTGCTCCACGGCAGCTTCGGCGATCTGACACGCCGCCCGACCACATCTGCAATGCCGTCACCGCCACACATCAGCATCAGGGCAACGATACCAATAGGAGAATCTCTCCAGAAGATAAGCGTCATTAACACGAAAACGATCCCATAATATAGCGGACCGCGTAAGATCTCTTTAGGATCACCTGTACGAGACATGGCTTTAACGGAAGCTTCATCTTTCAGGATACCCAGCCCGATCAACGCAAATTGGATAGTGATCGCAAAGGGGACGGCAGCAGCCATCCAACGCGCGGCAGATGCATCGTCGAAGAGTAGCCAGCACAAAACAAAGATGGGGCCCGTCCCGATGTGGATGATCTTCCGGCTCAAACGCGATTCGATCCATCCGCGATGTGCAAAAAAATCCATTAGGCGCAAAAATCCTAATGCAGCAGCAAAGGTGATGATGAGGGCAATCCAGTTATTCATAGAGTTTCTCCTGTTTTGATTTGCGGGCAAAATCGTACTTTAAAGAAATATACCCTCTCCGTCTATGGAGAGGGTATATTTTATCTCTATTTCTTCCCTTTTAGCGGAGTTCTTTACCGAAGGGGAATAAGGCCAAGGGAATCAGCTTGAAATGTTGTTTCGCAAAGGGCAGCCCGATAATCGTGATCGCCAAAATAATCCCATGTACCAAATGCGAGACAGTGATCTCCCAGCCAAATAAAATTGCCCAGAGAATGTTAAAAACGATATTGAGCGGATTGGCCGCATCATCCGATTCAACGATCTCACGTCCAAAGGGAGTCATGGTTGCGGCACCAAGCTTCACCGCCTGCGCCCCAAAGGGAATCCCGATGATCGTTAACATTGTCAATAGGCCACCGAGGATATATCCCATCCCGGAGAGAAAACCGCCAAAGATCAACCAGATCAGATTGCCAAGAAAGTTCATTAGATATCTCCTTATTTTGAACGAAGTATTTATATTATTGCATTTTCCTTGCATGATTGTATACGATTATCAGATTATTTAGTTGTAAAGTTTGGCACTACTCAGACAAGTTTTAATTGCTCTTCACGTCCTCTTCAGGATACCGCTTGCTTTTCATTTGCTTTTGATTGCTCTTTAGCATAAAATCGCACCTATTATGAGAAGCGCAAAAAGAGAATTTCTTCACGGCGTTAAAGATGAACTCCCTATTCTTGTTGGTGTTGTTCCCTTTGGGATGATATACGGGATTCTTGCGCTCGGCGCAGGGCTTAGTGAAGCCGAGGCACAGGCAATGTCTGTTATTGTATTTGCCGGCTCGGCACAATTTATGCTTGTCCAACTTCTTGGAGTTGGCGCACCAGCTTTGGTCATGATCGTGACCGGTTTTGTGATCAATTTACGCCATGCGCTTTATAGTGCTTCCGTCGCGCCGCACATCAAAAAAAATTCCCCTTTTTGGAAAAGCATTCTTGCCTACCTTCTCACCGATGAAGCTTATGCAGTTGCGATCACGCGCTACTATAAAAGAGATGCAAGCCCTTTCAAGCACTGGTATTTTCTCGGCGCAGGTTTGGCTTTGTGGACTTCGTGGCAGGTCAGCACCGCTATTGGTGTTTTTCTGGGCGCACAATTTCCTGAGAGTTGGCCCCTCGATTTCACGCTCGCACTGACTTTTATCGCTTTGGTCGTGCCTGTGCTAAAAGACCGTCCCAGCGTATTGGCGGCTATTTCGGCAGGAGCAGTTGCACTTTTATCAGCGGAATTGCCTTATAAACTAAACTTGATCGTTGCCGCAATAGTGGGGATCATCGTGGGCTTATGGAGCGAGGGGAGTAAGAATGAATAGTTTTTGGCTCACAATGATCATCGTCGGCATCCTGACTTTCGGAATCCGGCTTTCGTTTATCGTCATTCTCGACCGCTGGCAACCACCAAAATTGATTGAGCGCGCACTGCGCTTTGTACCTGTTGCGGTGCTATCAGCGATCATCGCTCCCGAGTTAATTCTTCACAGCGGCGAAGCTGATTTCACCCTCGGAAATCTGCGCCTTCTCGCCGGGCTAGTTGCCATTCTCGTCGCATGGAAGACAAAAAACATCATCTGGACAATTGTTGCAGGCATGGGGGTTTTGTTGGCGTTACAGTATTTGCTTTAGGGAAAGAAAAAGCCTTCTCAGAATTGAGAAGGCTTCAAAGTAACTAAACGTATTAGCTTAATTCCAATTGACTGAAATTTTCATTTTTAAATATACAAATGGTTTATTC
>CAZOOX010000230.1:0-2327 GCA_964581545.1 uncultured Anaerolineaceae bacterium
CAACTCTACTACAAGAAACCCCGTTTATTCATCTTTTTTTGGCGAAGGTATTGACAATAAAATACTCGGCTTTCTCCATAAGCCCATGCCTGTTCAATAGCCCAGTGAGAGGGTCGTGCATTGCCAGCTTTCTCATTTCCTCTTCGCGTTGATGAATTTCAACTGTCATGCCTACGAAAGCCCAACTCATAAAGGGAGTGATGATCATTGGAACGCTTACCCCCACAAATACTGTTGAAGGGGTGTGTACGTTTACTCAATACCTGACCTTACTGTCTCTCTCCCCCAAATTCCAAGTGCGTGGAATTTGGAAGAGGCTGATACGGCAAAACTCTTGTTACTGCGTAAGATCAGTAAATTAAAAGAAACTGTTTTTATCCACAGTTTCCACAGAACCACCTTATTCACTTGTGGATAAGTGCCTAATTCTTGTGTAAAACTCTTGATAAGCCATCCTTTGCACCATCCTCCATTCTCCCGTATAATCTCCCCCATGTCTCTAAAAATAGAAGAAGTTCAACATATTGCCAAACTTGCCAAGCTTGATCTGAGCGCCGAAGTTCTTGCACGTTACCGTGAGCAGCTCTCCGATATTCTTGCCCACATCGAGAAACTCAACGAGCTGGATACCTCCGGCATCTCACCGATGGCGAATGCCGTCCGTGGTGCCAGCCCGCTGCGTGCGGATGAAGTGCGCCCCTCTCTGCCGAAAGAAAAATTATTGCAAAACGCACCCGATTCAGCGGAGAGACAATTCAAAGTGCCAGCCGTGCTAGAGGGGAAGAAGAAATGAAAATGCTAAAGCAATTAAAAAATGGGGATTTGACGAGCCGCTCCGCGACCGAGGCTTGCGTGGCACATGTGGAGAACTTGGATTCAACCCTTAACGCTTTTCTGCATCTCGACAAGTCCGCACCCGAACGTGCTACCAGCGTGGATACAGAATCTCCGCTCGCAGGTTTGCCCATCGCCGTCAAAGACGTGCTCATGGTCGAAGGGATGCCTGCCACTTGTGGTTCGAAAATTCTCGAAGGCTTCATGCCGCCCTTTACCGCGACCGCCGTCCAGAAATTGATCGACTCTGGCGCAGTCGTCATCGGTAAAACCAATACCGATGAATTTGCGATGGGTTCCTCGACAGAGAACTCTGCTTATGTCACGACCCGCAACCCGTGGAATCTTGACCGCGTGCCTGGCGGCTCCTCGGGCGGGAGCGCGGCAGCCGTTGCCGCTGGCATTGTCCCCGCCGCGTTGGGGACAGATACCGGCGGCTCGATCCGGCAGCCCGCATCTTATTGTGGGATCAGCGGCATCAAACCGACTTATGGGCGTGTATCCCGATATGGTTTGGCGGCTTATGGTTCTTCACTGGATTCCGTTGGTGTTTTGGGGTGCTCTGTAGATGATTTGGTGCCATTATTCGAGCAGATGGTTGGCAAAGATATTCTCGATGCAACAACGATCGATGCGCCCGATATAACGGTATCCGTTCCTGGGGATAGGACATTAAGCGGCGTCAAAATAGGGGTTCCGGCAGAATATTTCGTGGCAGGGATGCAAGCCGAGGTCGAGGGGCGTGTCCGCGAAGCGATCAGGATGTTGGAAAAACTCGGGGCTGAGATAATCCCTATTAATCTGCCACATACCGAATACGCGCTTCCCGTTTATTATATTTTGGCTCCGGCTGAGGCTTCCGCGAATTTGGCGCGCTACGATGGTATCCGCTATACGCTGCGTGAAGGGGAGAAAAATCTGGAAGAAGTTTATCGTCAAACGCGTGGAAAACGCTTTGGTGCAGAAGTTGAACGGCGTATCATGTTAGGGACTTATGCGCTTTCGTCAGGCTATTACGATGCCTATTATGGGAAGGCGCAGAAGGTGCGTACCTTGATCCGCGCGGATTTTGAGAAGGCCTTCGAGAGCGTAGATGCGATTGCTGCGCCCATCGCCCCGACAACGGCTTTTGAAATTGGCAAGCACGGTGGTGATCCGCTTTCGATGTATCTCGAAGATATTTTCACCCTCCCTGCAAATTTGGCTGGAGTGCCCGGGCTGGCGATTCCCGTCGGTTTTGACGGCGACAAGATGCCCATTGGGATGCAGTTGATGGGTGCGCCGTTTAGCGAAGAGAGTTTATTTGCCATCGGGCGAGCCTATCAGGGCGCGACAGATTGGCACGAGATGAAGCCAGAAATAGCAAAGTAGAGCGGGTAACCCCCGCTCTTGTTTTTTAAACGCAAAAACATCTACAATAATAAAGACTGTGCGCTTATTGCTACCTTATTTTTGCGCCCATAGAGACTGTTTCTATTGCTTTTAGAGACCTG
>CAZOOX010000231.1:0-2231 GCA_964581545.1 uncultured Anaerolineaceae bacterium
CAGGTCTCTAAAAGCAATAGAAACAGTCTCTATGGGCGCAAAAATAAGGTGCCAACTCTTCAATCAATTGACTCTTGGTCTTCTTTTCATCGCTCATCTTGCTCACCTATGGAGGTAATCAGGGAATGCCTATTTGTTGGGAGATTCAAGTATAGCATAGGCTTTCTTTCCTTCGTCTATGACACTCCTCCCCGCCATCTACGCGCTTCATCACTCCCAAAAAGTACCTTTTGGAGTATCATAATGTCATCATTTAATTTCCCAATCTGGAGGTCCCTATGCAAGACCTGACCCAAGAAATACTCGAACTCGTGCGGCGCACATCTACTGATCTACCGGCAGATGTCGAAGCAAAGCTGCGCGCCTCTTATGCGGATGAAGAACCGGGATCCGCTGCGCAGGGTGCGCTTGATACCATTTTAAAGAACGTAGATCTGGCGAGAAAGAACTCTACGCCGATCTGCCAGGATACAGGTACCCTGCTCTTCTACGTCCACTACCCCGAAGGGCTGAGTACCCGCAAACTCAAAAAACAAATTCAGGATGCTGTCGTTGAAGCAACCAAGCTAAATTATCTACGCCCCAACTCTGTAAATACGATTACCGGTAAAAATACAGGTGATAATAGCGGCGACGATTACTACCCCACCATCCATTTTGAAGAAGTGGACGAAAATCTCCCGCTGACTATGGAATTAATGCTCAAAGGCGGCGGCTGTGAAAATGTCGGCGCACAATATAAACTCCCCAACACCGAAATGGGCGCAGGGCGTGACCTTGCCGGGGTACGGAAAGTTGTTCTCGATGCCGTGCATCAAGCCCAAGGCAAAGGGTGCGCCCCCGGCGTTCTCGGCGTCGCCATCGGCGGAGATCGGGGCGGATCCTATTTGGCATCCAAAGAAACTTTGCTCGGCAAAATCGGCGAGGAAAATCCCAACCCAGAACTGAATGCGATGGAAAATCAGATCACTGAAGAAGTCAATCAGATGGGCATCGGGCCAATGGGCTTTGGCGGCAAAACCACCGTACTGGATACAAAGATCAAAGGTCTACATCGTTTGCCTGCCAGCTATTTTGTGTCAGTCTCATATATGTGCTGGGCCTATCGCCGCCGCAAAATGACGGTGAATGGCACAGAAATTAGCTACGATTAATTCACTTACGCTCTTAGGGGATTTGTAATCCCCGCTGATAATTCTAAAGAACGCTGGATTGCAAATCCAGCTAGAGCATAGGTAAATGGAGAAAAATAATGAAAAAACTAACACTCCCCATCAGCGATGAAAGCATTCGCGATCTGAAAGTCGGTGAAACAGTGCTACTCTCAGGCGTAATGATGACCGGGCGCGACGCCGTTCATAAATGGATGAACGATGCCTTTATTGCCAAAAAAGTTGAGCCTAGCGAAGATGACCTGGCCGTTTACGAAGCGATCAAACCCATTCTCGACGGTGGAATCATTTACCATTGTGGCCCCGTTGTGGCAGGCGTAGAAAGTGGCGACTATAAATTCCTGGCAGCAGGACCAACTACATCCATTCGTGAAGAACCTTATCAGGCAGATGTGATGAAGCACTTTAACCTGAAAGGCGTGATCGGCAAAGGCGGCATGGCAGGAAAAACGCTGCAAGGCTGCGTGGATACGCCTGCGGTTTATTTCCATGCCATTGGCGGCGCAGCATCTCTCATTGCACAATCGGTGCAAGAAGTGCTCACCGTTCACAAACTCGATTTTGGTGTCCCTGAAGCAATGTGGGTGATCGATGTGAAAGATTTCCCCGTCGTCGTGACGATGGATAGTCATGGCGATAGCCAGCACAATGTTGTTGAAGAAAAATCAGAGGAAGTATTAGCTGGTTTAATGGAAAGAAACTAGTACATAGTCAAGTATAAATTGATAGAAATAGATTTATTGAGTATCCTTCTTTCATATTCACAGATGGAGAAAAAGGATGCCCAGAAAAAAGACCTACAAAGTTGAATTGTCACAATCAGAGCGAGACCATCTTGAAAACTTAGTCTCCACCGGTGTAGCAAAAGCACGGAAGCTAACGCGAGCGAGAATTTTGCTCAAGGCAGATGAAGACTGGACTGATGATGCAATTAGCCAGGCACTAGATGTTGGCATGGCAACTGTGGGACGTATCAGGCGCAAATATACTGATGGAGGGTTGAGCAATGCCCTAAATCGCAAAGTTAGCAGCCGTCAGTATGACTATAAAATTGATGGC
>CAZOOX010000232.1:0-2039 GCA_964581545.1 uncultured Anaerolineaceae bacterium
TGAACCAGCTCGCCATTCGCTTTGAGGGACGCATCAAAATCTAAATCCCATTTACGCAAACTTCTTGACACTCGCCTGGGCCGCTTTGGGAATTACTTCCAATTTAGCAGAGTAGGCATCGGTGTCACTAATTCTGGTACGAATAATGCACTTGTCGGGATGTTCGATTATTTTGAAATTACCATTCCATAGCGTAAAAATATTCATATATACTCATCCAAAAGCCCGTGCTTTTTGCACGGGCTTTTGATATAGCGAGAATATTTACGCAATCGGTAATTCTTCCAGTTGCTCAACCAATTCTTTGATCACATCAAAGCCACCCTGCCAAAACTTCGCGCTGCGGATATTGATCCCGGCTTTGGTCAGGATCTTTTCGGGGGCTTGGGAGCCGCCTGCCGAGAGCAGTTTTAGATAGCGGGGCTTGAAAGCCTCGCCTTCGGCTTTGAATTGCTTATAAAGTGAAAGCACCAGTAACTGCCCAAATGCATAAGCATAAACATAAAACGGGGCGTTATAAATATGCGGGATAGAAACCCACTCCCATTTGAATTCATCGCTCACATCCACTGCGTCGCCAAATTGCGTTTCAAGATTTTCAAGGTAGGTTGCTGCCAACTCATCTACTGATGCATTCTCTTTGACCATCTGATGTGCTTTGCGTTCAAAGAGGGCGAAATAAGCCTGACGCATGATGGTGGCATAAGAGTCGTCCACCTGACGGAAGAGGAGATCACGGCGCACGGATTCGTCGGTCTCGTTTTCGAGCAGCTGATCTACGAGCATCATTTCGCCAAAGGTGGAGGCTGTTTCTGCCAGTGGCAGGGATGAACGGAAAGTAAAAATAGTATGATGTTCTGCTAACATCGCGTGGATAGCGTGCCCCAGTTCGTGCGCCATTGTCGCTACATCATCGGCACGCCCCTGATAATTCAACATCACCCACGGGGACATTTCAGGGGTCACCGACCAACAAAATGCGCCGCCCCGTTTCCCTTTGCGGACTTCAGAATCGAGATGTTCGTCGTCGAAAACACGTTGGGCAAGGCTGGCAAGTTTGGGGTCGAATGTCCCGAAGGATTCCATCACCATTTCTGCTGCTTTGCCAAAATCATATTTCTTATCCGATTTCACGACTGGGGCATAGACATCGTAACGACGTAATTTATCCACACTAAGGTGTTTTGCCTTGAGTTTGAAATAACGCTGGAAAATATCTGAATTTTTCTCACAAACATCCAGCAAAGTGTCGACGGCTTCATCTGGGATGTCGTTCCCCAAATTTCTGACAGAAATAGGATTTTCAAATTTGCGCAGGTTGACGTTTTCGTTGCCCCAATCTCGTACCCGAGTTTGATACATCTGCCCAAGGATCGGCCCATCCTCAGCGTATACGCGGTATAGCTCCTGATAAGCAGCGGCGCGTTGGTCAGCATCTGCCCCCCGGACAAAGGTCATCAACTCGCCACGTGTCATCTCTTTTTCTTCACCATCTACCTTTAACTTGAATACGTAGCGATTCGTTATGGCACTATAAAGAGTCACTAATGCGCTGGAACCAGTCACATTTTTGATATTGAGAATTTTCTCTTCCGCTTCGCTGAGAGTATGTGGTTTAAAATTGCGAATTTCTTCGAGATAATAGCGATAATCGCCAGAAACATCCATAAAACGTTTGGCGCTTTCTTCATCGAGGTCTTTCCACCACAGGCTGAAGAAAAGGGTGCGATTTTGCACTTCTGCGTAAAATTGATCTATCCGTGACTGCGCAGATTGTGCAACCTGATCTTGTGTATCGGCAGAAAAAGCTAATCCGGCGAAAGAATAGAGTTTATGAATAATACGGGTGCTTTTTTCGGAGGCTTCAAGCATCTCCATGAAGTCTTCCACATCCATATCGGCTTTGAGTTTTGGACGCAGGGCTTCAAAAGCGGTGATCTGTTCATCTAACTCTTTGTAGCTTGTTTCGAGTTCTTTGCTTTCAAATCCAGGGAAAAGATCGTCAAGACTCCATTTACTTTGGGTAAAGGTCATTTATT
>CAZOOX010000233.1:0-1980 GCA_964581545.1 uncultured Anaerolineaceae bacterium
TACTGATCTACGCAAGCTTCGTTACAATACTTGCGATCAGCGTACGAGCAGGTGCTTTCTTTGTGCTTCCTTTTATAGCTTTATGGTCCGGATATTTTTTCCGAGAGTCTAAGAGATTCTCTTGGAAAGTTTTTTGTCTCAGCCTTCTTGCTGTTTTTATTTCATATTTTCTTATTAGCACACTATATTCTCGGCTTTTAGTTGCGCCGGGAGATTACTCCTTTGGAAACTTTGCCTACTCTTTCTATGGACAAGTACACGGGGGAACCGGATGGCATCGCGCTATTGAAGAGTTAGGGACACGAGATCCTAAAATAATCATGGATTCCGCCGTTCAATTCTTTAAAACCCACCCAACGAGTCTTCTTATCGGTGCAGCAAAATCTTATCGCGATTTTTTCATACCCGGGATAGGGATTTTCAGTTTCTACGGCTCTCAAATGAATTGGCTTGATCAAGGTTTATGGGTAGTTGGTCTATTTCTGGTTTTTAGAGGGCTATATTTGTCTATTAAAAATATTCATAAAGGACTACCAGCTCTGCTTCTAGCCGGTTTTCTAGGAATATTTTTTTCCATTCCCTTCCTGCCTCCAATTGACGGTGGAAATCGATTTTATGCCAGTACAATGCCAATCTTCTTTGCGCTGGTCTCTTTCGCCACATCAACTCAAAGAAAAGAAGTTTTTCCTGAAAAATCTCAACGCCAAACACATCATTACATCCTTTTCTCTGGCGTGCTTGCGCTGGGCACAGTAGTTTTCCCCATTCTCGTTTTTTACCTGACTCCTCAACCCACTTTTACCATACCATCTTGCCCCGCAAAGCAAGTCCCATATGCTATTCAAGTACATCCTGCATCACATATAGACCTGCTTCCTTCGCACCATGAAAATAGCAGTATTTGCAACAATTTGTCTTTGCTTTGTTTAGAAGAATTCCATAATAACGGTGTTGAAAGAAATATCGACCTTCTATTTCAAGAGCTGGTTAATCAAGCCAAAGATAGCCCGACACGCATCTTCGCTGCAAATAATTTAATACCTGGGGGACGCTCGCATTTTTTCATTAGCCCAACAGAAGAATTGAGCACCATCTCCCCACGCACAACCATCACTGGATGTGCAACAGAACTCATACTCGTCGAACTAAAAAGTCGTCCTGTTCTCTATCGAATAGAAAGTGTTATCGTGCCATAAAGAAAAGTGCCGAAGTTTTCAAACTTCGGCACTTTTTGTACACATCCAAGTTCCTCCGCAAGCGGAGGGAGAATTGTTTGTTCTAGCTACCTGACAGTTTGCTAAAAAGAGTGTTTTGTGGTTTCGATACGCTCCGACGTGGATCCAAAAGGGTAAAAAGCATTCGGAGCTACTCAACCACCTTCAAAAACCAAACTGTCAGGTGGCTAATAATTTATTCACAAATCTCAATCTTATCGGGCTTATTCGGCACTGAACACAAGAAGACAAAAGCCTCATCATCGCCGATGGTTTTGTAGGAATGCCGCAGTCCAGCAGGTATGAAGAGCACATCGTCCTTGCTGACTTCGTAAACTTGGTCCCCGAGCACAACTCGTCCGCGCCCGCCGAGGACAAGTTGCTCATGCTCGACGGTATTCGTATGCAGGGGCATACTGCCGCCTGGCTTCATCTCAATGCGGCGCATCGCAAAGTGCGGCGCTTCATCGGATGAGATTAAAACCTGAATAGTTGTATCTTTGGCGGCTGTGATGGGGGTTACTTCGACATCAGAAAACTTTTTGATTAGCATATTAATCTCCTTAGTGATCATCTAAAAACAACTAATTTTACCGGATTTTATGGTTTAACTCATGTTACTCAGTTTTTCCCTTCAGAAGCGTTTTTGACTGTGGGGAAGCCCCCCTGCTCCTTGCTGCTACTTCGACAAGCTCAGTACAGCGGCTCGGAGCGTCCCCCCAAATGCTTCGCATTTAAGAAAACAAGGGGCTTTTAGAAGGAATAC